>JAFGDJ010000178.1 GCA_016932135.1 Spirochaetales bacterium | reverse complement strand
TATATCATGATGCTTCAAGTCATCGGAACAAAAAAATGCAAGGAAACCTCCAAGGCCCTCAGATTTCTCAAGGAACGGGGAATCCAATTCCAGTTTGTCGATCTGAACCAAAGAGCTCTTTCCGCCGGTGAGCTGGCTAATATCGCGGCTTCGGTAGGCAGGGATGGATTGATAGACCGGGATTCTAAGCGTTATCGGGACCGGGGCTTGTCTTATATGGACTACGATCCCCTGGAAGAACTGGAGACGGATGTGGAGCTGCTCAAAACACCGGTAATACGATACGGAAAGAAGGCGGTTGTCGGGTTTGATTCGGCGGCCCTCCTCTCTCTGATTTCAGGAGATTCCCATGCCTGACAGGGTACAACCGGTCATATCCGCGGCCCGGCCGCAGGAAACTGAAGCTGTCCGCTACGCGGTATTAGGAAGCGGGTCTTCCGCCAATGCTTATATCTTTCAGTATGGGGATACCGCCGTAGCGGTGGATAACGGTTTTTCCTGCAAGGAATTCCTCCGCCGGGCCGTGGCGGCGGGATTCGATCCCGGGGCCTTAAAGATCATTCTGTTGACCCATGTTCATGGAGACCATCTGCGGGGGGTTTCAACCCTTTCCCGGGCTTTAAAGATTCCCGTAGCCTTGCACCGGGACCTGCCGGTTCCCCGCTTCTTCCCCAAGGGCGTCCACAGCAGCCTTCCCCTGACCCCGGAAGAGCCTGTAACGGTGGGAGCTGTCACTATTCTGCCTTTTTTGTCTTCCCATGACGCTCCTTGCTCCATGAATTACCACCTCCGGTTGCCGGGAAGGTCTTTTACCATCATTACCGATACAGGGGTTATTCTGCCCAGGATGTACGAGCTTGCCCGACAGAGTAATGTGTTGTTCCTCGAAGCGAATTACTCAAAGACCATGCTGCTGAACGGACCCTACCCGGAGGATATTAAACAGCGGATTCTATCGGAACAGGGGCACCTGTCCAACGACGACGCGGTTCATTTCTTGAACGACCTCTATTCCTGCGACGAACCGGACCTGGAAATGGTGTATTTCTGCCACTTGTCGGACACCAACAACGCGCCGGAGGTGCTGAAAGAACACCTGCGCCTTCATCTGGTCCCTGACCTGCATATCCGGGTGTGTGAAAAAGGAGAGCTCTGCCTGCCGCCATGTCAGGAAGGAGTCGGACGGTCTTCTTGAAGGACCCCCTTTCAAGGTATACTATGGGGGGAGCAGGAAGCCCGAACACGAAAGGAAACAATAGAAGAATAAGCCATGCGGAACACCAATAACCTCCGGATAACCGGTATTACACCCCTGATTCCTCCTGAAGAACTCATCAGGGAGATTCCTCTTTCAGACCGGGGAAGTGAAACGGTCTATGAAAGCCGCGAGATTATCGAAGATATCATCCTGGGAAAAGATCGACGGCTTCTGGCCGTGGTAGGTCCCTGCTCGATTCATGACACCGCAGCGGCCCTGGACTATGCCCGCAAGCTCAAGATTCTGCGAGAGCAGGTCCTGGATAGAATCTACGTCATCATGCGGGTGTATTTCGAAAAACCTCGTTCGGTTTTAGGTTGGAGAGGTCTGATCATCGACCCGTATCTGGACGGTTCCTACCGGATTGAGGAAGGGCTGCGGATCGCCAGGAGACTTCTCCTGGATCTGGCGAATATGGGCATGCCCGCCGGTTCGGAGATGCTGGACCCCATTGTGCCTCAGTATGTTTCCGACCTGATATCCTGGGCCGCCATCGGGGCAAGAACGACGGAAAGCCAGACCCATCGAAATCTGGCCAGCGGTCTTTCCATGCCCGTGGGGTTCAAGAACGCCACCGACGGAAGCCTTGCTTCGGCAGTCAACGCCATGGAATCAGCTCGGGCGGGTCATAACTTTATAGGTATTAACCCTCAGGGGCAGACCTGTGTCCTCACAACCTTGGGAAATGAAGCTTCCCACATTATTTTAAGGGGCGGGCGGCCGGGGCCGAATTACTATGAGGAAACGGTGGAAGAAGCGGAGGAGATGATCAGAGAACTGGGTATCCATCCCGCCGTTATGGTGGATTGCAGCCACATGAATTCCGGAAAGAAGCATATCCGGCAGGAAAGGGTCATGAGGGCTCTGCTGGAGCAGCGCCGAAGGAACCGGCAGTCCATTATCGGCTTCATGCTGGAAAGCAATCTTGTAGCGGGAAATCAGCCGATTCCGGAAGATCTTTCCCGATTGAACTATGGCGTTTCCGTCACCGATGAATGCATCGGCTGGAAGGAAACGGAAGAACTGCTCATGGAAGCCTATGATGCCATGGGTTGACCATGCCGAAGGAGGAAAGGATGAAAAAGATCGCTTTATTATTGGCCCAAGGCTTTGAGGAAGTCGAAGCGGTTACCCCGGTGGATTACCTGCGGCGGGCGGGGATCGAAGTTCAGGTTGCCGGTATCGGCGGTACCGTCTTGAAAGGGGCTCACGGGCTTTCTGTTGGCGCCGATCTGGGCGTAGAAGACCTGTCGGAGGACCTGGACGGTGTGGTTATTCCCGGCGGTCTTCCCGGAGCCTCCAACGTGGCCGCGTCGAAGGAAGCCCAAGTCTTGATACAGGTATTACACCGACGGGGAGCCCTGGTGGCGGCCATCTGTGCCTCTCCCGCTTTTGTCCTGGCACCTTTGGGTATTCTGGAAGGGAAAAAGGCTACCTGTTACCCCGGCTGTGAAGGAGACCTTACAGGGGCGGAATTTTCCACTCGGCGGGTTGTTCGGGACGGCAACGTCATTACCAGCCGGGGACCCGGAACGGCGGCGGAATTCTCCCTGGAGATTATCCGTTATCTGGCGGGGGAAGCTAAGGCTGCAGAGGTTTCCGGTCAAACTCTGCAGAAATAATCAACTCTCTTTCCTGCTGTCGACGGGGCATCAGGAAGGACGCCAGTAAGTTCTCAGTAAATCCCGGTACAATTCCCAGGAGGTATGGCATGCCTGAGTTTACGGTAATGGTCACGGATGACCGGCACGGAGATTACAGTATCGAGGAGAACATTCTTCGGGACTGCGGAGCGGCCCTGGAAGTGAAGAACTGCAGGACCGAAGAAGACGTTATTCGGATCTGTAAGAAGGCCGACGGGCTTCTGCTTGACCTGGCCCCCATGCCTGCGAGGGTGGTAATGGCCATGGAGAAGGTCAGGGTTATCTCCCGTTACGGCGTGGGGTATGACAACGTCGATCCGGAAGCCTGTACCAGGAAAAAAATCTATCTGGCAAATGTGCCCGATTACTGTGAAGAAGATGTCTCCGACCTGGCCTTAGCCCATATCTTTTGCAGCCTGCGGCAGATTGTCTTAAAAGATAAGCTCATTCGACAGGGCAAGTGGAACCTGGGAAGGGAGAACATCTTCCGGATAAAGGGAAAGACCCTGTCGATCATCGGCTACGGCAGGAGCGGCCGGTGTCTTCACCGTAAAGTTTCAGCCTTAGGGCTGGGAGAGGTACTGGTTTGTGACCCCTATGTGGATCCGGCCCTGATTGAAAAAAACGGCGCGAAACCAGTGAACTTAAGCGAAGCCCTCTCCAAGGCGGATATTGTCACCCTCCATATTCCCCTCACCAAAGAAACGGACAAGATAATGAATGCCGATGCCTTCGGGAGGATGAAAAAAACCGCCGTCTTTGTAAACACCTCCCGGGGAGGAGTCCTGGATCATCAAGCCCTGGTAAAGGCGTTACAGACAAAACAAATCGCCTTTGCCGGGCTGGACAACCATCATGTCGAACCCCTGCCCGGGGATGATCCTTTATTGACCCTGGACAATTGTGTATTAACCGACCATACGGGGTTCAATACCCAGGAAGGGGTGAGGGAACTGAAAACCAAGGTGGCGGAAAACGTTAAAGCTGTTCTTACCGGGGGTGTGCCCCGGTACTGGATTAATACATTCTAAAAAAAGGAGCTCTGGGTATGGATGTGCTGGAAAGAATCGGCTTAACGGGGCTTGTCCCCGTGGTAGTGGTGGAATCGGCGGAAGAAGCCGTACGGACCGCCGAAGCCCTCCTGGCGGGGGGGGTGGGTGTCATGGAAATCACTCTACGGACCGATGCGGGAATCGAAGCCATCCGGGCGGTGAAGAAGGCTGTTCCGTCCATGCTTATCGGTGCGGGTACGGTGTTAACCGTGGAAAAGGCTGAAGAGGCAAAAGCCGCCGGAGCGGAGTTCATCGTTATGCCGGGATTCAATGAGGATATTGTCCGCTGGTGCATGGAACGGGATATCCCGGTGGTGCCCGGCTGTGTCACCCCCACCGAGATCGACCGGGCATTAAAATATAACCTCAGGATACTGAAGTTTTTCCCCGCGTCGATCTACGGCGGCTTGAAAGGAATGAAGGCACTGAACGGTCCGTACAGGCAGATATCTTTTATCCCCACGGGAGGGGTAGACCTGGAAAACCTGGCGGATTACGGATCGGAAAGCTGCATCCACGCCGTGGGAGGCAGCTGGCTCTGCTCCACCAAAGACATTACTGCGGGAAACTTCGAAAAGATCACCGCCGTGGCAAAAGAATCGGTCCGGAGGTTCCTCGGTTTCGAACCGGCCCACGTGGGAATAAATTCCTCGGATGAAAATGCCGCCTTAAGCCTGGCGACCCTTTTTTACGAAGCCTTCGGTTTTGAAACCAAACCGGGAAACACGTCGGTTTTTGCCGGTCCGGGGATTGAAATAACCAAGACACCGGGCCCGGGGAAGAACGGGCACCTGGCCGTCAGAACGAACAACATCCATCGGGCTGTTTTTTACTTGCAAAACCGGGGTTTCACGGTGGATGAAGACAGCAAAAAGATGAAAAACGATGCCCTGATAGCGGTGTACCTGGAACAGGAATTCTGCGGATTTGCCGTTCACCTTGTGCAGAAATAGCAGATCGATAAACAGGAAGGAAGGATCAGAGTATGAAAAGAATCATAACCTTCGGTGAAATCATGCTTCGCCTCAACGCTCCGGGTGTTACCCGCCTTTTCCAGGTTCCCAGCCTGGAAGCGACCTTCGGAGGAGGGGAGGCCAATGTAGCCGTATCCCTGGCTCAGTTCGATCTGCCGGTTTCCTTTGTCACCGTCCTGCCGGAGAATGCCGTCGGCGACGCCTGTTTGCGGGAACTGAGGAAATTCGCCGTGGATGTTTCCCATATCCGGCGGGGAGAAGGGCGCATGGGAATCTATTTCCTGGAAACCGGGGCGAACCAGCGTTCTTCCAACGTGGTGTATGACCGCTCGTATTCCGCCCTGGCTTTGGCGAAGCCCGGGGATATCGACTGGGATGAGGTTTTTTCCGATGCCTCATGGTTCCACATTACCGGCATTACCCCGGCGATCAGCAAGAGCGCCAAAGAGCTCTCCCTGCAGGCGGTGAAAAAGGCCAAGGAAAAGGGTTTGACCGTTTCCTGCGATTTCAATTACCGAAAGAAGCTTTGGAACTACGGCGAAAAGGCCGTGGACGTCATGGGAGCCCTGGTGCGCCATGTAGATGTCGGTATCGCCAACGAGGAAGACTGCCAGAAATCTCTAGGGATCGAGGTGGATGCCCGGGTGGAATCGGGAGTCCTGAATATCGATACCTACAGAAAACTGTCGGATAAGGTCCTGAAGGCTTTCCCAAATCTTCAGCAGATGGCCATCACCCTGCGTGAAAGCGTCAGCGCCGACCGGAACGGCTGGTCCGCCTGTCTTAACGACGGTGAACGGTTCTATCACAGTCGAAAATATGAGATTACCGACATTGTGGACCGGGTCGGAGGAGGGGATTCCTTTGCCGCAGGCCTGATCTACGGCTTGAATACCTTCTCGGATCGGCAGGAAGCCCTGGACTTTGCCGCGGCGGCCAGCTGCCTGAAACATTCGATTCTCGGTGATTTCAACCAGGTGAGCCTGGAGGAGGTGATGAAGCTCCAGGGCGGAGACGCCTCCGGACGGGTCAGCAGATAGAACGGCTCCCGCCGCCGGGGATGGATATACTGGAAGGATCAATAAAAAACCGGGCCTTATGGAAGGTCCGGTTTTTTTATCAGCCTTGAGATTATCTCTTCGGCAACGCCACGATTTTATCCAAACCTTTCCACTTCTTACAGTCCTCGGGAAAAAGCTCTTCCCGTTCGTGGTTCCGGTATCCCGGGTCCTGGAAATGGTAGGTGTACTCGGTATGCACGTCGTAGGTACCCGAAATCAGGGCGTAGGAGTCTTCGGTCATGACCAGCTCTTCGTTGGTAGGAATGACGAAGATCTTCACCGGAGAATCGTCGGTAGAGATGCAGGTTTCGGCGTTTCGGGTCATGGATGCCTTGTTTTTCGCCGGGTCGATCTTGATGCCCATGTATTCCAGGCCGCTGCAGGAAAGGAGCCGGGTTACGGGACCCCGCTCGCCAACACCGGCGGTGAAGACCACCGCGTCGAGGCCGCCTAAAGCGGCGGCGTAGGCACCGATGTATTTTTTTATCCGGTAGGCTTCCATCTTCTGAGTCAGGAGAGCCCTTTCATTACCCTCTTCGGCGGCCACTTCGATGTCCCGTCGGTCCACCCACTTCTCGGTAATCCCCAAAACACCGCTTTTCTTGTTCAGGATGTTTTCGATTTCATCGGCGCTCTTGCCGGTTCTTTTCATCATGTGAAAACCGATGGCCGGGTCATGGTCCCCCGCCCGGGTGCCCATGATCAATCCTTCCAGGGGGGTAAGACCCATGGAGGTGTCCACGGAGATGCCGTCTTTCACGGCGTTGATGCTGGAGCCGTTACCGATATGGGCGATCACCAGGTTGGTCTTAAAGGGGTCTTTCCCCAACAGTACCGCCGCCCGCTTGGCGGTGTACAGAAAGGAAGTACCGTGAAACCCGTACCGCCGGATACCGTAATCGGTGTACCAGGAGTAGGGGAGGGCGTACAGGTAGGCTTCGGGGGGCATGGTTTGATGCCAGGCCGTGTCCATGATGGCACAATGGGGAACGTCAGGAAGTTCCGCCTGGGCCGATTCAATGCCGATGATGTTGGCCGGGATATGCAGAGGAGCGAGATCGGCCAGGCTCTTGAAGGTAGCCAGGGCTTCCTCGGTGATGATAACCGATTTGGCGAATTTCTCCGCCCCGTGAACCACCCGGTGACCTACAGCCTTGATCTCCGAAATGCTGGAAAGAGCTCCGTATTCCTTGTCTATCAGGGTCTCGAGCAGGAGTTCCATGGCTTCCTGATGAGTGGGGCAGGGGTGGTCCTTTTTAATCTCCTCTTTCCCTTTTGCTTTGTGTTTGATAAAGGAACCGTCCTGGGTAACCCGTTCAACGATTCCGGAAGCCAGCACGTCCGCGGTATCCCAGTTGTATAACTGGTATTTTACCGACGAACTGCCGCAGTTTAATGTCAATATAATCATGCTTTTACTCCTGTCGAAAAGAATCCTTTTATACTTATGTACCATGAATAGACAATTTTTTTCAAGGCTGAAGCAGGATAGGTTTTTTCACCGTAAGTATCTTATTACATGCTGAGAAGAATCACTCTTTTGTTTTTCCTGTTTTCCTCCGCCCTGCCTGCCGCGGCAGCGCCTTTCTTCGGGTTCACGGGGGAATACGGCCCGGGGAAAAAGGCAGTCCATACCTTCACCCTGGCTGAGGATGATGTTATGCTGGCCCTTCTCCATTCCTCGAAGGAGGGGCTGCCTCGGTACGCCGCTTTTGCCTTTACATTCCCCGGAATACGGTTCGGCAGCATGACCCGCCAGGGATTGCTCAAAGAGCTGGAACTTCCGGCGGGGTACGGCCAGGGCAGTTCGGTTTTTACCGAACCGACCGGGTGCTTTGCCGATTATACCCCGGGAAAGGCTGCACCCCAGGGGGCTGTGTTCTACCGGGAAGAGGATCGGCGGACGGATCAACTGTTGCTGATGCTGCGACCTTATCCGCAGATGGGTAGTATCTCAGGCCTCACCTTCGGGGCTCTTTCCGTCCAGGCCGCCGGGTTGTACTCCCGGCCGGAAAAGGCTGAACCTCAGGATTCCTGGTTCAGCTGTAACCCCCGGGTTCTTTCCCAGGGGCTGTTTCACGGGGCCCTGGAGACCCGGGGAACCTTCGGTCCCCTGACCCTGGCCACGGCGGCCGGTTTTTGCCTGCCCCGCTATTCGCGGCAAGGGTTTTTTCTGCGCTTTTCAGGCGAATATTCATCCGACCTGCTGAAAGCTGAAGCAGCGGCGGCGGGCTGCTCGGAAACCTACCTTGCCCCGTCGGGAGAAGCTCCGGACAAGGTTTTCCGCCTTGGAGCCCGGGTCACCATACCTGAAACCGGCCGTCTTAAAACGGTGGCCGGGGCGGCACGGGAGGTAAAACGTTTGAGCCTGCTGCCGGATCTCCAGCAGGGTGTGACAGACCAAGCCGAGGCGTCGCTGATCCTTGATCTTCCGCCATGGAAGAGCGTATTCTTTTTCGGCCGCCGGATCGACTGGATGAGTGACGGTTCCGGCGGAATAACCGACACCTTGAGAATGGATCTGAAGATTAGTTTTCCAGCCGGTTCCCTGGCCGGAGAACTTCGTGTGCGAAAGGTGGATGCAACGGAGCCGGCGCTGCGGGGAAAACTCGAGGCTTCCTTTACCGGAGATAAGCTCTCTCTGGCCTTGAGCCTGGTTCACGACTCCGACGAGGGGTTCAGTCTCGGCTTGAGAGGTTCTTTCAAGGGCTCTTCCTGTCGTTTTACCGCCGGCGGTGATACGCAAGGTACGGTACGAGCGGCTTTCCGCCTGGAAGAAAAGGGCTGAAAGTTCCTACAGATTCAAAAGTGTCCGGGCGATCTCGAAATAGATCGTCAGCCCGCAGACATCTATGAGGGTCGCCATAAGGGGGGTGGACATAACCGTGGGGTCGAAGCCCAGGCGGCGGATAATCAGGGGAGCGCAGGCTCCAACCACGGTGGAAAAGAGAACCACGAAGGTTAAGGATAAACCGATGGTGAGGGCCTGGTAGATGGTAACCCCCGGGGGAAGGACATAGCTGCGAAGGAGAATCACCGCTCCGGTGATGATTCCCATGAGAAGCCCAACGACCAGTTCCTTCAACAGAATCCTCCAGAAATCCCGTGTATGGATCTCCTCCGTAGCCAGACCACGGATCATCAGGGTGGCCGACTGACCGCCGGAGTTACCACCGGTCTGGATAATCACCGGCATAAACATGAACAGGAAAGCGGCTCCTAAGATAATGGATTCGTAGTGATGCAGCACATTGGTGGTAATGGTCCCCACCAGGAGGAGGATAATCAGCCAGGGAACCCGTTTTTTTACCAGGCCGAACACCGAAGTGTCCAGATACCTGGTGGCCGTTCCTCCGATAGCTCCCATCCTGTAGGTGTCCTCGGTGTGTTCCTCCCGGATAACATCGATCACGTCGTCAAAGGTGATAATACCGAGAAGCCGGTGGTAGGCGTCCACTACCGGCAGAGCGATAAGGTCATAGGTCTCCAGGATACGGGCGGCTTCTTCCTGGTCGGTTTCATCCAGAACGGAGATAACCTGGGTTTCCATGATGTCCCGAACCAGAGCCTGGTCTTTCGCCGAAAGAAGATCCTTTATGGAGATAACACCGGTAAGCCGCTTGGTTTCATCGATGACGTAGATATAATACACGGTTTCCACGTTTTCCACATTTTTCCGTACGAAGTTCATAGCCTGGGAAACGGAGATGGAGGAGCGGACGGCCAGGTACCGGGGGGTCATGATTCCCGCGGCGTCGTCTTCATCGAAGCGGAGAAGAAAGAGGGTTTCCCGCTTGGCTTCTTCACTGAGGTTGTCCCAGACCGCTTTCCGAACCTCCGGATTCACCGCCTGCATAAAGTCGGCGACGTCGTCGGGCTCCATCCCCTCTAAGAAGGCTCGAATGTGCTGTTCCGAGAGCAGACCGATCAGGTGCTCCTGTTCCGGCGGAGAAAGCTCGTTCACCAGGTCTACCTTGGTATCCGTGGGAAGATTCAAGAATACCTGCAGATGCTCTTCCGCCGTCAGAGAAGACCAGGAATCAAGGATATCCGTCAGGGGCAACTGGGCGAGAAATTCCTTTAAATCGCTCCCGGGCATCTCTTCCTTTCGTAATTGTTCGTAGAGTTTCATGATACCTCCCATTCCCCCACCAGCAGAACCTCCGGTTCCAGGGTGTAGCCGTAGGCTTCCAGGACGCTTTCCTGTACGTGCCGGATAACCGCTCTCACGTCTTCCGCCAGGGCACCACCCTCGTTGATGATGAAATTAGCGTGAAGGGGAGATACCCGGGCTTTCCCCACCCCGTATCCTCGAAGCCCCAGGGAATCGATGATAGCTCCGCTGGGCTTACCAAAACTACGGTTGTTCTTAAACACCGATCCGGCGGAAGGATAAGCGAAATGGCCTTTCTTTTTCCGATCGGCGCGGATGTCCGCCATCCGGCGGGTAAGTGCTGCCGGGTCATCCCGTCGAAGACGGAAGGTTGTTTCCACTATGATACGATGATCGGCCTGGAAGGGGGAAACTTTGTAATCGAAGTCTTCGGGGCGGACCCGATATGTCTGAAGTTCCCCCGAGGGTGTCAGAAGGGTAACTTCCTGTAAGACCTCCGAGATGGAAACGTCGTAGCATCGGGCGTTCATCCAGACAGCTCCGCCCAGGCTCCCCGGCATGGCGTAGAAGGTTTCCAATCCTCCGAAACCTGAAAGGCCCAGATACTCCGCCAGATCGCTGACGGCCATTCCCGCTCCCACGGAGCAGGTGTCCTCTTGAATAACCATATGTCGTAGATTGGCTGTATTGATCACGAGCCCCCGAATCCCCCGGTCCGACACCAGGATGTTCGACCCCCCGCCTAAAAGAAAGAAAGGGCTCGCCGTTTCCTTGATTAACAGAAAAACCCGGGTGAATTCTTCCAGGTCCAGGGGTTCAACGTAAATGTCCGCCGGACCGCCGATCCGGTAGGATGTGTGGAGACTCATGGGTTCGTTGAAGCGGATTGCTCCGTTTATATTGATTTTTTCAATCAGTTGCCTTACAGTAGTCATCTGTACATAGTATAGTATCTGGAGTCTTTATTTCCATACATCCGTCACAGGAATTCTGGAGTGTTTCGTGAAACTGAAGTTTTATAACACCCTGGGTCGACAGATTCAGGATTTTATCCCCCTTGTTCCCCCCGAGGTGGGGTTATACACCTGCGGACCCACGGTGTACAATTTTGCCCACATCGGAAACTTGCGGACCTATATTTTTGAGGATCTCCTCCGCCGTACCCTGGAATACGCAGGGTACTCGGTTCGGCATATCATGAACGTCACCGACGTGGGGCACCTGACCGACGATGCCGATGAAGGGGAAGATAAGATGGTGAAGTCTTCCCGGGAGGAAGGCCGATCGGTTTGGGATATCGCCAAGTTCTATACGGAGGCCTTTTTTAAGGATACCGACCGCCTCAATATCCTGCGGCCCCATACGGCCTGTGCCGCCACGGATCATATTCAGGAAATGATAGACCTGATCCGTCGTATCGAAGAGAACGGCTTTACCTATTCCTCCGGCGGAAACCTCTATTTCAGCATCGACGCCTGCAACGATTACGGGAAACTGGCTCTGTTGGACCGGGAAGGACTCAGGGCCGGGGCAAGGATTGACGTGGACGGGATGAAACGGAATCCCCATGACTTTGTCCTCTGGTTTACCAATTCCAAGTTCACCCACCAGGCCATGATGTGGGATTCCCCCTGGGGACGGGGGTATCCGGGCTGGCACGTGGAGTGTTCCGCCATGAGCATGAAGTACCTGGGGGAGCAGTTCGATATCCACTGCGGCGGGGTGGACCATATTCCGGTGCACCACACCAATGAGATAGCCCAATCCGAAGCCGCTACCGGAAAAAAGCCCTGGGTTCGGTACTGGCTTCATGGGGAATTCCTCCTGATGAACACCGAGAAGATGGCAAAATCGGCACATAATTTTATTACCCTGGATTCCCTGACGGATGAAGGCTTCTCTCCGCTGGACTATCGATATTTTTGCCTTGGAGCCCATTACCGCCGGGAACTGGTGTTCTCCCGGGAAGCCCTGGAGGGGGCCCGGATCGCCAGGAATAACCTGGTTGAACGGGTCCAGCGCCTTCGTGAAGCTGCGGAACCGGTAGATGAGAAGGATCTTTCAGAGAAAGGAAGCGCGTATCTTCAAGCCTTTCGGGAACATCTGGCTGAAGATCTGGGGGTAACCCGTTCTCTGGCCGATCTTTGGTCTCTCCTCAAGGATCCGGAACTTCCCGAAGGGGATAAACTGACCCTTTTATTAGATATGGATAAGATCTTCGGTCTTAAGCTGGCGGAGACGGGAAAAGAGACCGGCGAAGTTTCGGAGGATATCCTTGACCTGATAAAACGCAGGGAGGAAGCCAGAAAGAACAGGGATTTTACTGAAGCGGACCGACTAAGAGATCAGTTGGATCAGCTGGGAATTGTCCTGGAAGACACCCCGGCCGGTACCCGATGGAAAAGAAAGGTGTAACCCCCGGCGGTTTGAGTTGTTTACATGATGAAGAAAGAAGAAGGTCCGGAAACTTTTGCCGCCCTGTATAAAAAATTATTTCCCGTGCTGATGAAGGTGGCTTACCATATAACCGGTGATATGGATGTTTCCGAGGAATTATGCCAGGAGGCCTTTCTGCGATATCACAAGAGGCTGGTTCCCCTGGAAGATGCCGATCAGGTGAAATACTGGCTCTTACGGGTGGTTAAGAACCTTTGTCTGAATTTTGTAAAACGGCGTGGAAGGGAAAAGAAAGCGGTCGAGCGGTATGCAAAAAATGATAAAACCGTGCCCCTGTCGGGGGAAACGATGGTTCTGAAGAATGAGGCTTTCCGGCAGGTCAGGGCAGCTCTCAGAGCCCTTGCTCCGTCCTTGGGAACAGTTCTTATTCTGAAAGAATATGCCGGACTTCAGTATTCCGAAATCGGAAAGATTTTAAGAATTTCTGAAGGCAACGTAAAGGTAAGGGTGTACCGAGCCCGAAAAGAACTGAAGGAACTCCTCGATAAGGAGGAACCCTATGTGCCCTGAGGAAGAACTCCTGTCCGCCTATATCGATAATGAGTTACCCCTGCATTGGAAAAAACGGGTGGAGGAACATATCACCCAATGCGAAGCCTGCGCTCGCCGGCTTGATGATTTTTTAACCCTGCGACGGCGACTTCAAGAAGCCGAAGTAAGGATAGACGAACCTTTAAGCCGGGAGGTTTGCCATACCGCCGAAGTCCGGTGGGAAGTATTACAACCGCGGTTTATTAAATCCTTCCGGCGGGGAGTGTCTCTGCCCGTGTTTGCCGCGGCCTGTGCTCTGGCCTTCCTCCTGGGGATGTTTCTCTTCTTCGATCGGGGGGGCGAAAAACAACCCTCTTATCTGGCGGAAGACCTGGTTATTCCTGTGGAAGAGCGGAATATCCGAACCCTGGAAGAAGCTCTGAAGGTTTTTGAATCCCATAACGCCAATATTGATATCTACATTCAGCTCCCCGAACGCTCGGATTTCTACACCCTGGGTGAACCGGTTCTCATTCGGGAAGCGGAACTGAAACAGAGGCTCTGAAGGTGATTTCCCGTTTATTACCTCCGATGCTGTTATTAACGTTTCTTGCCTTTCCCCTGCAGGCCGATACTCCTCTTGATGATTTCAGAGATAAAAGTCTTGAACTCACCGTTATCACCCGGGTCCTGGAAGACGAAGAATCGGTAGTATGGCATGTTGAAAGCAATGAGGTGACCATTTCCGGAGAGACCGTAACGGTGAAGCTGAACGGTGAATCCGTAAAAATTCTCGCGGAGATCACCCCTTATATCCTGGACGACGGATCTATTCTCCTTATTGCCCGGGGTGATGTTCTCTTGGTTCAGGACGGAGAGGAATACCAGTATAAAACAACCCTGAAAAGCCTCCCGGTCTCCCTGGGAGAGAAGGCTTTCTTCTTTCCCCTGGGGGTGGCTTTTGACTCGGAAGAAAACATTTACACCATACAACTGGAAATCCAGGTGGATGAAGCAACCCATTCTTACGAGGAGACCTCCCCCAGATCATGAAAGACAGTACAGTCGTATCCGGCCTCAAACGGGTGGTAAAACATCGAGTGTTTTTACCCGTGCTTTCCTTTCTGGTCCTTATCGGAGTGTTTCTCTTCAGTTCTCAGTTTACCGCCCGACCGCCGGTCATTGAGGGTATCGCACCTGCTGTAGGGAATCCCGGCTCGGTGATGGTTATCAGCGGCAAGAATTTCGGGGAGACCCGGCAGGGAGGCGAGGTTACCGTGGCGGGAGCCCGGCTCACCAGCAGTTCCTACCGGGAGTGGTCGGATGAACGAATCAGTATCCGGGTACCCGATAATGTCGGTTCAGGACAGGTGTTCGTCACTACCCGGGTGGGGCAAAGCAACGGAGTTCTTTTTACAAACCGACAGCATATCCCTGTGGTCCTTTCCGGCCCTTTGAAACCGGGGTATCCTTATATTTCTTCCATCGATCCGAAGGTGGGAACGGTTGGCACGTTGGTGACCATCAGCGGACTGAATTTCGGCTTCGAGAGGGGAGCCGGCAGGGTTTATTTCACCGCTACCGGCACCAGCGACGAATCCCGGCAGGACGGAACCGACGTTCTTTCTTATTCCATCGCCGATCTGGATGAAGATTTCGACTGTGAAAGTTGGACCGATCAGGAAATCCAGGTGTATGTGCCCGACGGGTCGGAATCGGGAAACCTCAGGGTGAAGACCGACCGGGGGCTCAGCAATACCGTCTACTTCGAAGTAACGGGAATGCCCGGAACAAAACTCTTTGCCGATAGCCGGGGATACCAGATATCCTACAGTGTCGAGATTCGTAACGTGGAGGCTGAGGAAAAAAACAGCCTGGATGTTTGGTTTCCCGATATTTACCGGGGCTTGCGCCAGCGAAACGTAGAGGTTCTGCACGAGCCCGAACCTCTCTGGAAGGATGTGGGAAATTTTCAGCGGTACCGTTTCGAAAATCTTCAAACGGGAGAAGATGTAGATATCCGGGCTACTGCCTGGTTTGAACGTTATACCCTGGAAACAACGATCAACGTCCCCAAGGTTACCGAACGATACAATACCGAAAGGCTGCTCTTTAAGACCTATACGGCTCCCGATCGTTTGATTCCTTCCGATAATGCGGTTCTCCGGCAAGATGCCGCGGAGGCCGTGGGGCGGGAGCGGAACCCCTATCTGAAGGCGAGGAAACTCTACAATCATCTCCTGGAGACCATGGATTTCTCCAGAACCCCGGTAAGCAGGGACCCCTTGACGAGTTTTCAGGAGGGGGAAGGGGATGCCTATAGCATTTCCGTCCTGTTTACCGCTCTTCTGAGGAGCCAGGGTATTCCGGCCCGGCTGATCTCCGGTTACCTGGTTTATGGGGATAAGATGGCGGTGAAACATTACTGGTCCGAATTCTTTCTGGAGAACTTCGGGTGGGTTCCGGTAGATCCGGTGTTAGGAGACGGGGTTCAATACGGTAATTTTCCCGATCCCGCCGTGATCGATCCCGCCACCTATTATTTCGGGAACCTGGACAACCGGCATATTTCCTTTTCCCGGGGAATCTCGGAGATCAAACCGGCGGGGGTGAACAACAACCACACATATCGGGAGCGAATGTACAGCCTGCAGACGATTCACGAAGAGTATATGGGTATCCGATCGTATGATGCCTTCTATCGGGATATAAGTATTATTGAATGGTGGTAAGTCTTTAAGCAGGGAAAGAGCTTTCAACTTTCCCGGTGAACAGGCCGACAATCTGGAAAGAGGATAAACCGACTGAGGTTTCTTCAATAACATCGTTGACAAAGGGGTTCCCGGACCCATATACTGTCAAAGATGGATCAATGCCAGGGGTGTTATGAATAATCCTTTGCAACTCTCCCTCGTGAATTTTAGAAAGGGATCTTACATAATTGTCGAGGGTAAACAGCAGGCCGACCACTTTTACATCATCCGCAGCGGAAAGGTGCGGGTAAGTAAAGAAATGGAAATCGTCGAGGAAGAGGGCGGCAATGTTCTCCTTCCCGGGGATTTTTTCGGTGTTGTGTCCACCATGTCCTCCCACAGTCGTATTGAAACGGCTCAAGCCCTGGAAGACGTGTCCCTCATTTCGGTGCATCGGGATCAATTCGGTCTCCTCATCGAGCGGAATGCGCCGGTGGCTATGAAAATTATTCAGCAGTTTTCCCGGAAGATGCGCTACCTGGACGAGGCTTTAACCAGCATCAACCTGAAAAGTTCTTCCACCGGCAGTGACCTGGAGCATCTTTTCAAGGTAGCCGAATACTACGCCCGGCAGAATCAGTACAACCAGGCCTATTTCGCCTATTACCAGTATATCGTCAATTGCCCCAACGGACCGAATATCGAAATGGCCAAGGAGAGGATGGCGAAGATCAAGCCTTATTCCAAGGCCGTGTATCTCGATACCAGCAATGTGGAATTTACCCGTCAGTATCCGAAAGACACCATGATCATCTGTGAAGGACAGCCGGGACAGGAACTGTATATTCTGCAGAAAGGCAGCGTGAAAATAACGAAAATTGTCAACGACAACGAACAGCTCCTGGCTTTGCTGAAGGCCGGGGATATTTTCGGCGAAATGTCCCTGTTGGAGGATAAGCCTCGGAGCGCATCGGCTATTGCCCATGAAGACACGGTTCTTATGGCGGTGAACAAGGCCAATTTCAAAAGAATGGTCATGAGCCAGCCCCAGATTATCACCCGGCTAACCCAGCTTCTGTCGGAACGAATCTGGCTGCTGTATAAACAACTTTCCAACACCCAGTTAAGCGACCCCTTAGGCAGAATGTATGACGCTCTTCTTATCCAGTTGGAAAAGATACGCCTGCCGATTACTCAGGATACCTTTACCTTTGATTTCGGTCCAAAAGAGCTCATCAATCTTGTCGGGCTGCCCAAGGACGAGGGGAACGCAGTTATCAGAAAACTTTTCGAAAACAAGAAGCTGAAGATTATCGATAACCGGATCCATGTTACCAGCCTGGAAGAGATCGAGAAGCAGGCAAAATACTACCGCAAAATGGAACGAATTGAGAAATCCCGCCGTATGAGTTCAATGAGCGGCCGTTAGAAGAGGTCCCGTCTCTTTTTTCACTGTTTCCATTGGAATACGCCGGCCAAACCAGCCGCCCCAAAGTTCGCTGTCCACCCTGCGCATCGGAAGAAAGAATCCTGCCGGGAATTCTTAAAGCGGTGAAGCCTTTCTTGAAGATTCCTGTTGATTTTGATACTATGCCATCTTAATGCGGCACCTGGAGGATGTTCAGATGAAATCGGATACAATGCCAAAAACCTACAACCCCAAGGACTTTGAAGACCGAATCTATCAATTCTGGCTCCGGGGGGGGTACTTTCAGCCTTCCGATGGCGAAGAGGGGAAGCAGCCCTTTGTTATCGTTATTCCTCCGCCCAACGTTACCGGGGTGCTTCACATGGGGCACGGACTGAACAATATCTTGCAGGACACCATTATCCGTTTTCAAAGGATGTTGAAAAAACCCACCCTTTGGCTTCCCGGTACCGATCATGCCGGTATCGCCACGCAAAACGTGGTGGAACGGAGATTGAAAGCCCGGGGGCTTTCCCGGACACAATTAGGCAGGGAAGCCTTTATCGAAGAAACCTGGAAGGTCAAGCACGAACACCACACCGTTATTACCCGGCAGCTGCAGAAGCTCGGGGCCTCCTGTGATTGGGACCGGGAGCGTTTTACCCTGGACGAAGGATGCTCCCGGGCGGTGCGGGAGGTGTTTGTAGGGCTCTATGAACGAGGGCTGATCTATCGGGGGAATTACCTGGTGAACTGGTGCCCTTCCTGCGGCACAGCACTGTCGGATGACGAGGTGGACCATGAAGAGGTGCAGGGAGCCCTGTACCATTTCCGGTATCCCTTTACCGACGGAGATGGCGGTATCGAAATAGCCACCACCCGGCCGGAGACCCTTTTGGGAGATACCGCCGTGGCGGTTCATCCGGAGGATGAAAGGTATAAAGCCCTGGTGGGGCGGCAGGTCCATCTGCCCCTGACCGGGCGCATCATACCGATTATTGCCGACAGCTACGTGGACCGGGAGTTCGGCACCGGCGCCGTTAAAATAACCCCGGGGCACGATTCCAATGACTGGGCTGTGGCGGAACGCCACGGGCTGGAAAAGATCAATATCCTCACTCCCGAAGGGAACCTCAACGACCGGGTTCCGGAGGTCTATCAAAACCTGGATGTGCTCACTGCCAGGAAGCGGGTAGTGGAAGACATGAAAGCCGGAGGGTGGTACCTCCGGGAAGAAAAACATGTTCACCAGATCGGGCATTGTTACCGCTGCCATTCCCGGATAGAGCCCTATATGTCGGAACAATGGTTCGTTCGGATGAAACCTTTGGCGGATAAGGCCTTGGCCGCCTGGGAAAGGGACGAGGTGGAGTTCTTTCCCCGGAAATGGGAGAACACCTATACCCATTGGCTGAAGAATATCCGGGACTGGTGCATTTCCCGACAGCTCTGGTGGGGGCATCGTATTCCTGTGTGGTACTGCGACGACTGCGGCGCCATGACCGTCCGGCGGGATGACCCGGAGGTCTGCGAAGCCTGCGGCAGCAGCCGTATCAGGCAGGACGAGGACGTACTGGACACCTGGTTTTCCTCCTGGCTGTGGCCTTTTTCCACCCTGGGGTGGCCCGATAAAACGGAAGATCTGAAACGTTTCTTCCCCACCTCCACGTTGGTGACGGGCTACGACATTATCTTTTTCTGGGTGGCCAGGATGATCATGGCTTCCCTGGAATTCATGGGGCAGGTCCCTTTTCATGATATCTATATCACCGGGTTGGTTCGGGACAAACAGGGGCGGAAAATGTCCAAATCCCTGGGGAACGGTATGGATCCCCTGGAGGTAGTTGATAGCTATGGTGCGGATGCCATGAAATTCACCCTGACCTTCATGTCGGCTCAGGGACAGGATATCCTCATCGATATGGACAGTTTTAAACTAGGGTCCCGCTTTGCCAACAAGGTATGGAACGCTTCACGGTATATTCTGATGAATCGTGGAGACAGCAAGCCGATCCCCCTGGAAAAAATTGAGAAGACAAAATTGGACACCTGGATTTTAGGAAGGCTATCCCGGGCGGCGGAAGAGGTGAGAAAGGCGATGGAAAGCTACCGTTTCAACGATGCCTCCACCGCGGTGTACGATTTCTTCTGGAACGATTTCTGCGACTGGTATATCGAGGCTTCCAAGATGAGCCTCTATTCCCAAGACCCGTCGGAAAAGGATCGGGCCGTGGCCATGCTGACCCACCTGCTTTCGGAATCCTGTAAACTGCTGCACCCCTTCCTGTCGTTTATTACCGAAGAGATCTACTCTCTTCTGCACGGTCCGGAGGTGTGCTGTATGGTGCAGGAATATCCTTCCCGACAACCTTCGTATGAAGATGAAGCCATTGACAGCGCCTTTAAGACCTTACAGGATATCGTTCGGGGTATCAGGACTCTGCGCAGTGAGTTTACCCTGCCGCCGGAGAAGAAGGTGCCGGTGATTCTCGTCTGGAGTCATGACTTCTCCGCGGACGGCTTTCTCCGGGAACAGCTTCCCCTGATACGTCAGCTGGCAGGGCTTTCGGAAGGAGACATCAGGAACAACCGTCCCACGGAAAAGGGATATATGCCGGTTCCCGGAACCGGCTGGGAAGCCTATGTGGGAATCCGGGAAGCCCTGGACCTGGAAGCGGAACGGTTGCGCATGACCAGGGAAGCGGAAAAGATGAGAAAACTAGCCGACACCTCCGGGAAAAAGCTCTCCAATCAGGGGTTCCTCGCTGGGGCTCCGGAGGATGTGGTGGCCAAAGAAAAAGAGAAACTGGCCGAATTTGAAGAACGTTATAACAAGCTGCAACGGTATATCAAGGAACTTGGCGAATAAGGACAGGAGGAGATTGTGTACAAGCCCGTAGATCCCAAAGTTGATTTTCCCCGGATGGAAAGGGGAGTCTTACAGTTTTGGGAGGAAAACAACATCTTTAAGAAATCGATACAGCAGCGTGAAGGGTGCGACGAATATGTGTTCTACGACGGTCCTCCCTTTGCCACGGGGCTTCCCCATTTCGGTCACTTTGTTCCCGGTACTATCAAGGATATTATTCCCCGTTACCAGACCATGAAGGGGAAGAAGGTGGACCGCCGTTTCGGGTGGGATTGTCACGGTCTCCCGGTGGAATACGAAATGGAACGGGAACTGGGGATCTCAGGAAAAAAGCAGATTGAAGACTTCGGCGTGGCAGAGTTCAACGAATCCTGCCGTTCCATCGTTCTCCGCTATACCCGGGAATGGGAGAATATCGTTACCCGGCTGGGGCGCTGGGTTGACTTCGAGAACGATTACAAGACCATGGAAGCGGATTATATGGAGTCCATCTGGTGGGTGGTGCGCCAACTCTGGGATAAGGGGCTTCTTTTTGAAGGGTACTATATCCTTCCTTACTGCCCCCGCTGTTCCACCGTCCTGTCCAATCACGAGTTGAATCTCGGAGGGTACCAGGATGTCCATGATCCGGCTATTACCATCACGTTTCCCTTGAAGGATGAACCGGAAACATCAATCCTCGCGTGGACCACTACGCCGTGGACCCTGCCGTCCAACCTGGCTCTTGCCCTGGGTGAAGATATCGATTATGTGAAGGTAGCCGACGGAGGAAAATTCTATATTCTCGCCAAGGCCCGCCTTTCAGCGTATTACCGGAACGAAAGCGAGTATTCCATCGTGTGGGAGAAAAAAGGCCGGGAACTGGCCGGACTGGAATACCTTCCCCTGTTTCCCTATTTCGCTGACCTGGCCTCGAAGGGGGCTTTCAGAACCTTTGTGGGGGATCATGTAAGCACCGAAGACGGTACGGGCGTGGTTCACACGGCTCCGGGATTCGGTGAAGAGGACTATAATCTTCTGAAAGACACGGATATTCCCACGGTTTGTCCCGTGGACGGAGAATGCCGGTTTACCGATGAGGTGTTTGATTATGCCGGAGTGTTCGTCAAGGACGCCGATAAGGATATCATCAAGAGGCTCAAGGAGGAGGGGCGTCTGGTGAAACGGGACACCATTCTTCACGCCTATCCCCATTGCTGGCGGTGTAAATCTCCTTTAATCTACCGGGCTATATCAAGCTGGTTTGTGGATATCGGAAAGATAAAGCAGGACATGCTGAAGACAAACAGCACCGTCTTTTGGGTGCCCTCCCATCTGCGGGACGGCCGGTTCGGCAAGTGGCTGGAGGGAGCCAGGGATTGGGCCATATCACGGAACAGGTATTGGGGAAATCCCATCCCCCTTTGGCGCTGCGATGCCTGCGGACATACCGAATGTGTCGGGTCCAGGAAGGAACTGGAAGAAAAGTCCGGTGTCACCGTTACGGACCTGCATAAACATTTTGTCGACCAGATCGTCTACCCCTGCAGCTGCAGTGGTACCATGAGGCGAATTCCCGAAGTCCTGGACTGCTGGTTCGAATCGGGAGCCATGCCCTATGCCCAGAATCACTATCCCTTTGAGAACAAGGAACACTTTGAAAAGAATTTTCCCGCGGATTTTATCTCCGAAGGTCTGGACCAGACCCGTGGATGGTTTTACACCCTGACGATCCTGGCGGCAGCCCTGTTCAACAAACCCGCCTTCAAGACCTGCGTGGTCAACGGCCTGGTGCTGGCGGAAGACGGTAAAAAGATGTCCAAGTCGGAACGGAACTATTCCGATCCCATGGAGGTCATGGATTCCTTCGGAGCCGACGCCTTGCGGCTTTTCCTTATGTCTTCCGCGGTGGTGAAAGCGGAGGATCTTCGGTATTCCGACAAGGGGGTTCTGGAGATCTTGAAGGGGACCCTTATTCCCCTGTGGAACGCCTACAGCTTCTTCGTCACCTACGCCAATATCGACGGCGTAAGCCCGGACGGCCCGCCGAAGAACCCGGAAAATCCCTTGGACCGTTGGATTCTTTCCGAAGCCGAACGGATGGTTGGCGAAGTGACCTCCTGGATAGAGCTCTACGATCTTCAAAAGGCCATCGACCCCATAAACGGATTCATCGACTTGCTGAACAACTGGTACATTCGACGGTCAAGACGACGGTTCTGGCGCTCAGAAAATGATCTGGATAAACATCAGGCCTATGAAACCCTCTATAGTGTGCTGATGAAACTCATCCATACCGCGGCACCGTTCATACCGTTTATCACGGAGGAGCTTTTTCAGAACCTGAAGACCGGGCATCACCAGGAGTCTGTCCATCTGGCGGACTACCCCGTGGCCGATGAATCTCTACGGGACGAGACCCTGGAGCGAAAGATGGCCTTAACCCGCCAGGCGGTATCCATGGGCAGGGCACTCCGGGTCATGCACGGTTTAAAGATTCGCCAGCCCTTGAAGGCCCTTCATCTGGTAACCCGCTCTGATTCGGAAAAAGTGATCCTTCGGGAGATGGCCGATATCATCCAAGAGGAACTCAACGTCAAGGAAGTACTGTTCCGGGAAAACGAAGAAGATCTGGTGGAGTACACCGCCAAGGCGAATTATAAACTTTTAGGAAAGCAGTTGGGCTCCCATATGAAAGCCGCCGCCGCCAGGATTGAAGAACTCACCATGGCGGAAATCCAGTCCCTCATGGACGGAGCGGTGTTAAGCCTGGATGCCCCTTTCGGAACCCTGGAACTGACCGGGGAAAGCGTTCTCGTTCAGCGCACGGAGAAGGAAGAACTCAAGGTTCTCAATGAAGGTTCCCTGACGGTGGCTCTGGACCCCCATATTACGCCGGAACTCTACCGTGAGGGGGTCGTTCGGGATATCGTCAGAAGCATTCAGAATATGCGGAAGGAAAAAGGTCTGGAGGTTACCGATAGGATTCATCTGGCCTTGAAGGGAAACGACGAGGTTCGTAAAGCCCTGGAAGATTTCAGCGATTACCTGGTACAGGAAACCCTATCCGACACCTGGGTGTGGGAAGACCGGGAAGACGCGCAGGAGGTGGAATGCGGAGAAGCAAGCTGCCGGGTATATCTGGAAAAAGCGGTCTCCTAGGCCTTTTGTCGGCCGTGGTGATGATTGTCTCCGGGTGTGCGGGAATCCCCAAGTTTCCGGAGGACTGGCTGCCGGCGGATGCTCTCCCGCCGACATGCCGGGTGTACCTTTCCCTTAAGGTGCCGGGGAATGAGGAACTGGTGGGTCCTGCGGTGAAAAAACTTTCCGATGACGACCTGATCAACGAAGGGATCAAAAGGACGGAGTATCTCTACCTGGGTTTGGAGGGTTTCGGAGCTAAGGATTCTTTTTATGCCACCGCCCGGGGTTCGTATCCCACGACTCTCGCCGGGATGGGGCTGACCTTCAGTTCCCAGTGGAAAAAACAGCGGGGAACCTTCCCCTGGTACCTCCATACCCTTTCGAGCCTTCAGGTTTCCTTCCCCCGGCCGTTCATCTTTTGTGTAACCAATGGGGACCTGTCACCTCTCCTGGACTCCCTGAAGACGGGAGAGCGACGCCTGGCCGAACCGGTGCGCGAGCTGATGAATACCGCCGATATCGGAATATATATCCCCCGGTTCGAAGATCAACTGGTGCGTCTTTTTCTCCCGGAGGGAACCTCCCTGCCGGCGGAAAAATTACGGCTTCGGATGATTCGACAGGGGCAGGGATACCTGATGGATCTGAACCTGGACGCTTCGGGAGAGCGGGAAGCCAAGGCGCTGGCTTCAGTTCTGCGCCTGCTGCTGTTGAACCGGGCGAAAAAAAATACGGCGATTTCCTTGAAGGAATTTATGAAAACTACCATCGTATCGGTGGAAGGTTCCCAGGTCGGCGTTTCCGGTGTGCTTTTCTCAGTAGAGGAGCTTCTGGCACTGTTGGAGAAGGTTCTGCCGACGGGAAAAGAAGAAACCCCATGACGGTGGTCATCGATTACGGCGCCGGAAATCTCCGGAGCGTGGAAAACGCCCTGAAGATGGTGGGAGCGGAGTTTCGGGTAACCGAAAAGCCGGAAGAGGTGTACGCCGCTGATAAGGTTATTTTCCCCGGAGTGGGGGAGGCCTCCTCATCTATGAAGAAACTTATCAAGGGCGGTCTGGATAAGGCTCTAAAGGATTTTGCCGTGTCTGGAAAGCCTTTCCTGGGAATCTGCCTGGGCTGCCAGATCATCCTTGACCGCTCGGAAGAAGCCGAGACCCCATGCCTTGGCATCATTCCCGGGAACGTGCGGCTTTTTCCCTCCGGCCTGGGCTTAAAGGTGCCCCACATGGGGTGGAACAGCCTCCACCTGGAAAAACCGGACCCTCTCTTTCACGGTATCCCCGAAGGAGCGGATTTTTATTTTGTCCATTCCTATTATCCCCAGCCGAGAGATTCGGAAACCCTGTTGGCCACCTGTACCTACGGGCTTCCATTTTCCGCGGGTTTTCGGAAAGGGAACGTGTACGGTTTTCAGTTTCACCCTGAAAAGTCGGGGCCTTACGGCCTTACCCTTCTGCGGAATTTTATTGCCCTGAAGGAGCCGGAATCGTGCTGAAAAAAAGAATCATCGTTTGTCTGGACGTGCGGGACGGTAAGACCACCAAGGGCGTTCAATTCGCCGGGAACCGGGATATCGGAGACCCGGTACTGATGGCGGAGCAATACTACCGCCATGGGGTGGATGAGCTGGTCTTCTACGATATAACCGCCTCTCCCGAAGGAAGGAGTACCATGATCGACGTGGTAGCCCGGGTGGCGGAAAAGATCTTTATCCCTTTTTCCGTGGGGGGGGGCATAGGAAGCCTGGAGGATATGCGGAAGGTTATCCTCGCCGGAGCCGAAAAGGTGAGTGTCAACAGCCAGGCTGTCCGCAATCCGGCGATCATTGAAGAGGGGGCCGCTCTCTTTGGAAGACAGTGCATCGTCCTGGGTATGGATGCCGCCAGGGACCCGGATATGCCTTCGGGATACCGGGTTTTCATCAACGGAGGCCGGGTAGCCACAAACCTCGATGCCCTTCAGTGGGCGCTGCAGGCTGAAAGTCTGGGGGCCGGGGAGATTGTTCTGAACTCCATCGATGCCGATGGAACCACCGCCGGTTACGAGGAACGGCTGACGAAGATGGTATCTCAAGCGGTGGGTGTACCGGTGGTGGCTTCAGGAGGAGCCGGTACCCCCGAACACATCTACCAGGTACTTACCTTCGCCGAAGCGGACGCCGCTTTAGTGGCTTCCATGGTTCATTACGGCACCTGGACCATTTCCGGGATCAAGGATTATCTGGAAAGCCGGGGAGTGCCTGTGCGAAAGGATACCGGTGGTGAGGCTTGCCTTGCGTGAGGGAAATGAGTATAGTAGATAGTGAAAAATATATACTTGTTTGAAACTACTTAGCTAGGTCGACCTACGGAAAGGTGTTTTCCCTTGGGTCGACGCGAGAGGAACAGAAAATGCCGACCTATGATTATGAATGCCTGGAATGCGGCCACGTGTTTGAACAATTTCAAAAGATGTCCGATCCTCCTTTGACTGAATGTCCTGCCTGCGGTGGTTCGGTAAGGCGGCTGATAGGCGGAGGGCTGGGAGTTATCTTCAAAGGCAGCGGCTTTTATGTTACCGATAATAAAAATTCCGGCAAAGCGGCCTTATCATCCAAGGATTCCGGTGGAAACGGCTCAAAGGAAAGCAAAGGAGCCGAATCGCCAAAACCCGCGGATACAAAAAAAGAACAGCCGGCCGCTACCTGATTCCGGGCGCCGGCTTTCTATTGAAGGGTAGGTGCTAGGCGGGAAGGAGTTCCCGGACCCTGCCGACAAGCTCGCCGGGTTTTATTCCTTCATAACTTTGACGGTCAACAAGATTTTTCAGTGTAACAACCCCGGCGGATCGTTCTTCTTCGCCGCAGATAACGGCCAGGGGAATATGCTTTTTTTCCGCGTAGTTGAACTGCTGACCCAGCTTTTTCTTTTCATGGTACACCTCGCAGCCGAGTCCGCCCTTTCGGAGCTCCGACGCCAGGTTGTGGTAGTATCCCGTGAGGTTTTCGTCCAGGTTCATGATAATCACGTGAGCCTGCGGCTGGGCCGACCGCAGTTTGTCAAGCTCTTCCAAGCCGGCTAACAGCCTGTCCAGTCCTATGGAAGAACCGACGCCGGGTATTTCCCTCGGGGTATAGAGGGATGCCAGGTTGTTGTACCGTCCGCCGGAACACACGGAGCCCAAACCGGGAAGGGCGGTGAGAAAGGTTTCGAAGACGATGCCGGTGTAATAATCCAGTCCCCGGGTTATGCCGGGATTGAGCAGCAGGTCGCCGATCATACCGGTTTCCTCGGCGCAGGAAAAAACGATACGCAATCTTTCCGACTCCGGGGAAGGACCTCCGGATAAGTTCTCTATTTTTGTGAGGGTTTCTCCGTTGGTCTTCTCGGGTTCGGTAAAGGCCAGGATATCCTTTGCTTTTTCCCTGCCCGCCAGATCGGAGAGAAGAACGAGAATTTCATCCTTTCCCATTTTTGGAATTTTATCCACAGCTCGAAGCACTTCTACCGATCTGTTCTCCAGCCCCAGGACCCGGAGAAATCGATTTAAGAGCCCCCGGTGGGACAGGTGAATGGTGAAATCCTCCACCCCGATTTGTCGCATGGAGGTCCTCATGATATCAAGGATTTCAAAATCCGCCGAGGCGGAGTCTACCCCGACGATGTCAAAATCACACTGCATAAATTCCCGGTATCGTCCCCGCTGGGTGTTTTCACCCCGCCATACCTTGGCGATGTGGTACCGCTTGAAAGGCAGGTATAATTCAGACAGATGAGCCGCTACATAGCGGGCAAAAGGAACCGTGAGATCGAAACGCATGGAAACATCCCGTTTGCCGTTATCAAGAAAACGATACACCTGTTTATCTGTTTCTCCGCCGCCCTTGCCCAGAAGCACTTCCGCGTATTCGAGCACCGGTGTATCGATAGGAACGAAACCGAAACTTTCAAAGGTATCTTCCAGCCTTCGTTGTATTTTTTTTCGTGTTCCTTCATCTTCCGGCAGGAAGTCCCTGAAGCCTTTTAAGATCTTCGGTTCAATAATGTCCCCACTCATGATTCCCTCTCCTGATGATTTCTTTCTCTACTATGCCTTGAAAAGAGCAGGTCTTTCAAGACATTCTATGATTGTATCTTGATAAACCTGCCAAGCTTTTTTATAGTAGAGGCGATGTAAGCAAGGACACCTAAAAAGAGAGAGAACAGCATTGCTGACAAGATACACGACAACCGATGACGGAAGTCATCACAAGATAGCCGATATTTACACCACGGAAGAGCATGGAATTACACCGGATAAACTGGACGGCGACGCGTTAAAGGTTGCCCGGCGACTGGAACAACACGGGTATGAAGCTTATGTTGTCGGTGGCGCGGTAAGGGACCTGTTGCTGGGAAAGCGCCCGAAGGATTTCGACATAGCCACCGATGCCTTGCCGAAGGAAGTACGGAAGCTCTTTCGAAATTCCCGGATTATAGGCCGACGGTTTCGCCTGGTTCATGTTCAGTTCGGTAGTAAAATCATCGAAGTATCCACCTTTCGCTCCGATAGCCCCGGCGGAAAAAACAATGTCTACGGAGCCTTGGAAGAGGATGTGCGGAGGCGGGATTTTAGCCTAAACGCCCTGTATTATTCTCCAAAGAGTGGTTATATCCTGGATTTCGTGGGAGCCTTCGGCGATATCAAGGCATGCCGGATGCGTTCCCTCCTTTCCCACGATGTCACCTTTAAAGAAGATCCCGTACGGCTGCTGCGGGCGGTAAAATATTCGGTTATCACCGGGTTTTCCATCCCCAGGAAACTGAAGATGGCCATAAAAAAAGACGCGGAAGAATTAAAGAAAAGTTCTCCCTCCAGGTTGACGGAAGAATTGTTCAAAATCCTCCATTCAGGCTACTGTGCGGAGATCCTACGGGCTTTGCAGGAACACACGCTGCTGGAGTATCTTTTGCCACAGATAGACCTGGCCCTGAAGGAAAAGGGTTCCCAGAATTTTCAAAAGCATTTTTTTAAAAACCTGGAGGCCTTGGACGCCTTCGTTCGTGAGTATCCGGATCCCCCGCGGGATAAAAGCCTTTCTTTTCTTTTTTTGGCTTTTCTTCCTGAAATCCCCGGGGATTCCGGGACTGTCGAGTTACCCGAGTCTCTTTTCTCCCAGGCAAAGATTCTGCTGGCTCCCCTCACACCGCCGAATAGAGAGATCTGGCGAGCCGTGGATATTCTTTTAGCAGAATTAGGTTTCAGTAAGAAAGTTCAACAGACCAGGAAAAAAAGGAGACCTCCAAGAAAACCTGAAGGTCCCCCGATGAATACGTAAGAAAAAGTACTATTTCGTTTTTGTCGTTTCAGCTTTCTGCGGTGCGGCTTCCTCCGTCGCGGAATCTTCCTCCGGAGTGACAACCGCCGCCTCTTCTTCGGCGGGCACTTCTTCTGCCGGTTCTTCCGACAGGATTTCATTAACCGCCGAAGCCTGGACATTGGCGGGTAAAGAGATCTCTTTTTCCGGATGCTCGCTTTCAATTCTTAAAAGCAACTGGACGGCTCGTTCTCCGTATCCTAAGGGATCGGATTCCCGGGATGTATTGAGGTAATCCAATGCGTCATCGATTCGTCCGTCGGCAAAGGCGTTTACCCCCAGGGCGTAATAGGTTATCCCCGGTTCACTGCCGCGCTGCAGGGACATTTCATAGTAGTATTCCGCGGAAACGTAATCCTGCTTGGCGTATTTAATCAGTCCCATGTAGTAATAGGGCACCGGGTGATCGGTTCGAAGCGAAATGGCCTCGATGAAATCCAGTTCGGCCCGCTCGTATTGTCCTGAAGCGTAAAGGCTCATACCGTCTTCCACGATGTCCGGGAAGGTCCGTAAGGATTGAATGTAGTTTTTAAAAGCAGTCTCGAATTCTTTTTTCTGCACCCATTCGAAGGCTTCCTTGATTACCGCGGCTTCATTTTCTTTTCTGGTGTTATCGGGATTCAGAGCCGAGATGGCATCCCAGAGAATACGGTTGTAAGGTTTGGCCGATGAGTTGAGCAGAAAGGAAACCAGGCCCCAGGATTGGCTGTAGAACCGGTTCAGGTTGGCATTGGCGGATTCCACATCCAGCGTCAGCAGGGTAGAGAAAGGAATCAGTCCTGTTTCAGAGCCTCCACTAATAGAATTTTTCAAGGTGTCTACCCAGCCCAGGTTTTCATCCAACTGGGCTTCCTGGGTCTCCGGGTTGTAGGAAAGGGTTTCAAAATACACCGCGAAGCCCTTCTGTATCCATAGGGGAGGGTTGGGGATAAAGGTTTTAATGAATTGAAGGAAACTATGATGGGCAAGATAGCGATCGAATACATCATCTTCCGTCCAGTATCCCACCAGCTCACTTTTCTCAGGATCGGAGTACTGGAGAAACACAAAAGAACTCTTTGCCTCCGGTACGAATTGTTTAAGATATTCGTCAAAGCTTTTTTTATCCTGGAATATCCTGACTTTTAGATTTGTCGGCAGTGTTTGAACATTAAAGTGGAAGTACGAATTGAAGGTATCGAAATAAGCCTCCAGGGTCTCCGCCGTTTCCTGGGCATGGGAGAGACTTATCCCCGAATATACCTGGTACTTGGATGTTGTTACGGTGTTTAATGCCGGATCCTGAGCCATTGCTCCAAAAGCGACAGACAGGACGAACAGGATCGCGATTACCTTTTTCATGGCTATTCTCCTCAATCAAATCTTACGGGGAACTGGGGGGAATGTCAAATCGTTTTTTATCGTTGTCTCATATCGTCTATAACGATATTGACTTCCTCCAATTCTATTCCGCCGTATCGTTCTAGATTATCGACCACATACTCCTGAAACTGGTGCATTGTTCCGCCTAAATGCATGCCGAAGGGGACTTGTATGCGTATCTGTATCCGATATCCCTTGGTATCGTTCTTTACGGATACTTTTTTCACCGTCATGGAGGGGTCGTATTCATCGGCACAGTGGAGGATCATCTGCGTAAGGGCAGCTTCGGAAATGATAACCCGGCCTTTATTGCCGAACTCGGGCCTCACCACCGATTTCTCGAAATATTTTTCTCCCCGAAGAAGGGAAAAGCGTTTCTTCAGGAACACCTTAATGGAATCGTAAAGAATCTGCGGATAATCCCGGCTCACCTCGATGGCGGGAACCGGGATAACATGTTTTCCTTCATTTTTTCGCACCAGCATGGCCGTCTCAATATCCTGTTTGCTCGCCACATCCTCTATCTTTATAACCTTGGTTATCTGGGGAAGGTCCAATCGGACCGCGATTTTTCTGGCCATTCGTTCCGATGTGGCGATGATGAGAATTCGTTTGAATTTCTCATGTTTTAACTGATGGGAGACTTCCCTGCGGTGCTTCGTTTCCTCAAAGAGAGCCGTCTTTATGGCGGAAAGAAACACCTTCTCTTTTTTTGCCGACCGGCCGGCTAAAATCTGATCATTTCTGATGAGCAACCCGTCATCGATGATGAGTTCGATTCCGTATTTTTTTGCCACCAGTTTCGCTCTGAAGCTTTTCCCGGTTCCGCTTTTACCCACCAGGGCGTACACCTTGATCCCCTTGAGAAGCCAGATGAAATTCCGTACCAGGTGTTTCATGGTTTTACTATAAAGGATTCAGGGAAAAAAATCATCCGCCTTGAACTGTTTGCCTTCATCAAAAGAGATTGTTCCGAAGTTCTCCCAGGATCTGCAGGGACTGTCGAAAGGCAGTTGCACCGAAAAGGCTTTTCAGATGCTGCTCCTTTTCCTGAGGCAAAGGGGCGTAACAGTCTTTAAATCCCAGGATCCGGTCTTCTTCGGGCAGGAGGAGGGCATAAGAGTGAAGGATATATCCCGGCGGATTTCCTCCGCCGTACTTCCGGTCACCCGTCAGGGGGTAGCCTTCTTCGGCAGCCTGAAGACGAATCTGGTGTTTTCTGCCGGTGACAAGGCGGATACAAGCCAGGCTGTAGCGGTCCGATGTTGCCAGGGGGTAGACCAGAGAAAGGGCATCCCGGCCTTCCACCGGTCCGCGCCAGGCGCATTGACGGGTAAGGATCCCATCCAGAAGAGCCAGGTAATACTTTTTCGTCCTGCGACTCTGAAGAAGGGATGAAAAACGACGTGATCCCTCCAGGGTTTTTCCGAAAAAGATCAGCCCCGTGGTATCCTTGTCCAACCGATGAAGAGGTCCCGGCCGGAAGGAAAGAGAGTCGGTTCCTTTGCCTTGCAGGTAAGAGGCAACGACATCGGTGAGGGATGCGGAACCGTGAACTGCAATGCCTGCAGGCTTGCTGACGGCCAGGATGGAGGGGGTTTCCAGGAGAATCGTTAAGGATATCTTTCGGGAAACCGGGGAGAGGTCTGGGGGCGCAAGGCCGTCCAGGAGAGAAGGAGATAGAGATATCCGGTCCCCTTGATGGACCCGAAGGTTTCCTTCGGCCGTTCGGTTGTTCAGAAGAACCCGTTTTCTTCTCATGGCGGTATACACGGCGCTTAAGGGAATTCCGGGGAGGAGTTTACGCAACACCCTGTCTAAACGCCGGTCATCATCATCCTTCCCCGCAATGAACACCTTCATTTCTTCCATACAATTCCTTTCTTTTTAACGAGAAGGGTATCTTTCCCTTTTCCGGGTGAATTGTCGAGTATCTTCCTCTTGACACGGGGCGAATCTACCCGGAAACTACAATTGCCATGGTTGTTTCTGAACCCGGAAATGTAAAGATCATCCTTGATAATCCGATCTTCCTTTCCGCTATTTTTAGCTGGTTTATTGCCCAGTTTCTAAAGGTTATCATAAACATCCTGCGTTATAGAACCGCCTCCGCCCGGGATATACTGTACCGTTTTTTTTGGAAGACCGGCGGTATGCCTAGCAGTCACACCGCCGCCGTTACTTCCGTGGCTACGGCTGTGGGCTTTATCGAGGGGTTCAGTTCCAATCTCTTTGTGGTGACCGTGGTGTTCGCCCTGATTGTCATCCGGGATTCCCTGGGGGTGCGCCGGGCCGCCGGTTCCCAGGCCAAGGCGTTGAATACCATGGGGAAGGAGTTGCAGTCTAAATTGAAAATATCCTTTAAGATGGTGAAGGAAATCAGCGGACATACGGTGCCTGAGGTCTTCATAGGTGTTATTTTAGGCTTCTTCATTGCCGTGGCCTTCTGTAATCTTTAAGGAACAGGGATATATGGAAGTTCAGCGTAAAAAAGTCATTGCCCTGGGCCTTACAGGGATTCTTTTCTTTCTCCTCTTTCTCTTCCTGATTCCTTTTCTGGACCCCCTTCATCAAAGCAGCCAGGTCTGGAAGGGGTATTATATGCTTCTTCTTTCACCTCGGTCACCCGGGAACGTGGAAGGGGCTCTTTCGGAAGCCGGATTCTCCTGTGTCTCCCGGGAGAATACATCCCTTCCTTTTTCCGACTACACCGGGATGATAGACGTGCCGCTAAAAGACCTTGATCTTCGTTTTCTTCCTATCGATCCGAGGGTGAAGGATTACGCTAAGAACGTGGGTTCCTATTTTACCTCCGCTGCCGAGGGAGAGACCCGGGAAATTATGTATATTGAAAGCAACGATTCTCCCTGGATTTTTTCCCGAAAAGTGAAACAAGCTCTGGGCTCTGAAAAAGATGCCTGGATTATCGCCGATTACAGCCGCCGAGGTACGATTCTCATGCTTTGTCTCTATGGTTTGATGGTAGTCTTCTTTTTTTTCCGGACAAAACTGCCTAAACCGCTTCCCTTCGTCATGGCTCTGCCCGGCGCGTTGTTGATCTTCCTGGGAACCGGCCAGGGTGGTTTCTCGCCGATCCTGCTCTACTGCGCTTTCATTACCGCCATGGAATACAGTAAGCCGGTGGTGGTGCAACAAATCGCGGGAGAACCCTTTCGCCCCGGTTTCTGGTTGTTGATCGGCTGTATGCTCCTGTTGTCGATAATTGTGTCTCTTGTTCTTTCCACCGGTGACGGAGGCAGGGTATACGCCTGGAGCACGGTGGGCATCCTGTCCCTGGCTTTCCTTTCCCTGGGATTATCCTACGGAACCTTTCTGATGATAAAATACGGAGCCATGGAACACCGCCTCTTTGTTCCCCTGCTCATTTTTGAAGGACCGGAGAGAAACTACGAAAAGGGAGCCGGCGGAAAAATTGTGATTATTGCCGCCCTGTTAGCCCTTTCCCTGGTCATTCCACGGATCCCGGACGGAAGAGAAGGGTTCCCGGTTCCCGAACCGGTCAGCTGTCCCGGGGTAGAGGATTTCTCCTGGCAATCCCTGCTGGTTTTAGAGAAACAGGATAACAGGGGCACCCTGCCGGATTTAACCGATTATCTGACCCATCTGGCGTATCAGGAGGGGTTCATGTATAACCGGCAATACACCTTTCCCGAGCCGGGGGAGGAAGTGACGCTGACACGATATATCAGGGATGGAGACTCTATTTTTTCCACCGCTGAATGTGTCAAACAGTTTACAGAGCATTGGTATGAAGATATAATGTTCCAGGCTTCGGAGAACGGGATTACCAGAGTGCTCCTCAAACAGGAGCATCCGTCAGGTGTCACCATCCGAGAAATAAAAAAGCTCTCTCTCGTTCCACAAACCGTCCGGGAGCAGTTGCTTATCGGTGTGATCGCTTTTTCTCCCTTTGCCGGTACCGGTATCCTTTCATGGGAACCGGAAGATAACTGAAGTAATGTATTCTGGTAAGGAGATTTCATCAGCCACCATGAAACAACTTAAAACTTTTCCGAAAGGTGGGGTCCATCCGGCGGATCATAAGGCGCTTGCCGCCGACCAGGCGATACGTCGGGCAGATCCTCCCTCCGTGTATGTCATCCCCATGGCTCAACATCTGGGAAAACCCGCTGATTGTACCGTATCTTCCGGAGACCAGGTTACCGAAGGTATGGTGCTGGGCAGTTCTTCAGGGTTTATATCCGCTCCGGTACACTCACCGGTAAATGGAACGGTAAAGGAGATTGTAACCCTGCAACTCCCCAATGGACAAAAAACCCAGGCCTTGATTCTGGAGGCTCTGGAGTCCCAGGAAGAACCTCCTGTTTACACCCCTTCGGAGGATTGGAAAAATCTGGATAAGCAAGCCCTGCTGGAGCGGATAGCCTCCATGGGGGTCGTTGGGCTCGGGGGAGCTACCTTTCCCGCCCATGTAAAGTTCACCGTACCCAAGGGGTCGAAGGTAGATTATTTTATCGTCAACGGTGTGGAATGCGAGCCCTACCTTACCGCCGATTATCGCCTTATGCTGGAGGAAACCCCGGGTATTCTTCAGGGAATTGACGTTGTTCGGTCGCTGCTGCAGCCGGAACATATCGTTATCGGGATCGAGAATAACAAGCCGGAAGCCCTCCGCGTTATGCGGGATGCCGTGGAAGCCCTGGATTTCCCCGTCGAAGTGGTCCCTTTAAAACTGAAGTACCCCCAGGGGGATGAAAAACAGCTGATCAAGGCGGTTACCGGGAGGGAAGTCCCTTCGGGAGGTCTGCCCATTGCCGTAGGAGCGGTGGTGTCTAATGTCGCTACCCTCTATGGAGTTTATGAAGCCGTCGTCTTGGGAAAACCCCTGACGGAGCGCCTTGTGACGGTTACAGGGCAGGGTATTCAGAAACCTGCTAACCTGAAGGTGAAAATCGGCACTTCCGTGGCTGAACTCATAGAACAGTGCGGCGGGTTCGTGAAGAAACCGGTAAAGATCGTGTCCGGTGGACCCATGATGGGTTTCTCTTTAAGCGATCTGAACACACCGGTGACCAAGGGAACCGGAGGAATCCTGGTGCTGACCGAGGAGGAGGTAGACAGGAAAAACACCACCGCCTGTCTCCAGTGCGGCCGGTGCGTGCAAGTCTGCCCGATGGGGTTACATCCCACCAGATTATATAAATGGATCGATCACCTGGATTACGAGGCCGCGGCGGCGGAAGGTTTGATGGATTGCAAGGAGTGCGGAAGCTGTGCTTACTCCTGTCCCGCCAGGATTCCTCTGGTGCAGGGTATGAAACTGGGTAAACTCATGATACGGAAGAAAAAGGCAAACTGATGGATACTACCGATACCTTACTTGTAACAACCTCCCCCCATATTCATCAGGGCGATACCACAGCGCGGATAATGTGGACGGTATCGGCCTGTCTCGCGCCGGCAGGAATCTGGGGCATCTATGTGTTCGGTTTGCGGGCACTGCTGGTGATCCTCGTGGCTCTGGTCGCCGCTTTGGCGGGGGAATTCCTGGCCGGCAGATTGACCGGACGAAGAACCCTGACGGACGGAAGCGCCTTTGTAACCGGACTTCTGGTGGCTTATAACATGCCGCCGGATGTTCCGCTCTACATCCCCGTGGTTGCCTCCCTTTTCGGGATTCTCGTGGTGAAATGGTGTTTCGGCGGCCTGGGATGCAACTGGATGAATCCTGCCCTGGGAGGCCGGGTGTTCGTTTTCTTTTCCTGGACCGGTGGAATGACATCCTGGCGCTTCCCCTCCACCATGCAAACCGTTGATACGATCTCCGGAGCTTCACCCCTGGGATTTGTTAAAACCGGTTTTTCCGAACTTTCCGGGGAAGCCGCCAGTGTGACGGGCTATCTGAGATCGGCCGGCTATCCCTTCAGTCCCATGGACGGACGGGTCACGGCGTTCCTGAATGACACCTTCGGATTTTCCCTGTCCAACGGTTATGTCGACCAGTTTGTGGGAAATATTCCCGGTTGTATCGGGGAAGTATCGGCTCTCTTTTTAATCCTGGGGGCGGTAGTACTCTTTATCCGGAAAATCATAACCTGGGAGATTCCCGTTTTTTACCTGGGCAGCTTCTCCCTGCTGATGTGGATCTTCGGCGGTACCGCCGGCGGTCAAGGGTTCTTTCAAGGGGATGTGCTTTTTCACCTTTTTACCGGCGGTCTTATGCTGGGAGCTTTTTACATGGCCACCGATATGGTAACCAGCCCGGTGACGAGAAAAGGCATGATGATCTTCGGACTGGGATGCGGATTCTTCACGTTTCTCATCCGGCGGTACGGCTCCTTTCCCGAAGGGGTTTCCCTGGCTATTATTTTCATGAATATTCTCGTGCCCATGATTAACCGGGTTACCGGCCCTAAACGATTCGGGTTTGCGGGGAAGGAGCGGAAGGAATGAAAACGATCTTCCTTACCGGCGGGAAACTGGCTCTTATCTGTGCTGTCGCCGCCGTAGCTCTGGGGTTTGTCAACTCCGTTACCGCTCCTAAAATTGAAGAGATAAATAAACAGAACCTGGAAAAGGCTCTGAAGGTTGTCGTCCCGGAAGGGCAGCCCGGGGATGAGGTCGCTGTCGGTCAAGGAGCCGTGGCGAGTTATTACCCGGTGACCCGGGAAGGTATAATATCGGGATATATTCTCAGGCTTACCGGTACGGGGTACGGCGGGAACATGAACATCCTGGCAGGCTATGATTTGGAAGGACGGGTTACCGCTGCTGTATTGATGGAAAACGAGGAAACCCCCGGGCTGGGTAAAGAGGCCGAGAACCAGAAGTACATGGAAAAATACCGTGGAAAGGGAGGTAAGGAACCTGTCCCGGTAAGTAAAAAGGACCTCCCGGCCGAAGCGGCTGAATCGATCAGCGGAGCCACAGTTACTTTTTCCGGCATCGGCAGAGCCCTCTCTGAAGGCTCAACCTACGTAAAAACGAAAGGAGGGAGTCGATGAACAAGGAATTCATCAAGGGCTTTTTCAAAGAAAATCCTATTTTCGTTCTCCTTCTTGGTCTGTGTCCCACCCTGGCAGTTTCTACCCGGGTGATCAATGCCCTGGGCATGGGAGCAGGGGTTATCTTCGTTCTTTTGGGATCAAATATCTTTGTCTCTCTCTTGAAGAACTTTATCCCCGACAAGGTGCGGATACCTGCCTATATCGTTATTATCGCCTCTTTCGTGACCATTGTGGATCTGGTCATGCAAGCTTACGCCCCCTCGTTGTCCGAGAGCCTTGGGGTGTTTGTTAAGCTTATTGTGGTTAACTGCATCATCCTCGGGCGGGCCGAGGCTTTCGCCAATAAAAATACCCTGGGTTCCTCGGTTTTAGATGCTCTGGGTATGGGGATCGGATTTACCCTGGGGCTCCTGTTGATCTCTTTTATTCGGGAAGTCCTGGGCAACGGTACCATCACTGTTTTCGCTTTCGGGAATTTTGACGGTGTCCTTCGGATACCGATTCTGTATCAGGCCCCGGTACGGATTTTCAGCCTTTCAGCCGGCGCGCTATTAGTCATGGGCTTTCTTTTAGGCTTTTTTAAATGGTACGGTTCCCGCAAAAAAGGAGAGCAAGCATGAGCTACCTAGCCATAATCCTGACCTTCGTTTTTGTCAGTAACTTTATTCTGACTCAATTCCTCGGGCTCTGTCCGTTCATCGGGGTATCAAGAAATGTCGATTCCGCCGTGGGTATGGGATTTGCCGTTATCTTCGTCATGTCCATTGCCTCCCTGGTTACCTGGTTTGTGTACCATTACATTCTTGTTCCCCTGCATATAGAGTTTCTTCAAACGATTACCTTTATCCTGGTTATAGCAAGCCTGGTTCAGCTGGTGGAACTGGTGATTCAGAAGATTTCTCCCCCCCTGTACAAGGCCTTAGGGATATATCTTCCCCTGATTACCACCAACTGCGCGGTCTTGGGAATAGCACTCATTGCCGTAAGAAGCGGTTATAACGCCCTGGAAAGCTTCGTAGCCGGATTCTCCGCCGGTCTGGGGTTTCTTCTGGCTATCTTTATGATGTCCACTCTGCGGGAAAAGCTGGACACGGAATGGGTTCCAAAACCCTTTCGAGGAGTTCCGGTTGCTTTTATCACGGCCGGACTGATGGCTTTAGCCTTCATGGCCTTTGATAAGGCTCTGCTGCAGAATCTTCTGGGACCGATGTAAGGGAGTTTTACGATATGATTATTCTATATTCTTTTCTGGCGGTAGCGGTTCTTGGAGGATTGTTCGGTATCGGCCTTGCAGTGGCTGCCAAAGCTTTGGCTGTGGAAAAAGACGACAGGATTCTTGCTGTGGAAGCGGCGCTTCCCGGGGCGAACTGCGGCGGCTGCGGTTACGCCGGGTGTGCCGCCTATGCTGAGGCTATCGTAAAGGAAGACGCCGATATTACCCTTTGTGCTCCCGGCGGAGCTGCGGTAGCCCGGGCCATAGCTGAAATCATGGGGATATCGGTAGAGGTATCCGACCAGAAGATGGTAGCCATGGTTCATTGCCGGGGAAACAGGGATACCTGTACGTATAAATTCGATTATAACGGTATCAGGGACTGTAACGCCCTTTACGCCCTTTACGGCGGTGACAAAACCTGTTCTTTCGGCTGCCTCGGTCTGGGAAGCTGCATGAAGGTCTGTCCTGTGGACGCTATCGACTATGATTCCCGGGGCAATGTGGTGGTGGACCGGGATGTCTGTATTTCCTGCGGCAAATGTGTGGATGTCTGTCCCACCGGGGTTATGAAAATGGTTCCCTATTCAGCGGATTATATCGTGGCATGCCATTCCATAGATAAAGGCGCCCTGGTAAGAAAGTATTGTACAGTGGGCTGTATAGGATGTAAAATGTGTGAGAAGAAGTCTCCGGAAGGCGGTTTTACAGTTGAGGATTTTCTGGCGAGGATAGATTATGACGCCCGGGGCTCCAGGGACGAAGCCGCCGCTGCCTGCCCGCCCAAGTGTATCCTCCGGGTTTCTTCATTAAAGCCGGATCTAGTGCCCGTGACCGCGTTACAGGAGGAAAATGAAGAAGCCTAAGCTGATCATCGGGACGATCAATAGTCAGCCTCTGGGAACGAAGCACGAAAGGTTCGAAGAACAATACCAGAACAGCTACAAACCCTTTCTGAAGCTCCTTCATGCCAATCCTGATATTCACGCGGTGTTGTATTATTCGGGAATTCTCCTGGAACAACTGGAGGAGCATCACCCTGAGTTCATCATGCTCCTTCAGGAATTAAACCGCCGCAAGCAAGTCGAGATGCTCGGGGGAGCCTATTATGAACCCTTTCTTCCCCTGATACCCAACACGGATAAACTAGGACAGATAGAGTTCCTTACCACATATCTGCGGAAGCGTTTCGGATCCCGTATGCGGGGATGCTGGGTTCCCTATGGTGTATGGGATCATATTCTTCCCTTCACCCTGAAGAACAGCGGGATGGAGTTCGCCTTTCTCAATACCGGAGACGGAGAGACGGGAAAAGACGCCCTAGTACCGTCCATTACCGAGGAATACGGCAAGTCTTTGGTGGTATACCCGATTTTTTCGAGGTTTCTTGGCAAAGTTACTGTCCTTTCTCCAACGGTTTTTTTACAGGATATTCTGAAAGAAACGGAAGGTTCTCCAGATTGTGTCGTTTCACTCCTTGGCAGGGGAGATCAGATCTTCACCGACAAAATAAGCCTGCAGGAGAAACAGGAATGGTTTCAGGACTTTTTTGCCGTGGTTCGGGATAAACGGGATAAGGTTGAATTTACCCTCCCCGGAATACGAGGCAAGTCCGACGGCCTGGTGCGGAAAAAATATTTCCCCCCCACAACCTATGGTGAGTTGATAGAATGGAAAGGGAGACCCTTTTCGGAGGATAAGGGGGTTTTTAAAAAAAGCCTCCTGGAGTTTCCTGAAGCCAATGTTCTCTACTCTAAGATGATGTATGTCTACCAGCTGGTGAACCAGATCAGGGGCGACCGCTCAAGAAAGAAGACCGCCCGGGAAGAACTCTGGAAAGGGCAGGGGAATTCCGTGTTCTGGCATGCTCGAGATGGAGGAGTGTACCGAAACAGCTACAGAAAGGCTGCTTTTGCCGCTTTACTGGAGGCGGAAAAGCTTACCCGGGAAAGGGGAATATTTAAGTCCTCCATCGTTGCCTGTGATATCGATCTGGACGGGGATGAGGAGTATCTCTACCAGGGAAACACTATCAATGCCTATGTCACCTGTCGCGGAGCCCAGCTTTTCGAGCTGGATTATCTGCCCGGGTCCTGGAACTATCTGGATACCCTGGCGGAACGCAACAAAGACGGACTCCCGGTCCCTTACCTGCGAAGGGGTTTCGTCGACCATTTCATGTCGAAAGAAACGACCCTGGAACAATTTCAGAAAGCTGCATTTGAGGAAAAACTGAAAGGATCTGATCTTGCTTACCCGCTGAATAACTTTGACCGTGAGCATCTGAAGCTGGAGTTTGATTTTCCCGGCACCATAAACGGTGGCGGCCAGGGCTCGGCAATGAATAAGCAGTACATCTTCAAGAGGTCTTCTCTGACGGTTCAGTACCGGGTGCTCCCGGGAATGGAAATCGACGAAGATAAACCGGTGTTCGCTTCGGAGATAAATCTGGCCTTACCTGAACCTCCGGGAAACCTGGTTAAAATATACGCCGTGATAAAAGGGCAACGAAAGGAAATTTCCCCTGAACCCCAGGAATGTAAACTGGTTTCAGAAGTTATTATCGAAGACTCCATCAATCGGGTAGCCTTTTCCCTGTCCGGGGGAAAGCGCTTTCGGTTATGGACTTTCCCGATTTACACCAACTGTATGACGGAACAGGGGGAACTGAAGGAATATCAATCCACTTGTTTTGTTCCCGCCTGGATGGGATCTTTTGTGACGGGCAAACCCTGGGAAGTCTTTCTGACCTTACGGGCGGATAAACTCTTAAAGCAGACCTAGACGCTTTTCCTTCAGCCTAGAGCTTTCAGAACCGCGTCAAGCCAGGAATCCGTTTCCAGTCTGTAGGTCTCCCGGGTAAGTAAGAACTGATACAGGGCCTCGCGGTATTTCTTCTGGAAAAAGTAAGCCTGACCTAAATAGAAGTGGCTCCGCAGGTCATCATCCCCCTCGTGGCGGGTGCGTTGAAAGAGGAGCAGCTGTTGTTCCGCCTCATTCCATTTTCCTGAAGGAAAGGTCGTACTTAGAATTCTCCCGAGGCTGTAGGATTCCCTCTGATCCAGTTTAAGGCGATCAGTTTCCAGGAGCTCTGCCCCCTGTGGGGTCTCCGCTTCTGTACCGGTCGCTTTGGTCAGTCGGTCTAATATAAGTTGTATATCTTCTGAAAGGGACGTTTTTGTTCCAAAGGGCATGGGAGGATAGGCCAGGTCTTCTCCGGTTAACAGGGTTGTTTGAAGGGTTAATACCGGCAGAGGTTTTGGCCGGGTAACCACCGCCGGCTGCCGGATAATCTCCCGGGAAAGGGGGATTTCCACGCTGACGGTGGTGCTGTTTTTTCCTTCTTCGAAGGTATAAATTCCAGCTTTCAATAATTCTGAATCAATGATGCCGTAATAATAGGGAACCCCTGGGATGGTGAAATCCCGGTATTCACCGTCGGAACTGGAAACCATGGCGATTAATTCCGCGTTCAGGACATCTTCCGCTTCCAAAATTGGTGAAACACCGCGATAAATAGACAGTTCCCGTCCCTTTATATCAACGGTATACTGCAAGAGGATATGATCTTCCAGTACTTTCGGTTGAAGAGAGGTAACCCGGGCAGCCGTATAGGTAGTTTCCGGAGTTTCCTGAAGGGTCACGGCATAGATTGTTTTATTTCTGAAGGGGATGAAGAGTTCGAAAAGTTCACCCTCCTCAGACTCGGCCAGAACGGCGTAATAATAAGGGGTACCATATTCCGGGGGAGCATCGAAATAATATTCCTGACCTGAGGAGGCTTGGCCTACCCGGTCGGCCAGGCGAAAAGTATCCTCGGTAATTTCTTCGGTATGGCGATAGATATGATACTTTCCCGTGACGTCCTGTGAATCGACCCAGGTAAGCTTTACCCGGGATTCTTCTGGAACCACCTTAATGCGGGAAACAAAAGGAGCAAAAATTTCCTCCTCCGCATACAGGAAGACAAGAGGTATAAAAAAGAAAAGGACAATTAGTGAAATTTTTTGTTTCATAGAGTCTCTCTTCATAATATTCGGCCGATAAGGCCTCTGTCCATAGGAGAAAGAGGGGTTTGACACAAAAAAAAATTGCCCCTACACTATGGCATGTTTGTGGCGATTGTATGCGAATATGCCGGGGATGACCACAAGGAAGCGGTAAACCGCCTGATGAAACTGTACGGGTTTAAACCCGTGTATGACAACCTTTTTGAGAGCCTGACCGTGAGAGAACAGACCTTATCCCGGTTAAAAAGGGATCTTGATAAAACCACCGATTCTTTCGGAGCTTTCAGGTTTTATCAGTATCCCCTGGAAAACACTCTGGCTATTACCAATTTGACGAAGAAAAAGTGGAAACGCATACTGCTGAAACCCTTGGAAGGAGAATGATATGCTGGCCGACTATGAAGAAAGAATAGAAAACCTGGAAGAATCGATAAACGAAGCCTGGAGGCATCTTTGACTCCGAAGGAATCGCGAAAAAAATCGAAGAGCTGGAGCTGGATACCGGAAAGCCCGGCTTCTGGGAGGACCGGGAGCGGGCGGAGCAGATCCTGGGGAATCTTAAAAGGCTGAAGGATAGATTCGAGCCGTGGCAGGACCTTCATCATAAGCTCACTGATCTGGCGGAACTGTATCAGCTGGCGATGGACGAAAAGGATGAGTCTTTAGAGGCAGATATTTTTCAAACCTTGAGCAAACTGGAAGAGCGATTTTCCCAGCTCAAGGTAATGGAGATGCTGGGAGACGAGTTCGATGGCAATGACGCTTTTCTCACCATTCATTCGGGAGCCGGAGGAACCGAAGCCTGTGATTGGGTGCGGATGCTCTATCGTATGTATTCTCGATGGATTGAGACAAAGGAATTCTCCCAGGAGATTATCGATTATTTAGAGGCGGAAGGGGGCATTAAATCGGTGACGGTGCAGGTATCCGGCACCTATGCCCATGGTTTTTTGAAAGGAGAGTCGGGAATACACCGGTTGGTAAGGATAAGCCCTTTTGATTCCAATGCCCGGCGGCATACATCCTTCGCGTCGGTGTATGTAACCCCGGTCATCGAAGACGATGTGGAGGTGGATATCCGGCCGGAGGAGATTCGCATAGATACCTATCGCGCCCAGGGAGCGGGAGGGCAGCATGTTAATAAAACCGACTCGGCCGTCAGGATTACCCATTATGAAACGGGTATTGTCGTCCAGTGCCAGAATGAGAGGAGCCAGCATAAAAACAAGGCCCTGGCAATGAAGGTCTTGAAATCACGGTTGTATGAATACTATCGTGAAGAGAAAGACAAGGAAATGGAAAAACACGCCCAGGAAAAGAAGGATATTTCGTGGGGAAACCAGATTCGATCATATGTTTTTCAGCCCTACACCATGGTAAAAGATTTAAGAACCCGGCATGAGACCGGAAATATTCAAGCCGTCATGGATGGACAGATTGATCCTTTTATAGAAGAGTATCTCAAGTGGAAATGGAAAAACCGGAAGTAAGGCCTCCGCGAATTCTCATTGTCGATGATCTTTCCTTTATGCGGACGGTGATAAAGGAAATTCTTAATGATCACGGCTTTACCCTGGCCGGGGAAGCGCAGAACGGGGCCGAGGGTTGGAAAGCTTATACAATTCTTCGGCCGGATGCCGTACTCATGGATATCACCATGCCGGTGATGAATGGGCTTGAATCATTGAAACGGATACGTTATTTCGATCCTGATGCCTGTGTGGTCATGTGTTCGGCCCTGGGAGAACAGGAGTACATCCTCAGGGCCATACGATACGGTGCCCGGGATTTTATCGTCAAACCCTTCCGTCCGGAGCGAATTGTATCCGCCCTTCGAATCGCCTTGCGGATAGATGAATAAACGGTCGGTTTTCTCTGTTCTTGTTATTTTTATGTTATCTTTTCCGCTGTCCGCGATAGAGCTGGAAAAATTCCTGCCGGAAGAATATAACCTGGGAATCTCTTCTTTTACGGGAAAAGACCTGGGGGGGGATGAACTCTTTCTTTTACAGAATCTGCCTTCCCAGGTCTTAAGCTTTCTTGGAAGCATACCGGATCATCATTTTTCCCCTGAAGAAACCGAAGCCATGAAAGATCTGATATACAGAAAAGCCGCTAAAACCCTGGAAGAAGAGCTGGGTTTGTTGATTATGGAAAGGGATGATCTTTTTTTCTCTCCTGGTTCTCGGCAGCGGCGCATAACCCTGGATGAAAAAATTGATTTGAAACGCAAAGAAATTGAAAACCTGAAAATAGCAGACCTGGATGACCTGAAAGTGCAGGAAATCGTACCGGTCAGGTTAGCCGAGGAAAACCTGAAAGGTGAGCTTCTTCCTCCGGTGGGATATTATCCCGGGGAGTATTGTGAAAAGCAAAACCTGGATTTCCTTATTTACGGAACCCTCGAACGGGTGGAAGAGTATTATTACCTGGAATTGCTCGGATACAACCGGTTCTATGATGACATTGTCTTCCGGGAATCCCTGGCTTGTACCGCCAGGGAACTGACTGCGGAGACCATGGTTCTGGTAAAGAAAATAGCCTCAACCATCCTGGGGCGACCATGGGCTTCGCTGCGCGTTACCGTGGACCCTCCCGGCTCTTCTATCAGACTGAACGGCATTTTTATCGGTCTTGGTGCGGTCAATCGGCCGTGGTTCATCCCCGGTGAGTATACCGTGGAATGCACCGCTGTAGGGTATGAGACAAAAACGGTAGAGGTGATTGTAGAAGCGGAAGATGAGAAAGATCTGGCGGTAGCTTTGGAAGAAGGGGAGAAAACCACGTTTCGCCTGGAAAGCCGTCCACCCGGAGCGGACGTGTATATATCTTCCCAATGGGTCGGGAAGACTCCCCTGGACGTGGCCTGGAGCGAGTCTCCTGTCCAACTGACCCTCCTCAAGGAGGGTTATCGACGTTTTGTTTCTATCCTGGCCGAAGCGCCCGAAGAAGAACTGAGTATTTCTCTGCAACCGGAACCGGGTGTGAAGTATAACAGCCGGGAAGATTTCCGGGATCGGTTCTATCGTGATTTCAGTGTGTTTGTTCTATCGGTGCCTCTCACCCTGGCCGGCTACTCCATGGCGGAGCACTACAGTGTCGCCTTAAACGACGCTCTGGATGATCCCGTCGTTCCTCAGGAAGAAATCTACCGATTGTGGCGCAGGAGCCGGGTATGTTATACTCTGTACACGGCGGGTTTATTCGCCAATACCTTTTTATTCGCGAATTTAATCGTTTCCACAGCGGAGTATTTGGCAAGAACCGGATCAGCCGTTGAAGGAAGTAGATAGAGGAGAGAGACTGTGGCTCGCAAAAGGCTGGGAGAAAGGATAGCGGCTCTATTTGGCAAGAAAACCGAAGGGGATACCTTTTTTGAGGAACTGGAGGATATCCTCATTGAGGGAGACCTGGGGGCGCTGTCAGCCATGGAAATAACCGATGCCTTGCGGGAAGCGGTTCGTGCCGCCAGGGTAAAAGACCGGGAAGGAACCCTTGCTCTCTTGAAGGATCTTCTGGGAGAACACCTTTCAACCATGGATACGGTTCCGGATTCAGAGCGCTTGAATTTTTTCCTGATTCTGGGGGTAAACGGGGTGGGAAAAACCACCACCGCGGCCAAATTAGCAGCCTACTACCGGAAGCACCATGCAATGGAAGCAGTCTTAAGCGCCGCTGATACCTTCAGAGCAGCGGCTATCGACCAATTGCTTCTTCATGGTACAAGGTTGGGAATTCGTGTCATTCATCAGCAGCCCGGCTCTGATCCCGGGGCGGTGATCTTTGACACCCTGGAAAGTGTCAAGGCCAAAGGCGGGGACATCATCATTGCGGATACCGCGGGGAGGATGCATAACCGCTCCGACCTGGTAAGGGAACTGCAGAAAATCGACAAGGTGGTGAGGTCCCGTTTAGGGGAAGGGCTGTATAAAAAGCTGCTGGTTATCGACGCCACGACGGGTCAGAACGGTATTCGCCAGGCGGAGATCTTTCATGAAGCAATAGGAGTAGACGGCATTATCCTGGCAAAATACGATTCCGACGCCAAGGGGGGGATCCTCTTTTCCATATCCCGAACCTTACATATACCCCTGGCCTTTATCGGCACCGGGGAGTCCTATGACGACCTGAAGCCTTTTGAAAAAGAAGCCTTCCTTTCGTCCCTGCTTTCAGGCTCATGAACAAGAAAATCTTTTTTTTCGCTTATTTCCTAGGGTTCTTTCTGTGTTTCCCCTCTATTCTTTCCGGGGAAGATTATTACCGCTCCAATGCCCTGGGGATGCCCCTGGAGGAAATTCCTTCCTTCAGGACCGATGATTTTGAATTTTTCCTGCTGGTGGAAGAAGAAGAGACAAAGGAAGTCCGCCGGTTGTTTTCCGGTTCGGAAGAGCTAAAAAAGTGGATCTTTCTTTATCTTCCGGATGGTGAGATCCATGAAACGGAAGAACAGGGAACTGAGCGCATTTTTCGGATAAAAAAGGAAGGAAGGGTACTCAGTGAACGGGTAGAAGAGGGGGGGGAACTTCTGGAGAACCGGGTTTTCTTCTACGATGATACGGGACTTTTTAAAAAGGAAATCTCCGGACCCGAGGGACTTCTCTACACCGATCACTTTGACAGAGCCGGAGACGGAAGATTACGAAAGGTGAAACGCGCATATGCCGACGGCAGGGTGGCTCTTTCCCATTTTATAACCGGGAGCTCGGGCCCTGTAGAAGAAATCTACCGCGATGGGGATAACGAAACCCTCTTCAGATATAAGAACGGTGTGCTCCGAATGGAGGAGATCCGGGTAAAGGATGAACTCATCTCAAAGACGGAATTTTTCCCCGAAGAGCGCCTTTCCCGGACGGAAGATTATGGATCCGATGAAATCATCCTCCGGAAAACCGATAAAGACGACCGGGTGTTATGGGAAACCATCGAAAGCCCGGAAGGACTGGCAAGAAAGGACTACCAGTGGGATGGTGACCTGCTGATGGTGGAAACCCGCCGGGCTGAAGGTGTGCTGGAGCGCTGGGAGTACGGATATACCCCTGAAGGGGCCCTGGCTTTCAAGATGTACTATCGAGGGAAAATACTCAGGAACAAAAGAATTTTTCAAGATGACGAGAACTACTACGATCTGGTTTTCCGAGACGGAGAACCCCTTTTGAAGGTATACTATGAAAACCATGTGCAGGTCCGGACGGAGTATCTGCAGGACGTCGAGGAGACGGTTCAGTGAAAAGATGGGTTTTTTTCATAGCGGCGCGTTATTTTAGAAATAAACGGGCCATGGGGAAAATTTCACCCCAGTCGTTGCAGATTCTCGGCCTGTCGGTAGGGGTCATGACGCTTATCGTGGTCCTGGGGGTGATGAACGGCCTGCAGCTGGGTTTTATTGAGGATATCCTCGAGATAAGTTCATACCACCTGCGGATCACCTCTGTCCCCCCCCGGCAGGTGGAGGATCTTTCGGCGCAACTTCTGCAAATGAAGGGGGTTCGGTCGGTTCTCCCCTTTCGGGACATTCAAACCCTGGCCCGAGGGGATTTCGAGAATTATGAGTCTCTTCTTTTACGCTGTGTGCCTCCGGAGGCCGGTGAAAAGGATCCCTCGCTGATAAAACAATTGAACCTTCTTCGGGGTTCCTTCGATTTGAGTACTCCCCGATCCCTGGTATTAGGCTATGAATACGCGCTGCAAGCGGGAATTCATCTGGGCGACAAGATATCCTTGATCTCCTTCGCCTCAGAACAGGGTAGCCTGTTTCGGCCCGGCACCGTGGATTTCACCGTTACCGGCCTGTTTCAAAGCGGTTATTACGATTTCGATAAAAACCTGGCCTTCATATCCCTGGAGGATGCCGCATATCTGGAGGAATCGACGTCTTCCGATGGGGTGATTCTGGGGGTGAAACTGATTAATCGTTTCAAAGATACCCCCGTGATGAAAGTCCTGGAAAGCAGCCTTCTGCCGGAAGGACTCTCCGTGATTTCCTGGAGAGAATACAATAAGTCCTTCTTCGGAGCTTTGAGAATGGAAAAACTGGCCATGATGTTCCTGGTGGGACTCATGTTTCTTGTGGTGGGAGTGAATATCTTTCATTCCCAGCGAAGAGCGGTCTACGAGCGGCAGGAAGAGATCGGAATCCTCAAGAGTGTGGGAGGGAATCCAGGATCGATTCGTTTGATTTTTCTATTGGACGGGGCGTTCATTGGTTTGACCGGTGCCCTTATCGGTCTTCTTTTGGGGCTTTTAACGGCCGGAAATCTGCAAATGATCTTTAACGCTCTGGAAGGGCTGGTGAACTGGATCCTTCGTCCCAGGGGAAATTCGGCAGGAGGATCGGCTTTGATATCGGGCGAATCCTTCTATCTTCTTGAAGTTCCGGTACGGATACTGTTCCATGAAGTGTTGGCGGTCTTTTCATTCGCCGTAGCCTCGACGGCTCTGGCGGCGTATGCCGCCTCCGGCCGGGTCTCTTATATTTATCCTCAACAGGTATTAAGGTACGAATAATCATGGCGATCATCGAACTGCAGCAGGTGAAAAAAGTATATGATATCGGCCCGGAACATCTTGAGATTATCAGCGGGGTGGACGCTCAATGGTCCGACGGAAGTATAATTATCATAACCGGTGAGAGCGGCAGCGGCAAAAGTACCCTGCTGAATATGATCGGTGCCCTGGACTCCGTGACGGAAGGAACGATCCACGTAGCGGGGCATCCCCTTCACTCCATGTCGGAGGATGAATTGACCGACTTTCGTTCGGCCACCGTGGGGTTTATTTTTCAGTTTCACTATCTGATGAAAGACTTTACCGCCCGGGAGAACGTGATGGTCCCCGCTTTTATGAGAGGCATGAATAAAAAGGATGCTCTCGATAAGGCGGCGGAGCTCCTTACAGCCGTGGGAATGGAAAACCGGCTGGATCATTTTCCTTCCCAGCTTTCCGGGGGGGAGCGGCAGCGGGTAGCTGTGGCCCGTTCCCTGATAAACGACCCGCCGGTGGTTCTGGCGGACGAGCCGACAGGAAACCTGGATGAAAGGAATTCCAGGAAGGTGGAAGAAATCCTGTTTCAGCTGGTTCGCTCCGTGGGGAAGACCCTGGTGCTGGTTACCCATGACAACCACTTAAAAGAGTACGGCGATCAATCCTTTATTCTGGAAGACGGCAGGTTATGCGAAGGCTGAACCTCACCTTTGCCTTATATACCGGTTTAAGGAACCTTTTAGCCTATCGGCACAAAGGAGGAAGTCTCTGGCGGATGTCCAGCGCGGTCATGGGTATTGCCCTTTCACTGATACCTTTGAACGTGGTTCTCGTGGTTACCAACGGTATGATCGAGGGGATAACCGAACGATTTGTGGAACTGGGAACGAATCACCTGCAGGTAAGAGTTTTTCATCCTTTTGAAGAGGATCAGAAGGATACCGTGGAGGAGTTGCTTGAATCCCAGGAGATGATTCGCTGGGTTCGTCCTTTTTATCACGGAAACGGGCTTCTCTACGCCCAGGGACAGCGAAACGGTGTCTCAGTAAAGGCTCTTCCGCCGGATATTATGGAAACCGACAGGGGGTTCGCCGAATTCCTGGAGATCCAAGACGGTAAAATGGATCTTTTTTCACCGGATGCCATCATGATCAGCGCTGAAATCGCCGCGGCGTTGAAGGTCGGACCGGGAGATGAAGTGAAGCTGCTGGTGTCTTCAAACCCTACAGGTAGGGGGGTGGTTATCCGGCCAAGTACCTTTACCGTGGCAGGGATCTTTTCTACCGGTTATTACGAGTTGGATGCCTTGACCGCTTATGTATCCCTGGAAACGGGAGAGAGGCTTTTCCCCGGTCCCGGGGCCTTTTATTACGGCATCAAAGTGGAAAACCCCTTTGCCGGCATCGAAAAGACCGCCATGGCAATTCAAAGGGATCTTCCCAAAGGCTGGTACGCCTATACATGGTATGAATTGGAAAAACCCATGTATGAAACCTTCAAGACCACTAAATTCATCCTTCTTTTTATCATGCTCCTTATTCTCCTGGTAGCCTCGGTGAATATATCCTCTTCCATGATTATGCTGGTTCTGGAGAAGGAGCAGGATATTGCCATCTTAAAAAGCCAGGGCACGCCTCCGGCCACCCTGGCGGCTTCGTTTATTGTAACGGGCTTTTTTTTGGGAGTCTTCGGCACTATCCTTGGAATGGCCGTGGGAACTTTTTTGGCGGTAAATATCAACGGGATACTCTCGGGCTTGGAAACGATCATCGGCTTTTTCAGAGGAATGAATAATGAAGCTCTTGAAGAAGGTGTTCATATCCTGGACCCGTCCTTCTATCTGGAAGAAATACCGGTGCGGATTCATTTCTCCGAGCTATGGCTTATCTCGGTTTTTTCAATTCTCTGCGCCACTTTTGCCGCTTATATCCCCTCCTGCCGGGCAGGGAAGCTCCGGCCTTTGGAGATCCTCCAGAAACATTAAGAACCTCTACCCTGAAGACCGAGAAAAGGTTCACTTTTTGCCATAAAAAGAGTATATTTATCTAAACCTGCCGGAAACTTTTAAGAATATTTATTACAATAGAAATGACACCCTTTATAAAAGGCTTGAAGGGAAGACGAGGCAGGGAAAGGATAGACCGTCGAATGAAATGTGAAATGTGCGGGATCCATGAAGCTACAATTCATGTACGACAGATCATGGGAAACAAAGCCGTGGATGTGCACCTCTGTGCCGAATGCGCCTCCCGATCGGGTATCACCGATCAGGAAAATACTGTCGAGCTCACGGTTTCTCAACTTCTGACGGGGCTTATGGACGGTCCCATTGAAAAGGGCACCGAGCCGGTGGAGGGAATGTGTTCCGTCTGCGGCCTCAGCTTGCAGGAGTTCCGCAAGAAAGGAAAAGCCGGCTGTCCGGAGTGCTATCAGTTCTTCAGGAGGGATATTATCGCTTTGCTGGAGAACGTGGCGGGCACCCCCAGGCATCGTGGAAAGCTGCCGAAAAAACTAAAAACCTACAAGGTCCTTATGGTGGATAAACAGATTCTCAAGCAGCAGTTGAAGGAAGCGGTATCCCGGGAAGATTACGAAGCCGCGGCGGCTCTGCGGGACAGAATCCGTTCTTTTGACGGGTCGGCGGAGGACCAGGAATGATAGACTTCGGTACGCCTCTGGAACCCCGGGGGTGGTACGCCGCGCCGGGACCGGAGAGTGATGTTATTGTGTCTTCCCGGGTCCGGTTGTCACGAAACCTGCAGGGCTACCGTTTTCCCCACATTATGGAAGAGGAAGAACGAGCGGCGGTGGACAACCTGATTTCCGCTGCTTTGGCGGGAAAAGAGAATCCCGACAGCATGGATGTTGTAAAACTGGGTGATATTTCTCCGGTGGAACGGCGTATCCTGCTGGAAAGGAATATGATAACTCAGGATTTTTCCTTGAAAACCTTCAAATCCTTTTTTCTAACCAAAGACCAGGTAGTCTCCGGGATGGTCAACGAGAAGGATCACCTGCGCTTCTCAGGCATCATGCCGGGTCTTGACCTTCAGCGGACCTTTGACAGGGTAAACCGGCTGGATGATTTCCTGGAAGATACCCTGGATTACGCCGTTTCCATTGATTTCGGTTATCTTACCCCCGATGTTACCAACGCCGGCTGCGGTTTCAGAGCTTCCCTGCTCATGCATCTGCCGGCCTTAGTGAGAACCGGACTGATTGAGAAAGCCTTGAAAGCCATTGTCCAACTGGGGATGAACGTGAAAGGTTATTTCACCGATGAGCATCTGTCCCTGGGGGATATGTATCAAGTAGCGAATCAGTTCAGTATGGGCAGCGGTGAAAAAGAAATACTGGAAAAACTTGAAAACCTGGGGATACAATTGGTACATTATGAAAGGAAGGCGAGAGAAGAACTGCTTTCCCGGCGGAATCTTGATATGGAAGACCTGGTATACCGGTCATGGGGCATTTTAACCAACTGCCGGAAAATTACCGCCGGAGAAGCGATTGAACACCTCTCGACCTTACGGTTTGGGGTTCTTTTAGGAATGCTGAATGTTTCGCTGGAAGATCTTACCGCTCTTCAGTTTGTCACGCAGAAGGCGCACATGCAGCATTACTCCAAGGATCGGGAGGATGAAAGCGAGTCCGGGCTGCTTGATAAAATCAGAGCCGAGACCATCCAGACGTTACTGAAGGGAAGCGCAACATGAGGAGGCCTAGATGTTCAAAGGTTTAACACAACGGGCACAACGTATATTGACTACCTACGCTCAGGAAGAAGCGAAACGGTTTCATTCCGATCAGCTTCAGCCTGAACATATATTATTAGCTCTTTTAAAGGAAGGCGAGGGGCTGGGCTATCGGGCTCTGCTTAAACTGCAGGTTGACCCGGGGGAACTTCAACTGGAAATAGAAAAACACATTACCAAGAAACACGCCGGTTTTATCCTGGGTGATGTGCCTCCCTCCAGCCGAGGTAAAAAGATGCTGGAACTTTCGGCGGAGGAAGCCCGGAAGTTATCTCATGATTACATCGGCACGGAGCATCTGCTTCTGGCGGCAGCCTCGGAAAAGGACAGCATCTTAAGCGACTATCTTACGAAGCGGGGAATAACGGCCGAGGGTATACGAAAAACAATCATCGAACTGTCCCAGGCTGCAAGTGCGGAAAAGAAACCACCCTTAATCGGGCAGGGGCAGCAGAAACGGAAGCCCCAGGCTCCTGGGAAGAAGGCTACCCCGACTTTGGATGAATTCTCCCGGGATCTTACGGAATACGCCAAGGAAAATAAGCTTGATCCGGTCATCGGGCGGGAAAAGGAGATTCAACGGGTTATCCAGATTCTGGCCAGAAGAAATAAAAACAATCCGGTGCTCATCGGAGAACCCGGGGTTGGAAAAACCGCCATTGTTGAAGGCTTGGCTCAACGGATTACCGATGGAAGCGCTCCCGACGTCCTTCTGGATCGGCGGGTTATCACCCTGGACCTGGCTTCTCTCATCGCCGGGACAAAGTACCGGGGTGAATTTGAAGAAAGACTCAAACGGGTGATGAAAGAAATAGCCCTGGCGGATAATGTCATTCTGTTTATCGATGAACTTCACACCATTATCGGTGCCGGCGGTGCGGAAGGAGCCATAGACGCTTCGAACATGCTGAAACCCGCCCTGTCCCGGGGAGAACTCCAGTGTGTCGGCGCGACAACCCTGGATGAATACAGGAAATATATTGAACGGGATGCTGCTTTGGAAAGACGTTTTCAAACGATTTTTGTGGATGAACCGACGGTGGAAGATACTATCGAGATTCTCAAGGGGATCAAAGAGCGGTATGAAGAACATCACAATGTAAGTTATACCATGAAAGCCCTGGAAGCGGCGGCCAGGCTTTCTTCCAGATATATTTCCGACCGTTTCCTGCCCGATAAGGCCATCGATCTCATCGATGAGGCCGGTTCAGACAAGAAGATCAACAACAGTGTGCGGCCCAAGGAAATCGCTGAAATCGAGAAACAGATCGAGAATCTGAACGCGGAAAAGTTAGCCCTGGTGAACAGCCAGAATTACGAGAAAGCCGCCGCCGCCCGAGACATGATACGAAGGCTGAAAGAAGACCTGGAAGATATCAAGAAGGGCTGGCAGACATCCCTCAGGGTGGAAAAGAACCAGGTGGATGAAGAAGATATCCACGCCATCATTTCACAGATCACCGGTATACCTCTTTCAAGAATTGTTGAGACGGAATCGGAAAAACTGCTTCATATCGAAGACGAACTTCATAAAAGAGTTATCGGCCAGGATGAATCGATAAAAGTCATGGCCGCGGCTATCCGGAGATCCAGAACAGGCATCAGCTCACCAAAACGCCCTATGGGCTCCTTCATTTTTCTCGGACCCACCGGCGTAGGTAAGACGCTCCTGGCAAAAACCCTGGCGGAATTCCTCTTTGGAAATGAAGACGCTCTTGTGCGGATTGATATGTCCGATTTTATGGAAAAACATAACGTTTCCCGGCTGGTAGGGGCCCCTCCCGGATATGTCGGGTATGACGAAGGGGGGCTGCTGACGGAAAAGATCCGCCGAAGACCCTATAGCGTGGTCCTCCTCGACGAGATCGAGAAAGCCCATCCGGATGTCTTCAACATTCTGCTACAGGTCCTCGAAGAGGGTGAACTGCAGGACAACCTGGGGCATAAGGTTTCTTTTCGGAATACCGTCCTGATCATGACATCCAATGCCGGTGCCCGGGAGATATCCCGGGAAACCTCTTTAGGGTTCCACGAAGTCGACGGATTGATGAATTACAGCGAAATAAAGAACTCCGCCATGACGGAGTTAAAACGGGTTTTTCGTCCGGAGTTCATCAATCGAGTGGATGAAATCGTGGTGTTTCACAGTCTCAGCGATTCTCAGATCAAGCAGATCTTTGATCTTATGCTGGCAGAGGTAACCTCCAGGCTTCTGGACATGGACATTATTCTGGACGTCAAAGCCCCGGCAAAGGATCATCTTATTCAAAAGGGGTATGACCCTAAATATGGAGCCAGGCCTTTACGGCGGGTTCTGCAGAAAGATCTGGAGGACCCCCTTTCCATGGAACTTCTTAAGGGAAATATCAAGGTAGGGGATTACGTCAACGTGACGTTGACCAAGGATACCTTGAAATTCAGCGTGAAGAAAATGAAAAAGGCGCCTGAACCGGCGGTGGTACAGTCTTGAAGAAGGCCTCTTGAACGGAAGGCCTGACTAAAAAATACTTGCAATACGAAGGGGAGTCAGTCATACTATGAACATGAAAAAGACATGGTGGATGGTACTACTAATTGTGTTATTGGTGTCTGTTTCAGGGACAGCCTTGGATGTGGGAGATGAAGCGGCTCCCTTTGTGCTGCCGGGAATGGATAAAGCTTATGTTTACTCGAAGAATATTTTCAATGGAGAGAACTGGGTGCTTTTAGATTTCTTTGCCACCTGGTGTGAACCTTGTAAAGAGAAGCTTCCTCTTATTGAAGACCTCTACCTTCGATACCAGAATAAAGGTCTGTTAACTTATCTGGTCGCCACGGATAAGGATGGCGCGACGGTTTTAAAACCCTTTTTTGATGCTCGCCCAACCCCTGTCCCGGTGCTGGTAGATAGATACAGCGTTATGGCGGATAAATACGCCGTTACAAATCTGCCGACCCTCATTCTGGTGAATCCTCAGGGTAAAATTATCTATCGCCTGGAAGGAAAGTCGGAAGCCATGATTAAAGATTTGGAGGCTTTCCTGTCCACCGATAACGGCTGACACTTCCTCTTTTGGAGGTCTTTCGTGAATAGAAAAAGGTGCATTCTCATAATTTCCCTGCTTCTCTGTTTTCTTGGTTCCTTGAGCCTGGGAGCTCAGCAGACAAAAACCGCTCTGACGATATATTACACCGCTTCCTTGAACGGCAATTTAGACGGGTGCGACTGTAAAGGGCAGCCCCGTTCCGGGCTGGTAAAAACGGGGGTGTTTCTTAACGAAAGAGATCGTAATACCTCCGTCCTCTTCGAGGCGGGTGATATTCTGGATGTAAAACCGGATGATCTGCTGGCGGCATATATCCTTGAAACCTACAAGGAACTGGAGTATACCCTTATCTCTTTGGGAGACCAGGAATTTTCCAACGGTCTGGAGGCTCTGGCCGGGTACAGAGACGACTACCCCCTGCTCTGTAACAATATTTCTTTCTTGTCCGGTAATTCCGCCCAGCCATTTTCATCGGGTCCTAGGATCATAGAAAGAAACGGGGTAAAACTGGGAGTATTCGCTCTCCTTCATCCTGAGGTTTTCTATTTTTACCCTAAAACAATCACCGAAGCCATTGATCTTGAGCCTCCCCGGGAGGCGGCGGAGCGGTTGGTAGGACAGCTGTCGTCCTTAGGCGCAGACCTGATTATCGGTATGTTTCATGGTTCATTGAGCTTTGCCGAAGAACTGGCTGCTGAGGTTGATGGAATTGACGTCCTGTTGGTGGGGCATGAGCAGCGTCTGGTGGACGCCGTCATGATTGAAAAAACCCTTATCGTGTCTCCCGGTGAAAATGGTAATCGGGTCGGTGTATTAGATCTGGAAATCCGCCGAGGAAATATCCTCTCATATAAAAATTTCTTCCAAACCTTCGATTACAAATCCGCTCCGGACTTCCCGTCAGTAAGAAAACGGATCCAGGATTATTATGCCCAGCTGGTGGGGAGACTGCGTGAAGATCCTAAGTAGGAGAAACACCTTTTTCCGGCTGTTCTCTTTCTTTTGCCTTTTGGGTGTACATTTTTCACTCTACGCAGAGATTCTCTTTACCCCTTCCTTCTGGGACCTGGGTGAACTAAAACAGGGAGTGGTGGTAACCCTGGATGTGGAGATTAAAAATACCGGCCTTGAAGCTGTGGATGTAGAGTTTATATCAACCTGTGATTGTTTTTACCCTCAAGATTACAAAGTATCCATTCCCCGGGAAGAAACGCGGCTTGTAACCTTCTTTTACGATAGCAGCGACGACCAGGGCTCCTTCGAAAAATACGTTATTGTCCTGACCACCGATCCCGACCTGCCAAAAGGACTGTTTCAAGCCTCCGGTGTCGTACCGATGAAGGATGCCGGCCCGTCTTCGGCAACCCCCGTGGAAGAGCAGCCGGAGGAACCGGGAGAACTGGTGGTGGAATATTATTATTCTCCCACCTGTAAGAGTTGCATCGAATTCCTGCAAAAAGAAGTTCCCCGAATTGAAAAGAAGCTCTCCGTGGATCTTTCCATGAAATCGGTGGATGTGCTGGAAGGAAAAAACTTCGAGGCTTTTCAGAAGAAGATAGATGAACTGGGGATCGAAAGTAACGCCTTTCCGGTGCTTATCCTGGGGAATACGGTTCTTCAGGGAGAGAAAGACATCCATCGGGAATTCCGCAAAGCCGTTACAGCGGAGATTCAAGGAAGTCAGTATACAGCCCCTGTATACCGACCGGGTCTGGAAATGGTGGGGGGAGACAAACTCCTGGTGTTGCCGGTTATTCTGGCCGGCCTGCTGGACGGTATAAACCCTTGTGCCTTTACCACCCTGATCTTTCTTCTGGCCGCTCTAACCCTGGCCGGAAAATCCCGCCGGGAAATTTTAATCATCGGCCTGTTCTTCACGGCCACCGTGTTTGTCACCTATGCCCTTATCGGGTTGGGGTTTTTTAAAACCCTGCGCCTGGCCGGTTCTTTTCCCATTATCGGCAAGATTATCCGGGTCATCCTGGTGGCGGTTCTCCTTATCTTTGCCGGGATCAGTTTTTACGATTACCGAATCATTAAAAAGGGAAGAGCCAAGGATATCATCCTGCAGTTACCCACCGCCATGAAAAAGCGGATTCATACCTCCGTGAGAACCTATACCCGTTCCGGTGCACTGGTGGGGAGTTCGATTCTCATGGGTTTTTTTGTTTCGGTCTTTGAATTGGGCTGCACCGGGCAGGTGTATTTCCCTACCATCGCCTATCTGGTACAAGTGGAACAACAGATGGTAGGATATCTTCTCCTCTTGGTGTATAATCTCGGCTTTATTGTGCCCCTGGCTACGGTGTTTCTCCTAACCTACACGGGGGTAAGTTCTGAAAAAATCACAGGATTGTTTCAGCGGCACCTGGGAAAAGTTAAGATCGGAACGGGGATTCTGTTTATCGGTTTGGCGGTACTCACCCTCCTGACATAGAACCTCCGGCTCCTGAAAAATAAAAAGATGGAATGGGCGGACAATGAGCGAAGGTTTTTTTGATTTTTATGAACAGCGAAACGAAGAAAAGCCCCTGAATCAGGCTCTTTTTGCCAGCCTGGATTTGGAAACCACGGGGTTATACCCCGATGTGGACAGCATCCTGGAGGTGGGGATTATACTCTTCCAGAATTGGTCCACCGTGGACACCTTTCACAGCCTGGTTGATCCTGAGAGGACCATCCCCGAGGCCGTGGTAACCATTCATGGAATAGATGAAAGAGCCGTCATCGGAAAACCGACTATCTCGGAACTTTTTCCGGCCATGAAGAAGTTTTTGGGAGATGCTGTCCTGGTGGCTCATAACGCACCGTTTGATATCAGTTTCCTTTCCGCGGCAGCGGATAAGAACGGGTTTACCTTTCACCCCGCTGGGGTTATCGATACCCGAATACTGGCTAAGAAGGCTTTACCCGGTTTGCCTTCCTACAGTCTGCAGAATCTGGCAGCTCATCTGGGAATACAGGTAGAAGAAGCACACAGGGCGGTTGACGATGCCAGGGTATGTATGGAATTGTTTGAAATTATCTGTGAAAAGATTGGAGGAAAGGAACTGCTGACGGCAGACATTATTGAAATGTCTATACGCTAATACCCTAGGCTTTTAAATGCCTATTTTTATCCGTAAGCGGTTTGTAGCGCGATATGAATCTGGAAGTATTTATTCTCGGGACCGGAGGAATGATGCCTCTGCCCGGAAGGTTTTTGACATCTGTTCTGTTAAGGAGGGAAGGGGACCTCATCCTTTTCGATTGCGGAGAAGGAACACAGGTAGCCCTGCGAAGGCTCAACCTCCGCTGGAAGAAGATATCCACTATTTTTATCTCTCATACCCACGCAGATCATGTCACCGGTCTTCCCGGTATTCTCATGCTTTCTTCTCAGGTCGACCGGGTGGAACCCCTGGTTATTATCGGACCTCCGAAGGTGAGGGAATACGTGCAGGAGAATCGGCGCCTTCTGGATATGTATATTAATTATGAAATTGTTTTTCAGGATGTCACGGAAGAAGGTCCGGTGTTCCGGGGAGATGGGTACACGGTCAGCGCCTTTAAGCTTAATCACACTAAACCCTGTTTCGGCTATTCTCTGAAAGAAGATCTGCGTCCTGGGGTTTTTTACCCCGAAAAGGCCATGGACCTGGGCGTTCCCAAGGGACCTGCCTGGTCGGTTCTGCAGGGAGGGGATTCGATAACCTTGGAAAACGGCCGGCGGATTGCCCCGGAGGATGTCCTGGGTCCCCCCCGGCAGGGAAGAAAATTCAGTTTTATTACCGATACCACGGTGGTCCCCCAGGCGGCAAAAGAGGTGGCCGATTCGGATCTTCTTATTTGTGAAGGCATGTTTATGGAAGAATTGGCTGAAAGCGCGGCGGAAAAGAAACACCTTACCGCCAAACAAGCGGCGGAGCTGGCCAAGGAAGCCGGGGGTGTAAAGAGCCTGGGGCTTATTCATTACAGCCCCCGATACAGCAAAAAAGAATTGTCCGTTCTGGTAACGGAAGCAAAAAGTGTATTTCCCGATTCCTTCCTCACAAGAGACGGACAATATATAGAAATACCTTATACCTAAGGAGCAGTCTGATGATTGAAGTTGAGAAGGTTTGTAAATCCTACGGACCTGTGCAGGCCGTGAAAGATGTTAGCTTCAGTATTCAGAAAGGTGAAATTATGGGCTTGCTGGGGCCGAACGGGGCGGGGAAAACCACCATAATGAAAGCTCTTACCTGTTACCATTATCCTACCAGCGGGCGCATAACCCTGGACGGTATTGACGCTGTGGAAAACCCACAGGAAGTCCGGATGAGAATCGGGTATCTGCCCGAGAGCGCTCCGGTATATCCGGAACTGCATGTTTCGGAATACCTGGATTTTATCGCCCGAGTAAGAGGATTGAAAGGGGAAAGAAAGACACAATTTCTTAAGGAGGCTGTACAGGAATGCGCTCTGGAACGATACCTGCATCATCCTGTGGGCATCTTATCCAAAGGATACCGTCAGAGGGTGGGTCTGGCCCAGGCTATTCTGCATAAACCGGATATTCTTATTCTGGATGAGCCCACCACCGGACTGGATCCGAATCAGATTCTCGAAATACGAGGTCTCATACGAAACCTGGGTAAAGAAAAGACGGTGATTCTATCCACCCATATTCTCCAGGAGGTGGAGGCGGTCTGTGATCGGGTACTGATTCTCAATGACGGGTCAATTCTGGCGGAGGGAACCACCGGGGAAATCGAGCGAAGCATGAAAGGTGAACTGGTGTACTCGCTTCTCCTCAAGGGAGAGATCGGCGATGGGGCGAAGGAAGACCTGGAAAATCGCCCGGGAGTGGTAAAAGTAAACGCCTTAGAAGCATCCGACCGAGGATTTCGGCTGGAATGTACCATGGATCAAGGGGAAGATCCGGGGGAAATCCTTTTTGATTGGGCGGTAGAAAAAGGTTACAAGATTCTTTCCATGACTCCCGTAAGAATGAGTCTTGAGGACATTTTTACAAAATTGACCAAAGAAGGGGGAGCTTATGTTTCGTAATCTATACGCCGTGACGATGAAAGAACTGAAGTCCTACTTCAATACTCCCATAGCTTATATTTTTATTATTTTTCTGCTGGTATCCACTTCGGTTTCACTGTTCTATTTTCAACAATTTCTTGGTGCCAATGTTGCCAGTTTCAGGGGATATTTCAGTACCTTTCCTTTGGTTTTCATTTTTCTTCTTCCCGCTTTGACCATGCGGGGATGGGCAGAGGAAAGAAAGATGGGTACCGATGAAATTTTGCTTACCCTGCCGATCAAGGAATACGACTTAGTGCTGGGAAAATTTTTCGGTGCCCTGACCTTGTTGGTTCTCGTGCTCTTCCTGACAATTCCTGTGCCTCTTATGCTGGCACCTTTGGGAAATTTTGATCCGGGCCAGTTAGCCGGTGAGTACCTGGGGGCCCTTCTGCTGGGTGCCGCGGGTATTTCCATCGGATTGTTTGTGTCCTCTCTGGCCGTTAATCAGGTAAACTCTTTCATGTTCGGAGTGTTGGCTCTGCTGGCCTTTACGATGATGGGAAGACTGCAATATGTCCTCAACCTTCCTCTGAGACTTTCCGGAATTCTGGATTTCATATCCCTGGATTATCATTTCAGGAGCTTTGTCAAAGGAATTATCGACCTGCGGGACCTGGGATATTTTATTCTGTTGACCTTTTTCTTTCTTTTCCTGAATGGAAAGGTTATTTCCTTACGGAAGTGGGGTTGATTATGGAAAAAACGGGAAAAAGAAAGGAACTGCTTTTATTATTTCTGGTGATCGCCCTTCTTGGAGCCTTAGCCCTTAACCTGACGATCTATTACGCCCGGATTGATCTGACCAAAGAAAAAGTCTTTACCCTCACGGAGGTGTCTAAGACAATTTTTGATCAACTGGAAGATCAGGTACAGATTACCTATTACGTCAGTGAAAAACTGGAAAAGTATTCAACGGTCCCGGAGAATATCCGGGATGTGCTGGAAGAATACAAGGCCTATGCCAAGGGAAACATGCAGCTGCGTTTTATCGATCCGGACAAGAGCGGTCTCGCCCCTCAGGTAGAGAGCCTTGGTATCCTGCCCAGGCAGATGGAGATCGTGGAAAGGAATGAAAAAAGCTATACCAATATATACAGCGGCTTGGTTATTCAATACCTGGATCAATTCGAAACCCTGCCCTTTGTGGTGAGTACCGACACCCTGGAATACCAGATCACCCGGCTCATACGTCAGATGGCGTCGCCGGAGGATTACTCGATAGCTGTCTTGGTCGGCGACACCACGCGAAGCCTGGAGGAAGATTACAGCGGTGCCCTGGGGCAGCTGAGGGAACTCTACCAGGTGGAGGAAATAAAAGTCGGTGACGCTGTAGATCCGGAAACCGATGTCCTGGTAGTCTTCGGTAACAGGGATATACGACAGGAAGACCTCTTGCCTTTGGAAGACTATATCGTTTCCGGCGGTAACGTGCTCTTCTGCCTGGAGGGGGTTTCCATCGATATGATGAGAAACCTGACGGCAGAGGCGCAGCGGGATTCGCCGCTTCTCAATATGGTTTCACACTATGGTGTTACCGTAGAACCCTCCCTTGTGTTGGACCGATACGCTAAGGACTTTCGAGTTCCCAGGCAGATCTTCGGTCAGATGGCCTGGCAGATCATGGGGCCGTATCCCCACTGGATTACCATCCTCCCCACGAAAGTCGATAAGACAAACCCCATCACTTCCCGGCTCATGGGGTTGGATCTCCTATGGCCCAGTCCCCTGATGCTGGAGAAAAGGGAATCCTTGGAATCTTCCGTACTCATTTCTTCCAGCGATAAGGCCTGGCTCATGAAGGATCAGTTTACCACCGATCCGCAGTTAGGTGAGTTCCTGCTTCGGGGGGCATCGGAAGAAACGGAGTCGTATCCCCTGGGGGTGCTCATCACGGGGAGGTTTCCCAGGACCTTGGGTAGCGGCACCGCCTTGGGTCTGGAAGCCCGGGTGATTGTCCTGGGTGATGCCGATTTCGCGTCGAATATTATTCAGTATTCCGACAGTTATTATAATCTCCTCTTTCTGGAAAACACCGTAGAATGGCTTGCCCAGGATGATGACCTGCTGCAGATAAAAACCCGGTCGTTAACGGATACCCGGTTGAACAAACAAGACCCGGAAAAAACCAGATCCCTTTATGTAACTGCTCAAGTGGTGAATGTGGCACTTATTCCACTGGGAGTATTCCTTTTCGGAATAATCCGGGGAAGAAACAGACGTAACAGAAGAAAGGAGGTGAGACCATGAAGTACAATAACAAGGTAATCTCCCTTACCTCAGTTCTTTTAGGACTAATTGTTCTCTACATCCTAGGCATCACCTTTTCAAATCGAATTCCCGGCAAAGGGGATCACCAGGGGCTTCTTCTACCGGGGTTTTCCGAGGAGGATGTTGCCGGATTTACCATCTCCGGGGAAGAAGAGGAATTCCTTTTCACAAAAAGCGATGAGGGTTCCTGGTTTGTTTCACTTGGTCTTTCGGGCCACGAGGAAACTTCGTATGATACCGGTGCCCTCTACCCCGGAAATGAAGGCCGAATAAAAGCCTTTTTAGGAATACTCATGGAGGCTCCCAGAACTGCCGTCGTTACGAAAGATTCGGAAAAACACCCTCTTTTCGAGGTAGACCGGGAAAGGGCATCCGTCGTTACACTGTGGGGTCCTGGGGAGAAGAGTATCCTCTATCTTGGGAAAAGCGATCCCACCAACATGGGGGAATATGTCAGGATAGAAGGAGAAGATGAGGTTTTCATAACTACCCCCCTAGGTTCTTATCTTTCAAGAGATCTGGTGTATTGGAGTAAACTTACGCTCTTCCCGGACAGGCTGAAAGAAAAGGATATTATCTCTCTCAGTTTCCGTGAATATGTCGCGGAACGGGGAGCCTATGATGAATATAGGCTCTTAAAGACCGGAGAAGGAAACGATTCCTGGGTAGTGCAGGGGGTAAACACGAAGCCTGATCCGGTGAGTATAGAGAGACTCCTGAGAAATCTGGTTCAGGTAAAAGGAAAAGGCTTTAGCCGTTCAATGCCGGAAGGGCCGGTACAATTTGAGATCACCGTTGCAACACTGGACGGTACTGAATATATTCTGGAAGGGCGACAGGCAGGAGAGGAGGTTTTCCTGATTCTTCGCGGCAGTGAACAACCACTGTATCTCCTGGATCTTGAGGTATTCCGGAATATAATGGTAGCTAAGGAGACGTTGTTCGGCTGAGCCTAGACCTTGGAAGCAATAAACTCCCGGTATTTTGCGGGATCTGTTTTGAAGGCAATAATTGAATTTTTCTTTTCCGAAAGAGCCTTCTCCAAGGCGCGGTGAGCTTCCTTGATCAGTCGTTGAGCGTCCAGCAGCCTGCCGTTTCTCGAAGTCAGACCGACGGATATGATAAGGTTTGATTCTGTTTGTTCCAGTTCAAGAATATCCGGCTGCAAAGCTTCAAATTCCGCGATTCCTTGATCCAGATCGGTATTAGGTATAATTACGGCCACTCCGCTCAGGCCGTAAGAAAAGACCAGATCGGTGAAGGGGAAATGCTGGAGGATCAAGGCGCCCAGGGCTTTCAACGAAAAACTCGCCGGATACCCGGATACCGACAGGAGACCGAGAACCAGATCCTGGTCGAAGGATGCGGCTCTTTTTAACTCGTTATCTAACCGTTCCTGCAAGAAGGCTTCCCAGACCAGGTTGGTATCAGGAGAATAGAGCCCGGGGGGAATATCTTTTGATACAGCAGGGGAAGAACCTTTTTGAGGTTCTTTTTTCTTTGGAGCTGCAGGAGGTGGAGGTACCGTATCGGTTACCCTCATGGAATCCGACACCGTCGGTTTCCGGGAAGAGGATCCGGAGTATATGAGAATAAAGAAGGTAATGATAAGATAACCGGCTAAAAGAATAATACAGAGCCGCAGAGGGTTATGCAGGTCCTCTCGCCCGAGAATTTCAAATAATGCGTCCACATAAACGGTCTCCGCCGTTTCTGTCTTAAAAGGAAGAGCCGAACGGAGAAGGAGGAAATTCCCCGGACCCGCGGTATATGCCGGTAGAGTCACGGTGTCAGGGTTCCTCAGGGTTTCCGGTGTGAAGAGTTCCCGGCGATCGGCTTTTATAAAATAGATGCCCGATGTCTCGGAGTAGATAACCAGGGCCCGTAAGGGGGGTCGTCTTTTATTGAGTTGTTCAAATCGGTCCCGCAAGGTTTCGGTATCCATGGAAATGCCTAGTTTATGAAGTACCGACAGTTCTCCCTGAATAACCTTATAAGAACGCTCAGCCGCCGAAATATTATCCGAGCGGATTGTTATTAATCGGTAGCTTAGAAGGGCAGCCATAAGAATAAAAAAGAGTACGCTAAAAAGAGTAAATAACCGGGTTGCTTTCTTCACCATATACTTATTATTACGGCAAATTAACGATCTGTATACACTTTTTTCTTTTCCCGGTGCCAAATCTCTGGTACCATGGAGGTATGAAGACACGAAGACGAGGATTGCCCGACGGCTGGTATCCGACATCCGAAAAGGAGACAAGAAACACTCTTCAACGGTGGTCTGAAACGGAAGAAACCGGAGGAACGGGGGTGGCTTGTGTCATTCCCCATGCGGGTTGGTATTTTTCCGGACAGCTGGCTTTCAGAACCTTAGCCCGATTACGAAGGGACGTGGATACCGTGGTAGTTGTGGGAGGGCATCTGCCGGCACAGAATTGTCTCCTGGTTGCCCCGGAGGAAGGTTACGAGACCCCCCTGGGGATTCTGGCTGCGGATCTGGAATTGAAAAAAGCTTTAGAAAGCTGTCTTGAACTCATCGCAGACTATGACCGAGACAATACCGTGGAGGTACAGCTTCCCATGGTGGCTTTTCTCTTCCCCGAGGCCAAGGTCTTGTGGCTCAGAGCACCGCAATCTTCCCTGGCAGCGGAGGCGGGTAGACTCCTGCGAAAGGTGACCCTTGAATTGGGGAAAAAAACCGTTGTCCTGGGTTCCACGGACTTGACCCATTACGGACCATCCTACGGTTACAGTCCCCGGGGAACAGGAAAGACGGCTCTATCCTGGGTTAAGGAAGAAAACGACCGGGGTATCATTGAAGCCTTTTTAGGAATGAAGGAAAAGGAAGTGTTAAAGCGGGGAATAGAACAGAGGGCTTCCTGTTCTCCGGGGGCAGCCGTCACCGCCTTGGCGTATGCCGCATCCTGCGGTATATCCCGGGGAACCCTGGTAGGCTATGCCAACAGCGCGGACATCCATCCTTCTGATTCCTTTGTAGGATACGCCGGTGTGGTCTACGAGGAAGGGCATTCTTAAAGGTAGTGCCGGAGGATATCCAGGCTCCAGGTTCGGACGTCGGAAAGAATAGCCGCTCCCGGAGGTGAATCCTTGCCCCGGGATTTACGAACGACCGCGGCGGCCGGGTAGAGGGTTGTCCAGAGATCTTTTTCACCGGCTGAAAGAGCTTCGAAATATGAAGCCAGGGGATCGAAGGGTTCAGGCAGTTGTGTCAAACCCCGGTGATAATCGGCTAAAAACTCCCGCCAGGGACATTCCGGTTTACCCGCGGAGAAAAAGCGGCTTACTCGTTCCGACCGTTTTTTCTTCAGGGATGCATCTATCATCAAAGGAACCCCCAGACCGGCTTCAGGGATTAGGCGGGCCTGTAGCCCCCTGGATGCTTCCTCCAGTCGTTCCTTATAGCTGATCATTGGTTTTGTGGTATATCGTATTCCCTGAGGGGAGTATTCTTTCACTATGTTTTTATTACGCATGAGAAACGAATAGAAGTGCCCCTCCAGGGGTACGCTCCGGTATTCTCGTTCCATAAAATAGGGATAGAGGTAACTTCCGCGGGCGTAGGATTTTCCCTCGGGGAAAGAGAAATCGGTACCGTACAGGCGTATCTCTTCGGCTCCCAGGGTGTCCGCCAGAGAAACAGCGGCGTGGCTGACATTCCCTCCGGAAATATCGATCCGGGGAAAATGGCGCCAGTTACTGTTGACATATTGAGAAAAAGGATGGCCGCTGGAAAAAAAAACATTTTTCCTGGAAAGCCTGGTAATCCCGGCAGGGGAAGCAAGGTCAAGAACCAAAGGAATTTCTTCAGGATAACCTGCTAAAAAATGGTGATAGGTGATCTGCTGGCAATCGATGGAAATGACTAAATCGGGAGGTATTCCGGCTTCCAGAAGACAGGGTAAGGAAGTATCGGTGGCGATGAGGGTGGCGGAGGATCTTTGTTCCCTGATGACGGGTAACTGTCGTTCCAGCGATGGTCCCGCCCCGGTTATGAAAGCCTTCTTGATGGGGCTCAGGGTAGCGGTGGATTCTTCCGCGGTCTCGAGGTTCGCCAGGGTGTTGATAAACCATTTCTTTCCAAAATGGGTTTGTACCGTATAATCGTCTGCCAGCTTGCCTAGAACCCCTTTTATTCCTTCCAGGACTGAGCGGAAGTATTCTTCCTCCGTTTCCATCCGGGGCCGTAAAAAAAGGGTTTGAATATCTCCCATAATAGCGGGTATGTAGGATGAAAGAATCCATGAAGCTATTGCCTGGGGATCGGAGTCTATTAACAGGTATACCCGGGGATCGAGAATGAGTTTTCGCAAATCGTAACGGGCGAGGATGCTTCGAAAGAGAGAGACATCCTTGTCGATGACAAGAATACCCGAAATATCGGATCTCTGAAGGAAGGGGAGAATCTGAAAGCCTCCCCCTAAACCAAGAAAGATGATGTAGCCTCCGGTTTCACAGGACCCGGAGAGACGAAGAGCCTCCTTTTCCGGGTCTACGGAAGAATGAAGGAGAATATCACCTCTCGGACAGACAATCCGGGGCACCGGTAGGCCGGTTTTTGAAGGAACGAAAGAAATTGCCTTTGATGCTTCAGCCCTGCCGGACAATATAGACAGCTCCGGGTTTCTGGATGCCAAAGCAAGAAGATTTCTGTCTAAGGTTTCCCCGGAACCGGGGTTATCATTGGTCACTGCCGCAACTCCTCAATAAAGGCGCCCAGGCCTTTAATCATATCTGCAAGAACTGCCGGTATTTTTTCATGTTCTCCCTTTCGGATCAAGCCTTGCAGTTCCAGCATATCCTCAATATTGCAGGTGTAGCACAAATCAAAGATCCCAGGGTCCTTCCAGAGAATCTCCCCCTGTCCGGTAAAGGAAATCGGAACATTATGAAGCATGGCTTCCCAGGAATGAAGGGTCTCAGACACCCGTTTTTCTCGGACAGCCTTATCCGGGGTTATCTGATGAAAGGACAAACCTTGTCTCTTCTCGGGGAAAGGAGATACAAGACGGTCAGCCTTCTCTTGAGAAAGAGGTATAAAGTCAGGAATTTCCACTTCCGAGGGATGAAGGCGAAAAATTCGTCCCCGGTTATGAGAGAAAGTCTTGCCGAACCAGCCGGCATAGGTCTTCATGGGAAGAGTCCGGCGTGATCCTCGGGGTAACACTTCCAGGTCATCGGTATGAGACCGTTTCCAAAGAATAGAGAGCAGGGGAGACAGCCTGTCGGTGCGTAGATCGTCGAGAATATCAAAGGGGTGGGGACGGCAATGAAGAAAGATATCGGGATAAGAAAAATCGATGCCCGTTACAATAACTGGACCGGTGGATACCTGCATTGCGAGATTTACAGCCGTAGAAGCGACGGTACCTCCGCTGGGTATGGAAAAAGGTGGGGTAAGTACATGATGAAAAAGAGCCTGTTCATAGAAGCTGTTCTGTCCGATAACTACGACAGAAGCCGCGGTCCGAAGTTCTGAGGGCAAGGCTGCCGTTAAAGGCATAAAAAGGGGAGCTTCCGGGGCGTACCGGAGAAGCACCGTGGCCCAAAAACCCGGGTCGGTGGTTACAATACCATCGGGGAATAACCCCGAGGATGTTACCGTTTCAATTGACGATGAGAGGCTCAATAAGAAAATCCTTGATCGATGAGTTCGTATAAAGGAAAGGGATTGATGAAGGCTCGGGCCTGATCCGGTGATGACCACTGGCAGGTCCGTCGGGACCGGGGCTAGAAATTGCTTCAGGGCAAGGAAATTATGAAAGGCGTTTTTTACCCACCGTCGACCAAAAATCCTGGTAGCTGTGATCGACCCGTTCATTTCCCTGACCTTCTGTGCCAAGCAGGTCCGTAAAAAGGTTGCTTCTTCCGTGTAAAGGCGCGTTGAAGGCGGCCATTCAAGAAGGATGAGGCCTTCCATGTCCGATTCCAACAAGTTGTTCTGAAGGAAACGATTTATATCGTCAAGGCGGGATGGGTTTACAAGACAGCTGGGGGGAAATAGATGTCCCAGCCTCTCTTTCGCGAAATCCATGAGAACAGGATCATAAAAGAAACAGAGGAGCCTTGACCTGGGGTAAAGAGCGAAAAGAGCTTCTATAAGATAACCCAGGGTGCAGCCGGAGAGGATAATCGTTCCGGGTGTTTGTTTGACTTCACTTCGTATATACTCTACGGCTTCCTTGTAAGGGTTGTATGAAGAGTTTAAACGTATACCGTCTTTGACTGCATATCGAAATCCCTTGGGGGATATGGCTACGGTCACGCTACCCATTCAGTCTGTGAATAATCCGTTAAGAGCGTCCGACGGATTTTGTACATCCTCTGGGCATAAAACGAGAGAACAGAAATTTTTTATAGTCTGCGGCGGCTCTGTGAAAAAACCGGAAATCGTAGATACAATGTGATGATAAAGCAAGTCTGTATCCATTTTTTGTGAAGTCTCGAAAAGCAACAGTACAGAGCCGCTATCAGTTAAGCAGGTAATACCCTTCATAGAGACGAAAGAGGCAAAGATCCTCTGAAGGTCTTCCTGCAGCCGGAAGGTATCGGCTTCAATGGAGAGGGAATTCACGTACAGCAGAGGGTCTAACGTTATAATGGCGATACGTTGCTGCCTATCCAGAACGGCATCACAGAATGCCAGGAGTGTCTCTTTATCGCATCGTTGAAGACTAGTATCGGCAAACCGGTCAAGGACGGAGTGCCGGCTGCGATAGAGGAGCTCGCCGGCTTCTACTTGCAAGGGCTTTAAGAGGGAACTGTTTTCCGGATCTTCCATAACCGGGGATTCCATAATGAGGAGCACACCGGTAATTCGTTTTCCGGAAGTGAAGGGGCATAGAAGAAAGGATTCGAGAAACGCCTGCTCACGTTTGGAGAAATAGGTTTTCCAGGATTGAATATCCCGGATGTAGGACCCTTCATGGCCATAGGGTTGAATCTGTTCGAAAGGAATCCTCAGGCGCCTTTCAGTGGTTCGATCAAGACCTTTCGATGTCCAGCAAGAATAGGTTTGTCCCTTTAAGTCGGGCAACAGCAACGCCCCGCGGTCCAGAGAAAGAATACGAGATACACAGGAAAAAATGTGGTAGGGGGAATCGATGCCCTTGCCGATTTCCCCTAAACACGAGGTTAGTAAACTTTGATTAAAAGTCCAGGGACTTTTTTTTTTACCGGAGTATCTATACCATCTGGTTTTGCAGAAGGAGATATTTCAAGAATTTTATTCAGTAAACCCATTATACTTTCAACCCCAGTTCTTCAAAGAGTTTTTTATACGTATCAAAATGATCAGATCTGGCGAACTCCTGAATTTTTTCTTCCGGCAGCGATTCCAGTAATTGATCCATATAAGAAAGAACCGATCTGATTTCCGATTTTAAGTTTTCAGGAATGTCACTAAAGCTGGCTTCCTGAGATAGCGCAGTATAATCAGAGGACTCGGAAACCTCATTATCCAGGTCATCTCCAAAGCCTTCAACCTGAATGTCCGGGAGAGCATCGTCACCGATAATTTCTTCGGAAAGGGGCTCTTCTTGTTCCGGTTCTTCGTACAGGAGGTCCTCTTCCAGGTTTTCCGCAATTTCTTCTGTTTCCGGTTGAAGGACCAGCTCTTCCTCCGGGATTTCCAG
>JAFGDJ010000177.1 GCA_016932135.1 Spirochaetales bacterium | reverse complement strand
GGCGCCCTGCGGTTGGCTTTCAGCGGCCTATGCGCCTATCCCTTCCGGTCCGCTGCTGTTGAAGAGGCTCTTGCAGCCTCCGGCCCCAAGGAACAGCGGGTCCGGCATGCCCTGACCCTGCTCCCCGGACCGGTGCGGGAAGACTTCAGGGCGGGCCGGGAGTATCGGCTCCATCTGACCGTCCTGGCGTTAGGGGAAATCCTTGAGAACCTGGAGGAAGCGGAATGAAATGGCAGCGTATTCCGGAAGACCGGGTCTTCCGGGTAAACGGAAAACTCATGACGGTCCGGGTCGACCCCGGGGAAACCCTGCTCCATGTTCTCAGGGACGGCCTCGGACTTACCGGTCCCAAGGCGGGGTGCGAGAACGGCGACTGCGGTGCCTGCACCGTTCTGTTGGACGGAGTACCGGTAAAGTCCTGTATGGTCCCCGCGGCGGAATGCTTTGACAAGGAGATCGTCACGGTGGAGGGGCTGGAAGACCGGGCCCTCACCGAAGCAATGCTGGAAGAAAGCGCCTTTCAGTGCGGCTACTGCGCTTCCGGCTTTCTGGTGAATCTGCACGCCCTTTTCGACAAGCATGAGAATCCGCCCAAAGAGGTCGTGGATGAATGGCTGGCAAGCAACCTCTGCCGCTGCACCGGCTATGCAGGTATCAGGCGGGGAGTGGAACGTTATATGAATAAACGGTAAGAGTTTTTATAACCGGTTTTCTTTATTCGGTGAAGTGGTTATATTGTCCCTATGGAAATACTTCGAGCGACCACCATGGGGTTCTGCATGGGCGTTCGCCTGGCCATGCAGGCTATGGAAGAACTGATAAAGAGCGATACTCCCCGGCCGATTCATACCTACGGTCCTTTGATTCACAACCAGCGGGTTTTAGATGGCCTGGCTGAACGGGGTGTAGGGAGAATCGACCGGGTTGATGAGGCTTCGAAGGGAACGGTGGTTCTGCGTACCCATGGGGTGCGACCCCAGGAGAAGCAGGCGCTCATCGATGCCGGTGTCCGGGTGGTGGATCTGACCTGTCCCCGGGTGGTGACCTCCCAGAAAGCCGTGGCTTCCGCTGTGGAGAAGGGATTTCAGGTTATCCTGGTAGGGGACCGGAACCACGGCGAAATTATCGCCTTGGAGGGGTTCGCCCCGGGCTGCGAGATTATCGGCACCACGGAAGAAGCCGAGAGGGTTGTGATGAAGGGCCCCGCGCATGTGGTGGGGCAAACAACCCTCTTACGGGACGATTTCCTGGCCATTTCCTTGATCCTGAAAAAACGAAATCCCCTGGCTCAAACGGCTTTGACCCTCTGCCCGGCAACGGTGCAGCGGCAGAACGCCCTCCTGGAACTGTCCCGGGCCGTGGAGGCTCTCCTGGTTATCGGCGGCAGGAACAGCGCCAACACGGGGAAGTTGTATCAGCAGGCCTTGCATACCGGCATCCCGGCCTGGCATATCGAAGGAGCGGCGGACCTAGGCGCCGACGTCTTCGGTTTCTCCAGGGTGGGCATTACCGCGGGGGCATCCACCCCGGATTGGATCGTGGAAGAAGTGGAAGCAGCCTTACGAAGAGGAGGAAGGAATGTCTGATATCATGCACGAAATTGAAATACGCCGGGCCCGGCGGGCCCTGGATACCGAGCCGGTCCGGGAGGATATCCTCCGGCGGATCATGGAAGCCGCGGTTTTGGCCCCTTCCTGTTTTAACAACCAGCCTTGGAGGTTTCTTGTAGTTACGGGGGAAGAACATCTTTCGAAGATTCACGCAAACCTCCCGGGAGCCAACTACTGGGTAAAGAAAGCCCCGGTGGTGGTGGCCGTGGCGGTGAGGAAAGAGGACGACTGCACCCTTTCCGACGGCCGGGATTACGCCTTTTTCGATGCCGCTCTGGCGGTGATGAACCTGGTCCTCCAGGCCACCCATGAGGGGCTCATCGCTCACCCCATCGCGGGATACAAGCCCGTAGAGATCAAGGAAGCCTTAGGGATCCCTCAGGATTATACCCTGATCACCCTGGTTGCGCTAGGGCACCCGGGGGATGAAAGTCACCTGAATGAAAAGCATCTGGAACTGGAACATTCGAAACGGGATCGAAAGCCCCTGGAGGAAGTGGTGTTTCGCAACACCTGGGCGGCCAAGGAGTAACCATGGAAGAACTCAGAAAGAAAAATGCCTTTATCTGCGACATGGACGGGGTGATCTACCACGGGAACAGGCTGCTCTCCGGGGCAAAAGAGTTTGTGGACTGGCTGCAGAAGGAGAACAAGCGGTTTCTCTTTCTCACCAACGCCAGCGAACGGTCCCCCCGGGAGCTTTGCCAGAAGCTCTCCCGGCTGGGTATCGAGGTGGAGAAGGAACACTTTTACACCAGCGCCCTGGCCACGGCGGGGTTCCTGGCCAGCCAGAAGCCCGGCGGCAGCGCCTACGTCATCGGCGAAGCCGGACTTATCAATGCCCTCTATGACGCGGGATTTTCCATGAACGACGTGAATCCCGACTATGTGGTGGTGGGGGAATCCCGGTCGTATAATATCGAAACGATTCAGCACGCCGTCAAGCTGGTCAACGCCGGGGCCAAGCTCATCGGTACCAATCCCGATGTGACAGGCCCCACGGAGCTGGGAATTATGCCTGCCACCGGAGCCTTGATCGCTCCCATCGAAATGGCCACCGGAAAGAAAGCCTTTTTTGTCGGGAAACCCAATCCCCTGATGATGCGCCACGCCTTAAAACGACTGGGAGCGGTCCGTGAAGAGACGGTGATAGTGGGGGATCGGATGGACACGGACATTATCTCTGGCATAGAGTCCGAAATCGACACCGTCCTGGTGTTGAGCGGAGTAACTTCCAGGGAAGACCTGCCGACCTTCGCCTATCAGCCCCACTACGTGCT
>JAFGDJ010000176.1 GCA_016932135.1 Spirochaetales bacterium | reverse complement strand
CACCCCGGCCTGATCCGTATCCCGGGCCACCGAACCGCCGCCGATCAGGCTGAAAAGTAAAATGAGAATAACGCTGGTGCCGGCGTGGACCCCGGCGGATAAAAACCCCGCCGCCGCCGGTTCATACCACCGGGCCCGGCGGCTCAAAAAAAGGGAAAAAACCACTGTCTTCCGATGCCCCGGGCCCGCGCCGTGGAGCACACCGTACACAAAAGCCGCGGCGGCAAAGGCCAGAAGCACGGATACCGAGGGGTCGTCCCGGAGACTCTGTAGCCTTCGGGCTGCCTGCTCCCGGAAGGTCATCTGCAGGTCCACAAAAGCCGCCGAGCTGCTTCCGCCGGAGCCTGCTGCCGGGGCTTTGGGAGGGGGGGCATCTCCGCTGTAAAAGGGGTTCTGGGAATATACCCATCCGGCCGTCAAACATAAAAAGAGCAGAAGAAAACCGGCCGTCCTGACCGCTCTTCCGGGGGAATTACCTGAAATAGACACGGACTTCCTCCGGGTAGGCCGTTTCCAGCCCGGGACGCCAGGTGTCATAGGAACCCGAATCATCCACCCCGCCTAGAGGATCGTAGTACACCGGGTACCTGCGGTTTTCCGTCAGCTCGAAGCCTATCTCTCCGGTTTGTTCGGGGGGGACGGAGGCCGGCACTTCCTGATACCGGACGGCGCAGAAATAGGTGGGATCGAACACGCTGACGCTGAACTCGGGGAAAAACGCCGGGTCTTCCAGGGGAACATAGAAGGTGTAGAACACCTGCCCGTTTTTCTGCCGCACGGAAAAGTCGGTAACCCGCTCCGGCTGAATCCTCCGGTCTCCCTTCCGGAGATAGATGAAATATCCGTACTGTTTCAGGTTGCTGAAAGCGAAGGAATACACCTCCCGCGTTTCTTCATCATCAAAGGTACCGTCTCCATTTATATCAAAGTCATCAATGACGGACTGACTGAAATACATGTCGAAGCCCCAATCCACCGACACGCCGACACATCGGTCACCGGAGAAATCGAAGTCCAACCGGGTAAGGAGAAGCATGTGAGGGTGGGCGCCGACGAAGGTGGGCAGAAGGATACATATGCAGGCCAGGAAAAATCTCAACATGGAGCCACTATATACGAAGTGCCGGAAGACGGCAATCGCCCGCCTTCCTTCGCCTCTTTCAACCGACACACCCGGGATGGTTCGTAAGCAGAAAATCCCAGGATCCGGTGATATTTTTCCGGTTCAGGGAACCCTTCAGGAAGGCGAGGTATTCCTTCCGGGGTATAACCTCCGCCCCGAGACTTGCCAGATGCGAGGTGGGCAGTTGACAATCAAGACAGTCGAAACCTTCGGCTTCCAGAAGCCGGGCCAGAACGATGAAAGCCGCCTTAGAGGCGTTGGTTGCCCGGGAAAACATGGACTCTCCGAAGAACATCCCCCCCAGGGAAAGGCCATACAGTCCGCCGACCAGGGTAGTGTCTTGCCAAACTTCTATGGAATGGGCGTATCCCAGCTCATATAGTTTCGTATAGGCTTCGATCATATCCCCGGTGATCCAGGTACCCCGCTGGCCCGGCCTGGGAACGGAGGCGCAGGACCGGATCACTCCGGAGAAATATTGATCCAGGGTAAAACGAAAGACTCTGTGCCGAAGCACCCGGCTCATGCTTCGGGAGACATGCAGTTTTCCCGTAAAGAGAACGCATCGGGGGTCGGGGCTCCACCAGAGGATCGGGTCGTCTTCGGAAAACCAGGGAAAAATACCCTGCCGGTAGGCCGACAGAATCATTCCCGGCGAAAGGTTTCCTCCGGCGGCTACGATGCCTTCGGCAGTCGCATCTTCCGCGGAAGGAAAGGACAGTTCCTGGTGTGCCTCCAGGTAAGGAAAATCCGGATCACTCATCCACGTGGACGACAACCCGGTCGTCTTCAATATCGGCCCTGGCTCTGCCGCCGCCGGATAAGCGTCCAAAGAGAACCTCGTCCACAAAGAAGGGTTTGACGGTATCCTGAATGACCCGGGAGATATTCCTGGCTCCGAATTCCCTGCTGTAGCCTTTCCGGGCTACCCAGCGCTTCAGAGCATCGGAGACCTCCAGGAAAACCGACTGTTTTTCCAGCTGCCGCCGGAAGGCGCGGAATTCCTTTTCCACTACCGCCAGAATCACCTCTTCGTCCAGAGGCTTGAAGCTCACGATGCCGTCCAGGCGGTTGCGGAACTCCGGGGCGAAGGTTTTTTCCACCGCTTCCTTGACGGCGGATTCTGAGAGCAGCTTTCCGTCAAAGCCGATCATGGGCTTTCCCATATCCCGGGCTCCGGCGTTGGAGGTCATGATAAGCACCACGTTTCGAAAATCCGCCTTCCTCCCGGCATTGTCCGTCAGGGTGGCGTAATCCATAATTTGCAGCAGGATATTGAAGATATCCGGATGGGCTTTTTCTATTTCGTCCAGCAGGAGCACCGCGTGGGGAGTCTTTCGTATTCTGTCGGTCAGCAACCCCCCTTCCTCGTAGCCCACATAACCGGGAGGAGACCCGATCAGCCGGGCCACGGTGTGTTTTTCCTGGTATTCGCTCATATCGAAGCGAGCCATGGTCACCCCCAGGACCTCCGCCAGCCGCCGGGCAAGTTCTGTCTTTCCCACCCCCGTGGGACCCAAAAAGAGAAAGGAAGCCACCGGCTTTTCCGGCTCCCGAAAGCCCGCCCTTCCCCGTTTCACGGCTTCAGAGACCTGATGAACCGCTTCATCCTGGCCATAGACTTCTTTCTTTATATCCTCTTCCAGGCTCTTCAGTCGCTCCTTCTCAGAACTCTGCACCGACCGCGCCGGAATGCCGGCAATGGATGATACCACCTTTTCAATGATCTGCTCGTCCACCACGCCGGCGGTACTCTCCGGTTGCCGGAAAGACATCATTCTAAGGAACGCCCCGGCTTCATCCATCACGTCGATAGCCTTGTCCGGTTGATGCCGTTCGTTGATATACTGCCCCGACAATTCCACCGCCGCCTGCAGGGCTTCCGCGGTATATTCCACCTGATGGTACTTCTCATAGGCCGGTTTCAACCCCTGCAGAATTGTCAGGGTCTCCTCGTCGGTGGTTTCGGTTATGTCGATCTTTTGAAAGCGCCGGGAGAGAGCCCTATCCTTCTCAAAGTATTTATTGTATTCATCGTAGGTCGTGGAGCCGATGCACCGCAGGGTACCCCGCTGAAGAGCCGGTTTAAGCAGGTTGGAAGCATCCATGCTTCCCCCGGAAACGGCCCCGGCCCCGATGAGGGTGTGAATCTCATCGATAAAGAGAATCACCCTTTCCTGCCGTTCCAGTTCCGACAGAACCTGCTTGATCCGCTCCTCAAAGTCCCCCCGATACCGGGTTCCCGCCAAAAGACCGCCCATGTCCAGGGCGTACATCCGGTAATCCGCCAGCAGGGCGGGAATGTCGCCCCGATGGAGCAGCTGGGCCAGGCCTTCGGCCAGGGCGGTCTTTCCCACCCCCGGTTCCCCCACCAGCACAGGGTTGTTCTTCAGCCGCCGGCAGAGCACCTGCACCACCCGTTCCAGCACCGCTTCCCGGCCGATCAGGGGTTCCAAGCGGCCTTCAGAGGCCAAAGCGGTAAGCTCCCGGGTATACAGCTCCAGGGCACTGCGCTTTTTCCGTTTCTCTCCCCCCGGCGGAATCCCGGATGGTTCTTCCTCCGAAGGGATAGCTTCCTCCCCCTCCGGCAGGCCGTGAGAGATGGTTTCCAGCAGGGAGAGCCGGGTCATACCGGCCTTTTTCAGATAGTAGGAAGCAAAGGATTCCTTCTCTTCGAGGATCGATACCAGCAGGTCACCGATATCCACCTCGCTTTTTGAAGAATTTCCGGTATGCATCACCGCTCGCTGAAGGACTTCCTCCAACCCCAGGGACTGGAGAGGCTCCCCCCCGGGGTTGATCGGTATCTGGGTTTTCAGGTGGTTTTCCAGATCCTTGCGCAGGGATTCCAGATCCGCTCCGGCAAGGCGCAGGATTGTTTCTCCCGAAGCAAAATAGGAAATACCGTACAGAAGATGCTCCGGAGTGAGGTACTCGTGGTTCCTCTCTTTAGCGTCCAGGTAAGCCGCATGCAGTAGCATCTGCACATCGTCATGGATATTCATAATCTTACGCTTTCTCTACGGTGCATTTTAAAGGAAATTCCTCGGAACGGGCCATCTGCTCTACCTGAGCGCTCTTGGTTTTTGCGATATCGTAGGTATACACTCCCACCTGACCACGCCCCTTTTTATGCACGTCCAGCATGATCCGGGTAGCTTCCAACAGATTCTTATGAAACACCCGGCGAATAACCCGAACAACAAAATCCATGGTTGTGTAATGGTCATTTAACAGGATGACCCGATACATATCCGGTTGGCGAACCTCTTCCTCGGTATCTTCCAGGATATTTGTATCGAAACGTTCTTCAGCACTCACGGCCTACAGATCCTCTTCCTGAAAAGATAATGAAATTTTCTGAAGCGATCAACATAACCGCAATCAGAAGGAAGAAAGGGTGAAAAAAGGGCGTGGAAAACAGTCAGTTTTCTGCAGCGGGGATTTATCCGGAATCGCTGATGATAGATGGTGCATTGGTGGGTGGAAAGATCGAGATACCTGCAGGGGGATGAATAGTCGATATACAGGGTTCCCCGATGGCGGAATTTTTCATAACAGCATTTACCGCAGCGCCGGCAATGGGCATCCCAGGAAAGAGAATTTTTTTTAGACAACCCCGCACGTACAAACATGGTCAGAATTCTATGGGGGCGTAATATCCTGACCGTTCCCGGCCGCTTCTGGTAAAAAAATACGTCTGCACTTCCAGGGGAATGTAGGTTTTTCCGAAGCCCCCGTCGTTTTGCGAGCGATACTCCAGGGTGTAGATACCGGTCTTCTTCTCCGAAAGGCCCGAAATGACGGCGCCGATACCCTCCGGGCGGTACAGATGAACAGCCTCGCCGCCGGTCTGTCGAGCCAGGTAGAGCAGCTCCTCCGCCGGAGGCGCCCCGCTGTTCAACACCACCGAATAAAAGGCTATGCCGTTGTTTTTCAGGTAGTACTCCAGGTCGATCAGGGTATAGGTTTCAAAAGCCTTAGCCGGCAGCGTGCCGTCGGTGAGGAAGAAGACCGCTTTATTCCCTCTACCCGCAAGAACCTCGGAAGCGGCTGCCCTGACAGCCAGATCGAAATTCCAGTTTCCTGAGAACCGCGCGGTATCCAGCCGTTCCCGTAATAAGGCGGAACCCTCGCCGCTTCGATACAAAACCCGGGGATTTTCGTCACTATGGAGTATCCAGGCCACCGATTCCTCGGGTAGGGCGCTGAAAATATCGGCCACCGCCTTGCGGATATCCTCCCGCCGGGTCTGCAAAGCCGGCGAACCGGACAGAAGGACGGCGATATCCGCGGGAAGCTTTTCCGGCTGCCCTGACAGACTGAGTTCTTTTACCGGGTATCGGTCTTCCGTCAGGGCGAAGTTGAGAGCATCCAGCCCGATCAAGGGATTTCCCAACCGGTCCTGCACCTTGACATCCACCCGGATATCGGGAAAGGCCGTGGCATCGATCCGGTCAACCTGAATGTACAGGCCGCTGTAGAGATTGGTCAACTCTGAGAACACCACTACCCGGTTTGCATCGAAATCCGAGGCCACCAGGTTTCCGTTGGCGTCCCTCACTGCCCGGATGTATTTTGCCGTACCGCTGATCTCATCGGAAAGAACGGCGGTCTGTTCCCGGTCCAGGGAATAGGACACCACCCGGTCTCCGTCGGCTACCAGGAATAGCCCCTCCTCCAGAAGAGACAACCCTTCGGGAGCCTGAAAGAGTCCCTCTCCGTGAGAGGCAATATAGTTCCCCGAATCATCAAATTCCAGAATCATCTTTTGCTTTGTATCGGTTACATATACCCGCTGACCGGACGCCACGATGCCTCCGGGCTCACGAAACCCCGAAAACCCCGGGGCAGCTTTACCGAAGGTGAGAATGAAATTACCGTCTAGGTCGAACTTGCATACCCGCCGGTTCCCCAGATCGGAAACATAGATGAATCCTTCACCGTCACCGGAGATGAACTGAGGCCCGATGAACTGGCCCTCACCGAGACCTTTTTCACCGAACCGAAAAATATCGGTGCCTGAAGGAGTACAGCGAACCACCCGGTCGGCTCCGTATTCGGTAACATAGAGATACCCGTTTTCAGCCCGATAGATATCGAAGGGCCGGTTAAAGCCGTCAACTCCGCCCCTCAAGCGGTTTTCCAGACCGCCGTTGGCGTTAAAGACCAGGATCTCGTTGCTGCCGAAGGCGGACAGATAGAACCCTCCGCTCGGTTCAGCCAAAAGAGACGCGGGCCTGGAAAAGAGGCTGTAATCCTCCGCCTTTCCGTGAATCCGGGCAGCGGTAACGAACCGGGATTCGGGGGCGAGTTCCGCTCCCAAACCATGGCGGCCGGACAGAATGTTCAGCCGGTTCTGCAGCACCGCCCCTGCCTTGCCCTCCGAGTCCAGCTCTTCCCAGAGGGACAGGGCAATGTCGGTAAAGCCGGAACGGAAATAAGCGTTCCCCAGCCACTCCCGGGTTAAAGAGACCTCCGGCGCGGCCGTCAAGGACCGTTCGAAGGATCGAATGGCTTCATTGAAACTTCCTTCATGAAAGGATCGAACCCCCCAGCGGAAATCGTCTTCCGCGGCCAGGGCGGTAAAATCCACACCTTGAGCTTCCGATGACAGGGGGGCTAAGAAAAGGATGAAAAGAAGAAATGCCGGATAACCAGGCCTCAATATCTTGCTCACCCGGAGATTATACACAAATCAGGCCAGGATATCTACCTTGCGGTCTTCGGTGGGAAGAGAAACCTCCCCACGAAGCCCAAGATACAGGATGGCCTTGATCTCGTCGAGCTCGATCAGAGACGCTTCCTTGGCGGGCATCTGAGGTGGCATCATCGGGTATTGTTGTGTCTGTATACTGTTTACGCTTTCGACACTCATTGTCCTACTCCATTTCTATTTTCGACAATCCCCGATAGGATATTTAGTCTTTTTTACCGGTCGGACTCCGTGAGGGACTTTATCACCTCACCGAGATGATGTTGAATTACTCGGTTATCTCCGGCCTTTTCCAGGGCTTCTTTCAGGTATTTCCGGGCCTCGGCGGTTTTTCCGGCTTTGTATAATGCCCAGCCGAAAGAGTCGAGATATGCGGGGTTAGCGGGACTTTTCTTTACAGCCCGGCGGCAATAATCCAAAGCGGCTTCGGTATCGATACCCTCTTCCGCCAGAATATATCCCAGGGAGTTGAGGGCGTTGACGTTATCGCCGTCTATCTCCAGGGCCTTTTCCAGATATTCCACACTCTCTCCGATAAGCCCCTGGGAATACGCCACATAGGCGGCGGCGGAGAATACCTGAGGAGACTCGTATCCGCTTTCCAGCAACTTCGCTATCTCGAATTCCGCCAGTTTGTATCGATGGGTTATGGAATAGAGAAATGCTAAAATCATCCTGCTCTGATAAATAAAGAGCAGATTGGTGCTGCCGGTGACCGTCTGTTCCAGGTACACCAGGGCTTCTTCGTGCATCCCGAGCTTGACGTTGCACAACCCCAGGTAGTAGGAGATTTCACAGTCCTCCGGCCGGTCCGTCCGGGCCTCCATGAATTCATGCAGAGCCTTTCGGTATTGGCCCTTGGAGTAGGATTGAATTCCCCGTTCCAATGCTTTGTTCATACTACTCCGTGTCAGATTGCAAACTCCATCGTGCGATACGCCAGGTCTTCCGCGTGATTAATGGGATGAAGGAACACCGGTGAGACCGACATGCATCCGCCGGAAACGGCTTCCCAGTCGGACCCCGTTTCCACCTGGGCGTCTATTTCCGAGCCGTAAAGAAAGTAATAATCGTTACCGTCCGGAGCCTCAAAACGGGCCAGCTTATCGTGATAGATCCGTCTGGAAGGATGGGTAATCCGGACACCTTTATAGCCGGCGGCGTCGTTGGGGGCATTGATGTTGACAAAATGGTCCGGATGCCACAGCTTTACCAGGCTATCGATATTTTTCGCCACAAAATCGGCCACCGGGTCGAAATAGAAAGGCTCGGTATAGGTGTTTAAGGAAACTGCTATTCCCGGATAACCCATGAAAGCCGCCTGCCGCGCCGCGGCCACGGTTCCGGAGTAGATGATGTCGGTCCCCAGGTTAGGCCCGCGGTTTATGCCGGAAATGACCAGATCGGGTTTTACGGGGACAACCCCCAGGAGAGCAAGAATAGAGCAATCCGCCGGAGTTCCTCCGCAGGCCCAGGAGCGATCTCCTATTTTTTTTATCCTCATGGGGTTGTGGATAGTGATGGAGTGACTGGCGGCGCTCCGTTCGGTATCCGGGGCTAAAACCCAGACATCATGTTTGGTCTGAAGGCTTTTCTCCAGAGTTTTCAATCCCTGGCTGTGGATGCCGTCGTCATTGGTTAGAACAATATTCATGCTTCCTGCTTTTCAAGATTGGTGAAGAGGATTCCCGCTCCTCCGGCGGGCTCACAAAGTATGGTGTCGGCGCTGAACCCGAAGATGTGTTCATATTCAGATAAGCGCTGGTAGTACTGCTCCATGGCGGATTCTTCCAGAAAGGTGACGGTACAGCCTCCCAACCCGGAACCTATCATCCGGGAGCCGTATACGCCGTCGATTTCCATGGCCCGTTTCACCAGCCAGTCCAACTCGGGACAAGAGACCTCGTAATTATCCCGCAGGGACTCATGGGACCGGTGCATAATTTTTCCAAAGAGGGGATAATTGGATGCTTCCAGGGCGTCGCGGCCTTCAAGAACCCGTTTATTCTCTTCCACCACATGGAGACAGATCTTGCGAATTCCTTCGGGAACCACCCCCATACCGTGCTTCAGGTCGGCCGAGGTATAATCCCTTAAGGAAGTTCCCTGACGACGGTTGTTCAGGCAGGAAACACATTCCTCGCACTCCGCCTTTCTTTCAGCCAGATCGTTGTCGGTAATAAAGACCGGCACGTTGGAATTCGTAATAAGAATTACCAGGGTGCCCAGATTCATGGGAAGCAGTTTGTAGGCAAAGGATCGAAGATCCAGAAAGACCGCGTGATTTTTCTTCGCCACACAGGAGACAAGTTGATCCGAAATGCCCTTATCCCTGCCGATAAAGGTTGATTCCGCTTTCGCCGCGTACATAATGATATTCTTTTCCGAAACCCCGGCGTTCAACAGGGTGGAAAGGGCCCGGGCCATGGCCACACCCAAGGCCGAGGAAGAGGCTAAACCGATTCCCTTGGGAATCTCGCCGTAAATAGTAATATCCAGCCCCTTAAAAGTCTGTCCCGCTTTGAAAAACTCGTTCAGCACTCCCTTGGGGATATTAGCCCAGCGGTCTTCCCTTTTATACTTCAGGTTGGATACGGTGGTGCGTTTCCGTTCCCCCGTATCGGCGGCAAAGAAACGAAGAGAATTATCCTTTCGCGGAGATACAGCCACATGAACAAACCGATTCAAGGCTATCTGAAGGACATAGCCTTCGTTATAATATGATTCCTCCCCCAAGAGGTTCACAACCCCGGGAGCTCCTGCAATAACATGAGGATCCGTGCCGTATTCAGTCTTATGTGTCTTTACAAGATCAAACATTTCCATCAATCCAGTGCCCTCGGGTCTGAATATATCATATTAAAAGAAATACGGATAATTTGCAACATAATCTTTAAATAGTTCGGCATCCGAAAACCAGGGCAGCCATGTTGAAGGACTGCATCGGAACATCCCTGGCAGCCGGGATCAGTCTCTGTATCAGTACAGGAGCAGGTTTGAACAGATACCGATACCCGACACTGATACTTTCATTTTGAGATTGATCCATCCATCGGAGTATTGTATGATCATCTTCCATGAAGCTGAAACTCCTCCTGCTGACGTTATTTTCTTCCGCCCTGATGACCCTGGCGATTCCCAATGAGCTTTTTTATTACGGCAGCCTGCCCCTGGCTCTGGTCGCTCTCATACCCCTTTTTCTTGCCTTGTATCACTGCAGATCCATCCGGTACGCCTCATTCCTGGGCTTCATCTTTGCCGTGACCAACAGTTTTGCCACCTATTTCTGGCTGCTCTTTTTCCAGGATTTTTCTGTCTGGACCTGCACCGGAGTCGCCCTGGGGCATGCCCTGTATTTTTCCCTGCTTTTTCCGATCTTTTCACATCTTCTGCGCCGGGGAGGTCGTTACCGTTCAGTGCTGATAGCGGCAGCCTGGGTTTCCTACGAATACCTTAAGTCCATCGGCTATATCGGTTTTCCCTGGGGACTTTTGGCGTATCCCCTGGAAAACCTGCTCCCATTGATCCAGATTGCCGATAGTACCGGCCCCTGGGGGATCTCCTTTCTGGCGGCCATGACCAACGCCGCCTTGGCGGAATTCTTTTTACCCCGGCCGGGGCTGATCTTTACCGTCGACCCTCGATTTTCCGGAGGGAAGCTTTTCCGGCACCTGTCCCGGGCACCCGTCGGCGGACTGCTCTTCACGGCGGCTCTCTATGTTCTGGTTCTCCTTTACGGCGCTCTGCGCCTTTCAGCGGAAATCCCCTACGAAAAGACCCTGAAGGTCCTCCTGGTACAGCAAAACGCCGATTCCTGGGTCAGCGGCCTGGAGATGCCCAGTATTGTAAAGGGACAGAACCTTACCCGCCAGGGACTTGAGGAACTGCAGCCTGATCTGGTCGTATGGAGCGAGAACTCCTTCCGGGAACCCTATCTAAAACGCTCCTTCCAGCGGCGTCCAAAAGAAGACCCCTTTGTTCCCTTTTTACAGGAAATCGACGCCCCCGTTCTGGTGGGTTCCCCGGTGGTCCTGGACTGGGAAAAACGGCAGGTAATGAACGGCGCCATACTGATCGACCCCCGGGGCGATGTCCTTCAGACCTACGGAAAACAGCACCCCGTACCTTTTGCCGAACACATCCCCTACTGGGATGTTCCCGCGGTAAGGCATTTTTTCACCGAAGTAGTAGGACTGCAGAGCGCCGGATGGACCCTGGGGACCGAGTATTCGATCTTTCGGCTGACCAACGCGTCAGGACAGGAGGTCTCCTTCGGGGTTCCTATCTGTTTTGAGGACGCCTTTCCCTACCTGTGCCGGGGTTTCATACTACAGGGAGCGGACCTGCTGGTAAACATCACCAACGACTCCTGGTCCCGTACCGTTTCGGCGGAAACCCAGCATTACGCAGCCTCCATGCTCAGGGCAGTGGAAAGCCGCAGGGTCCTCGTCCGATCCACCAACGCCGGGGTGACCACGGTGGTGGACCCCTTCGGCAGACGGCTAAAAACCCTGCCTTTCTTTCAGGAAGGCTATCTGGCCGCGGAAATTCCCGTGTATCGAGACGCCAGAGCAACGGTCTATCTGCTCTACGGGGACTGGTTTGCCTGGGCGCTGATTCTGGTGACTGTCGGGTTTTTGATATCCTTTCTGCCTTTTTTATCAGAAAAGGGAAATACCCGGAAAAGACAAAAAAAAGGCCGGTAAAAAACCGGCCTGTAAACGGATAACCCTAGTCTTCTTTAATGCCGTATTTTTTCTTGAAGCGCTCTACCCTACCGGCAGTGTCGACCAGTTTCTGTTTCCCCGTATAAAAGGGGTGGCATTTGGAACAGATTTCCACCTGGATATTCTCCATGGTGGCACGGGTCTCTATTACGTTTCCGCAGGCGCAGGTTATCTTGGTCATCTTGTATTCAGGATGAATACCCTTCTTCATATACCTTCCTCCAAAACTCTCCACCGGATAGTACCGGTTCCTATTCCATGGCTCCCGATGTATTCATGGAGCGCAGGAAAGCCTCATTATTCCTGGTTTTACGCATTCTGTCAACCAGAAGCTCGGTGATCTCCTGATCGTCCATGGGGTTTATGACTTTTCGGAGTACCCACATCTTGTTAAGCTCTTCTTCCGAAAGAAGCAGATCTTCCTTCCGGGTGCCGGATTTTTTAATATTAATGGCGGGAAAGAGCCGCCGGTCGGACATCTTACGGTCCAGATGAATCTCCATGTTGCCCGTGCCCTTGAATTCCTCGAAGATTACTTCATCCATACGGCTCCCCGTATCGATCAGGGCGGTGGCCACAATAGTCAGGCTTCCGCCCTCTTCAATGTTCCTGGCAGCGCCGAAAAACCTCTTCGGTTTGTGCAGGGCATTGGAATCCACACCACCGGAGAGGATCTTGCCGGAAGTGGGAACCGTCTGATTGTATGCCCGGGCGAGACGGGTAATGGAGTCCAGCAGAATCACCACATCCTTCTTATGTTCCACCAGGCGGCGAGCCTTTTCCAGAACCATTTCCGCTACCTGCACGTGCCGGGTAGCCTGTTCGTCGAAGGTGGAAGAGATAACCTCACCGTCCACGTTCCGGATCATATCGGTTACTTCCTCGGGGCGTTCGTCGATGAGCAACACGATAAGAAAGACCTCGGGATGATTGTCGGTAATGGCGTTAGCGATCTTCTGAAGAAGCACGGTTTTCCCTGTCCGGGGAGGAGAAACAATCAGACCCCGCTGCCCTTTTCCAATGGGACAGAACAGGTTGATCATACGGGTGGACACATCCTCCGCCGCTGTTTCCAGGTTCAAACGCTGATCGGGATACAGGGGGGTAAGGTTGTCAAAAGGAACCCGGGTTTGAGCCTCCGCGGGATCGCTGAAGTTCACCGACTCAACCCGCAAGATGGCAAAGAATCGTTCACCTTCCTTCGGGGGGCGGATCTGTCCACCCACGGTATCGCCGGTCCTGAGATTGAAAAGCCTGATCTGGGAAGGAGAAATGTAGATGTCGTCAGATCCCGGCAGATAGCTGTTCTGAGGGGACCGTAAAAAACCGTATCCGTCGGGAAGAATTTCCAGAGACCCATAGGCATAGATGTTTCCGCCCTTGGCGGTATGAGCCTTGAGGATGGAAAAAATAAGTTCCTGCTTCTTCATGGAGTTGAGGCTTTCCTGAGGAACTCCCAGGTGGACAGCCAACTCCCGCAATGAGGTTAAGGGCATACAGGTCAGCTCGTTTATACTGACCTTTTCCCGTTGTTCCATCTCCACCACCGGGGGGGCCTGCTTCTTCCGTGATGAAACATTCATGCTCACCGGCGGTGCAAAGGGCTCCGACGACTTTTCATCTACCGAAGGAACCTCGTCGTATTCCTTAGAGCCGTTCCTTTTTTCTATTCGTGTATCCCAGCCGTTATCCGCCTGCGCCGAACTGCCGTTCCCGTTGGAAGACTCGGTATTCAAGGAATCCGAACTGCCGTTACCGTTCTCCAACTGAGAGGGATCTTTGATGAGTTCCACTCGAACCTTCTTTTTCCTGGTGGCTTTTTTCTTTACCGCCGTCTTAGGGTTTTCGAGCTTTGTGTCTTCCGTCGTCGTAAAGGGGGGAACCTCTTCGGATTCGGAAAGATTCAGTTCAGGCTGGGGGCTATCCTCTCGCAGGACAGTCTCATCCTGTTCTTTCGGTTCCTGTTTTTTCCTGATAATAGCCATGAAGCAACTTCCTTCTTGCATCGGGACCGGGTTTTCCCTGTTTTTCCGAATTCATATCGAACGAGAAAGCGGACAATCTTTGAAGGGCCATCCCTTCAGCCCGGTTTTATATAGCATTTATTGGATTTCTTCTATCATCCGTCTGTACGCAAAGTTTATAACATCTTACTGCACATGGGGTCCAAGGGGAAATACAGTACAACTATAGCCCCAGTTTACATTACTGTCAAGCCGTTCTCCATCCTGAAGCAGGGAGGCGGTACACAACAGAGCCGCCACGGCTGCCTGCCGTCGTATTCTGCCTCTTCCGCCCCGAAAGTCGAAACAAAGGGTATAGGTGTTCTGCCCCTTCAGGCTTAGGGCTATCCACACCCTTCCCACGGGAATCCGGTCTGCTCCGCCTTCCGGCCCGGCATACCCGGTAACAGCCACAGCCACATCGGCGTCGGAACCGGCTAAGGCGCCTTTACACATGGCCTTAGCTACGGGTTCGGAAACAGGATCGTATTTATCCAGGAGGTCCTCAGGAAAACCGGAAAGCCTTTCCTTGGCTTCCTTCCGGTACGTTACAAAGGACCCCCAGAAGATATCGGAACTCCCGGCCGCATCGGTAAGAAGTTTTGCCACCAGCCCGCCGGTGCAGGATTCCGCGCAAACCACCCTTTTACCCGAAGACCTCAGGATACGGGAGAGGATATCCGCCGCTTCCATTTCACCGGGAACAACCCGGTTCCTTCCGAAAACCCCGCGAAGGTGTTCATACAGGCCTTTGAGATCTTCCGGGTTCTTCCCCCGGAGAGTCACCACAACCCGCAGTTCTTCCGCCCGGGTGCTCCAGGAAACCCCGGGGATCGCCGGAGCGGTCAGCTCTTCTTCCAAAACCGACTCGGAAACCAGGAAGGTACTGAAGAGCAGCTCCGGAGGACTCTCCAGATGGAAGGTCTCTGAAAGGAGCGGCATGACAAACCGGAAAAACAGAGGCTGCAGCTCGCCGGGGGGTCCAGGAAGGCAAACCGTCAGGGCTTTATGAAAACCGTAAAACCCACAGGCCGTTCCGTTTTCATTCGGCAGCACGGTGAATCCCCGGGGGATCATGGTCTGACGGGCATTGGTCTTGAGAGCATGGACAATCCCCCGGTTTTTCAGATGTACCACACACTCTTCCCGCTCCTCTAAAGGCACTCCCGCCACCGCTGCCAGGGCATCCCGTGTAATATCATCCGAAGTAGGACCAAGACCGCCGGAGATCAACACGACCCTGTCCCTCTCCGTGAGCCGCGATAGAGCTTCGGTTATATCCGGCAGGTTATCCGGCACGAGGACAATTTCCCGGACCCCCAGGGACCTTTGTTTCAGCTCCGCGGCGAGAAAACTGCCGTTGGTATCACGAACTTTCCCTTCCGTCAGTTCCGTACCGACGAGAAGGATAGAACAGGAAATTTCAGAAGCTTTCAATGCTTGTTTTCAACTTTTCTACACTCTGAGAGAAGATTTCCACCGTATCCGGATCCCTCATCATATCACAGGAGCCGGCAAATTCCACTCCGTCGGCTATCTTGATACGAGGAGTCTTAATGTTGCCGAAAACCTGTCCGGTGGAAAGCATTTCCAGTTTTTCCGTTGCGGTGATGTTACCGTGAACCGAGCCGCCGATAACAATAGACCTGACCTTTATATCGGCGTGCACCTGGGCGCCTTTTTGAATAAAGAGAAACCCGGTAGATTCAATTTCGCCTTTAAAATACCCGTCAATCTTCAGAGAATCTGAAAAGGAAAGAACTCCGTCGAACCGGGTTTTCTTCGCAAGAGTAGTTCCTGTTTTTATCTGCAAATGCTGTTCAGAGTTCTTTGCCATTCTTTCATCCGATAGATTTGTTCATTCCTTTTGAATACAGGGGTTTTATTTCGTCTGCATGACAAAAACCCCGTCCCAGTCTTCCGGTGGCGGGTTTTCGATATAGTGTTTGCATCGAGCAAAATAAACTTTCGAAGGACCATCGGCGGGATCTATTTTCAGGGCTTTTGCAAAAAAATCGAGGGCTTCACGGAATTCCATCAGCTTGTAGCTTTTTCTCCCCTGAGCAAAGAGTTCAAGAACCTGTTTTCTATCTTCGGATATCATCTTGTTACTCCATCCAGATCTTCTTTGGCTTCCTGAAGCTCGGAAAAATGCTGTTGAAATTTCTTGTCCAGATCTCCCACATTGAAACCAACATCTTGCTCCGCCTCAATGGTCCGGGAAAGATCGGAAATCTCATCCTGCAGCCCTTTCAAAGCCGCCAGGGTTGCTTCGGTCTCCTTTTTTACCAGACCGGTAAAAGCTTTCACCTCTTCCAGCGCGGCAGGGTCCAGTTTCTCCGCTGATTCCATCAATTCAAGCACCGGCGCTTTCAGATGCTCGGTAAAATAGAGCAGGGATTTATTAAGGGATTCAATGAGGGTTATCTTTCGTTCCTTCGCCAGAATTCTTTTTTCAAGTTCTCGATGCCGGAGAACCGCGCGAATTCGGGCAAGGACTTCGGAAAAATTGAAGGGCTTGATAATATAGTCTTCTATACCCAGTTCAAAACCCTCAACTTTATCCTTTACGTCGTCCATAGCCGAAAACATTATAATGGGAATATGCCGGTATTCCCGGTATTCTTCCCCGGTTTTCAATAAACGGGTAACCTTCCATCCCGATAATTTGGGCATGATATTATCAAGAATAATAAGATCGGGATTGGTCTTTTTTACCTTCTCCAGAGCTTCCAGTCCGTCCTGAGCCTTTTCTACCTGGAATCCCAGCTTAGATAGCATAACATCGAAAAAATCCAGATTTATCTGTTCGTCATCCACAATAAGGATTCTTGTTTTCTCTACCATGACACACTTCCTCTCTCTATCTTCCTATACTTCCTCGCCCTTGTCAATTCACTTTCCCCTTCCTCCGCCGCAGGAAAGAAAGAATCACCCCCGCTGCAATTCCGGCAAGCCCGGCAAAGACACTGCCGATACCAAGCCAGTCTCCGGCTTTTGTGTACCAGGTCGTTACACCGTCGAAAATGGGAATATCCTGCACCAGATATCCTTCAATAAAGGGATCCAGGAGGGCGGTAATTCTACCGGAGGGCTCAATGGTGCAGGTCATACCGGAATTTGCGCTGCGCACCAGGGTTCTCCGGTTTTCCACGGATCGAAAAACCGCCATAGCCATATGCTGCATCTGCGCCGCCTCGGAGCCGGACCAGGAGTCGTTGGTTACATTCACAATTACCTGAGCTCCTCTCAGAACGAATTCCCTGGAAAGGTATCCGAAAACATCCTCAAAACAGATCGGGGTGGAAAAACGGAAATCCGGTCCCTGGAAGACTGTGTATTCCTCCCCTTTTTTCCAGAAATGGTATTCATGATCCACCAGAAACTGATAAAATTTGGGAAACTGCTTTTTGTAGGGGAAATTCTCCGTAAAAGGGACCAGATGGGTCTTTCGATAGGTTTTTTTCAGCTCCCCTTGATAATAGAGAAGCACAGCATTGTAATCCACCCGCTCAAGTTCCCCTTCCTCATTCCGTTCCAATTGCCCGTCATCGTTCCCCGTCACGTAAGGGATGTTCTGGGTAGTCATAAAATCAATAAATTCTTTCACCAGCTGATACCGCCGCTGGTCGGTCCGGTATCGGCTATGCCAATCCACCCCGGGAACAAAGGCGGTTTCCGACCAGATCACAATATCCGGATTCTCTTTCAAAGATTCCCGGCTTAATCGAATCAAGGTCTTAAGATTTCGTTCATAAGCGTCCACGCCGCCTTCCCAGGTATCGGCGTTGTGTTGAATGAGGGCGACTCGAGCGCGGGGTTCATCAGAGTAATCGCTTTCGGCAAAAAAACCGAAAACCAGACAGGCGCAGAAGAGAAGGCCGTACACCGCCGGAGAGACGGGATGCCGGCGGATAAATTCACGGAAACCGGAAATACCGTTCTTCAGAGCGTGCCCCAGGTACACCGAAGGGAAAACCACCAGAAAAGAAACGCCCCACACCCCGGTAATTTCAGAAATCTGGATCAAGGGAAGAAAAAGGTACTGACTGTAGCCCATAATTCCGTAGGGATATCCTAAAAAGCCGATGGTCCGGAGGTATTCATAGGCAATCCAGACCAGAAGCTGAAGCAGATATCCGTACCGGGGCAGCAGCCGGTCGCAGAGCTTTAACAGGGGGAATACCAGGAAGAAATAAACAGCATAGACCGTAGGAAGAATGATAATAGCCAGGGGATGAAAGGTGGAAGCCCAGTAATTAAAAAGGGCATAAGAAACATAACCGTACAAAATACCGTATAGGAGGATTTTTGGCCAAGACGACCGATGGATAACAATAAAAACCGGGGCAAGGGAAATAAACGCCAGGGGAAACCATCCCCAGACGGAGATGAAACTCGGAAAAGACAAGGCAAAAAGGATGGACGATAAAAATAAAAGGGAAAGCTCTATAACAAGATTTTTTAAAGGACTGTTTTCGCTTTCCCTTTGCCGGTGGAGAACTTTCGCCGGGGAAGATGACACGGTTACTTTTCCCTGAGAGGCCAGGCTATTTTTTTAAGTTCCCTTCCAGGACGAAAAACCGCTACACCATGGGGTTTTACCGGCACGGTCTCCCCGGTTTTCGGGTTCCTGGCCTTCTCTCTGCCTTTTCTTGTCCGGATTTCAAAAGTGCCGAACCCTCGAAGCTCGACTATTTTATCTTCCGACAAAGCATCTTTGAGTTCTTCAAAGAAGCGGTCGATAACCTGGTGGATATCCTTGCGATTGATATCCAGTTCTTCGAAGATATGCTCGATGATTTCTGCTTTCGTGAGCTTCTGCTGCACGTTATACATACTCTCCTTACTTTATGATTTTTCCTGTCGGGAAAACTCGTTACTGTTCGAGAGAATTAAAAAGTTTCTGCATGCGGGATTTTTTTCTGGCTGCGGTGTTCTTTGTGTAGATCCCTTTCCCCGCGGCTGTATCGATAAGCTTGGTAAACTTGTACAGACGTTCCCTGGCTTCTTCTATATTTTTGGCTGATACCGCCTCAATGAACCTTTTATTGGCAGTTCTGACGGAACTGCGAACACTTCTGTTTCTCTCCCTGCGGTTAAGACTTTGCCTGTGGCGTTTCGCCGCCGAACTTTGCTCTGGCAACTGAAAGTACCTCCGATAAATGTCGTCGTTTGATAGATACGGGATGCAACATAGCAAATAAATCTTTCCCTGTCAATACTTATCGCCGAAACCCTCTTTTCATTTTCCCGTAATCCGGTTACAGTGGGGGCCGGGTAGTAAAGCAGTGAGAGATATACTTTTATTAGCCACCTTCATTTTGCAAGCTTTTCTCTGGGACATGAAGTTGCGGCTTTGGAGAATTTTTCATCGTCGGGGATCAAATGAAAAAATTAACCGGTGGATAGCTACCATTCCGGGAAAGATCCTTTCACTGACAAGATTTTTTTTAGACTTCGACGTGATCTTCCAGGTGGCGCCGGGGATCAAGATTCCGCCTCATTGCCTGGTAATTTCAAACCATCAGAGCATCCTGGACATTCCCCTGATGGTGTATTGTTTTCCGGAAAACAACGTGCGCTTCGCGGCCAAACAATCGCTGTTTCATTTCGTCCCCCTGGTGTCCCAGGTTCTGCGAATGCAACGGCATGCAAAGATCGACCGTAAGGGCCGTTTTTCCAGAACCATGAAAGACCTGGAACGATTGGCCAGGGAAGCCGCGGCCGGTTTGAGCCCCGTCATTTTTCCTGAGGGGACCCGTTCTAGAACGGGAAAGGTGGGCCCCTTTCATTCTGGGGCCGTACGAAAGATCGAAACCCTCACCCCTCTGCCGATTCTCAGCGTGGCTTTGAACGGCGGATACAAGTCTTCCAAACTGAGAGAAGTTCTGGGAACCCTCCGGGGGAAAAGATATCTGATCAGGGTTCTCAACCTCTACCCCCCTCCCGCGGGAAAAGCCGAAGTGGAAGCCCTTCTCAGCCATGTCCAAGAAGAAATAAAACAACAAGTCTATATCTGGCAGGAACAGGAAAAAAAGAAGATTTAGATAGCCGGAACAAAAGGTATCAAACCCCAGGGCAAGCCCTGAACCCGGGACGCGCAGCATCCCTTTCCGGCTCAAGGGCCGGGGTATGTATACCTTTCTTTCCCGGCGCTCACTCGGGAAGAGAACCGACCTGTCGGTTCTGCTCCTCTCGTTCGTAGGGGAATAAAAAAAACCGGCTGTCCGTAGATTACGGAAGCCGGCAGGCTGATTAATAATAAATTTTAACGGAAATCTTTGGGTCGTCTTTCCTGCCGCTTACAGCTTTCGCAGACAGCGATATTCCTCAGTTTACCGTTGGCGAATACCGATCGCATAGTCACTTCTCCACCACAGGGGCAGAGGTGTTTCTGAGCCATGGTTCCGGTTCGCGCGTTTTTGCTGACCTGTGCCATATGTAGTCTCCTTCCTCTAACAACGCGTATCAGTCAAGTCGTACGAGTCTATCGTGCGATCTGTCGTGGATTTTCAAAGAAAAATACCATTTTTTTTCGGTCTATGTCAATATTCCTTCAAAAAACACGTTTTTTGAAGTTACTCACCTTCCAACTGCAGAATCTTCCAGTTCTGGTTTTCCTTGTCATAGGTAAAAGAAGCTAAGGGAACCTCCAGCATTCTTCCGTCTCCGGAAAGAAGAGTGACAGTGTTCTTTAATACGTTTGTTTCCGTTACCTTAAAGGTTTCATTATTCCAGGAGTAGCGGCTCCCCTCGGGTGGAAAACGCTTCTTTTCTTCCCGATAAAAATCGAACTCGTAGGAAAGGCAGCAAAGGAGCCTTCCGCAGGGACCGGAAATCTTCATGGAATTCAGCGAGAGATTCTGTTCCTTCGCCATTTTAATAGACACGGACTTCAGCCGATCGGTGATACCATGGCAGCAGTAGGTCCTTCCACAGACTGCGATTCCCCCCAGCACCCGGGATTCATCTCTCACCCCGATCTGCCTCAGCTCAATTCGCATCTTAAATACCGATACCAGATCTTTCACCAGTTCACGGAAGTCCACCCGGGATTCAGCGGTAAAAAAGAAAAGCACTTTCTTTTCTTCCGTCAGGTAGTGGGCCGAGACCAGTTTCATGGACAATCCCCGGGCAGCGACCTTCTCTTTACATATTTCCAGAGCTTCCTTTTCACGCACCTCGTTTTCTTTGTAATTCTCAATATCCCGCTCGGTAGCCAATCTGACCAAAGGTACTATCTCTTCCTTTCCGAATCCCGAGGTACTCCCGACGGGGCCTAACACCCTGCCCAGGTCTTTTCCATACTTTCCGGGGATAATAACCAGCTGATTCCTGCTGTATACCGCTCCGGAAGAAGCTTCGCCGAGATACATTTCACTGGAATGAAGTATCTTTACAGCGTAATAGGCCGCTGATTTTCCTTCACTCAGGTTTGTTTCGCTCTTTTCTATTATCTCTGGGGCTTCACTCACCCTAAAAACTCCTTTTGTTTACCCCATCAAGTCCACTAAGAGACCATTGATTTCGTCAATGCTCTTCAGCAGATCAAGCTGAGGTTTCTGGCTTTGTAAAATACCCGCGGCCAGACGTTCCAATTTATCATTCACCACCCGTACAATGGTAAATCGCTTCTGTTTTCTCAAGGGGTTGAACCTGGCACCTTCCTTGGTTTCCGTCTTTAAGCTTTCTCGAATTACATAATGCATAAAGTTGCGGACCGCTTGCTTATATTCCATTACCAGGGACAGCGAGGGGGCTTCCTTCAGTTTATCACCACAACTATGTATTTCGTCCAACATATCCTCCAAGGGGATATCTTCATCAAAAGCCATATCCCCTTGAAGGGTCCCGCCGGCGCCCGCATCGACCTTCTCCAGGGTTTCCAGAAAAAAGAAAGAGGTTTTTTTCTTTTTCTCCACCTTTTCATTTTTGCCCCTGGGACGATTCAGATCAGGGGAACCGGAAGGAGTTATCCGCTCCATTCATCAAACCTCTTGGGGTTTCCAGGTATGCTCCAGATCAGCCGCCTTCTCCTCTGGTTTTTCTCCCGACTCCGCCGATCCTGGTTCCTCCGGTGATGTCTCCTGGTCAGCCGGTTTCTTTTGAATAACACAATTGCCGTGCAATAAGACACCTTCTTCCACAATCAACCGGGGAGCCGTAATATTACCGATAAGCAGCCCGGTGGAAAGAATGACAACCTTTTCCGTAGAGAAAATATTCCCTTTTACAATACCACCAATGACAATGGTGCCGGCGTGAATGGTGGATTCCGCCCGGCCGCTTTTTCCGACAAGCACCGTTCCCGGCGTAGTAATGGTGCCTAGATAATCCCCATCAATGCGTAAGAGGCCGTCCAGGGTTATTTCCCCGTTAAAGGTTGTTCCTTCCCCCACCAGGGAGTTTATAAAAGCATTTTCTTCCAAGCCATATTCGTTCATAGATACATCCTAATCTTTCAACAATACCCGAGTTCGTCTTACTAAAATAACATGAAATGAACCGGTGGTGAACCCTCTGCCGGATAAGTAGACAGGATACTCTTCAGGTTTCTCTATCCCGCTTTCAGCTGGAACTTTTACGCACACTGAGGAATCGTTCCGGGTCCACAACCTGTGATCCGATACGAACCTCGAAATGGAGATGCGGGCCCGTGGACAGTCCGGTACTTCCCATAGTTCCTATCTTCTGTCCCTGGGTTACCTCGTCACCTTCATACACATAGACATCCTGCAAATGACCGTATTTGGTTTGAAAACCATATTTATGCCGAATGACAATGTAATTCCCGAATCCCAGGCTGTCATATTTTCGTTCAATAACCTTTCCATTAGCCGCCGCTAAGATCGGCTTGCCATACCCGTAGGCTATATCCATTCCCATATGGAGGTACCAATTGTGGGTAAAGGGATGGTCCGCCGGTCCGAAATATTGAGTAATCCTACCGTCACCACCCTCCACCGGCCAGAAGGTAGGCAGCTCCACCAGAAGGTCGCTGTGAGAGTCCAATAAACCCGCTATCTTTTCCAGGGAATGAACCGATTCCGATAAATAGGAACTCAGACTGCGCAGTTCGCTGAGCTCCATCATAATACCGTCCTGTTCCTCCACACCAAAAAAGGAGATCAGGTCGCCGTCGTTCCTGCCGAAACGACTCGCTTCATCGGGCGTCAGCTTCAGGGTATTCATGGTTTTGTTCAAGGTTGTCTCGAATTCCGCGGAAACCTTTCGAAGAGATGCAATTTCATCCAGAATGAGTTCCAGGTTCGCTTCGGTGGTATCGAGGCTTCCCGATTTCGCCTGGAGCATCCGTGAAAGCCCGGAATACCGGGTACTGAAAATGAAGAAGACCGTTAAAATTCCCGTAAGAATAAAACAGAAAAACACCAGCGAAAAAACGGAGATTCGAAAGTTAAAAACCTTCTTCTCCGAATGAGGAATAAACATAACTGTAAACCGCTGACGTCCGGCGTTATAGAATCGTCTGCCCAAGTCGGTTATACCACGCCCGACTCGCCGTGTGCCCGTATCGATTTGTTCAACCAGTTTATTCTCAACCTTTTTATACTGATTTGCCGGTGACAATGAACTCTCCTGGTTTCATATGAGTCCTATACAATAATAAGGAAAGACTATCATGAAGGTAAACATTTGTCAAATAATTGTTGACGATGGCAGATCTTCGTGTTATTGTATGGTGAGCAACGGATAAAAAGATCATTAATATCTGAAACAAACTCTCTAAAATGGAAGTCAAATGAAGCTTTTTGATACTCATGCGCATATAGGGCTCATTCATGAGGACCCTATTGAACAGCTTATTATCACTCAGGAAGCCCGGCAAGCCGGTGTAGAGCATATTATCAGCATCTGTAACAACCTGCACGATTTTTTCGTTGTCTACGAGAATCTCTCTACGGCTACTCATGTCTATCATAGTATCGGCGTTTCTCCCTCAGAAGTTTCGTATCCCGGGAAAGATTGGGAAAGAAAAATTGAAGAGGGAATATCCCTAGACCGGGTTGTAGCCTTGGGAGAAATTGGCCTGGATTATTATCGTAAATTCGGGAATAAGGATTCCCAAATTGAATTATTCATCTCTCAGCTGGAAATGGCGGATAAATTCAATCTGCCAGTAATTATCCATAACCGCGAGGCCGGCGGCGATGTCCTGGATATTTTGAAAGAGAAGCTTCCTGAACGGGGGGGAATCCTCCATTGTTATTCGGAGAATTGGGATTTCGCTCAGAAAGCCCTGGAACTGAATTTATATATCTCCTTTGCCGGAAATGTCACCTATCGAAATGCCAGGAACCTCCACGAAACGGCATTGCAAATGCCCCTGGACCGCATGCTGATTGAATCGGAAAGCCCTTTCATGGTTCCTTCGGAATACCGCGGAAAAAGGAACAGACCATCCTATTTACCGGCTACCCTGGATTTTATCGCCGAACTCCGGCAGATGCCCAAGGAAGACCTGGCGGAACAACTCTATAAGAACAGCCTGAAGGTCTTCGACATCAACGAATAATCGGTTTTCAAGCTCATGAAACAGCTTTATCACCCTGTTACTCTGGGATCTCTGAAAATCCCGGGGAATCTTTTTCTAGCCCCGGTGGCCGGCTTTTCCGACGCTCCTTTTCGCACGGTCCGCGTATGCCGGGGAGCGAACCTGGCGTACACGGAAATGATATCCTGCGAAGGGATCTGCCGGGAAAATAAGAAGACCCTGGATCTTCTCTTGCCGGATCCCGAAGAGGGTTCTCCGGCGGTTCAGCTTTTCGGCTCGGATCCCGGCCGGGTCGCCCGGGCGGCGGAACGAATCCTTCCCTACTTACCGCCCCTGATCGATCTGAACTGCGGATGCCCCGTGCCCAAGGTCGTAAAAACCGGGGCCGGTTCTGCGCTAATGAAGGACCCCCCGTTAATCGGCCGGATAGTTTCAGCCCTCCGAAAGGCCTTGGATCGTTCCGGCCACGGCAATATTCCCATTACGGTGAAACTACGGTCCGGCTGGGATGCTCAATCCATTACCTTCCTTGACGCCGCCCTGGCGGCCGTTGATGCCGGGGTTTCAATGATCACCCTTCATCCCAGAACCAGAAGCCAGGGATACTCCGGCACCTCCGATTGGAACCTTATCGGCCGGCTGAAGGAAAGGATCCCGGTCCCGGTGTTCGGCTCGGGTGACCTTTTTACCCCGGCCGCCGCCAAGGCTATGCTTCTTCAAACCGGATGCGACGGCCTGATGTTCGCCCGGGGAGCCATGGCCGATCCCTTTATATTTTCCCGAACCCGGAGCCTCCTGGAAACCGGCGAACTGCCGGGAAACCCGTCTAAAGAAGAGCTCCTTGAGGCGATGGAACAGCATCTTGAGGCCGCCCTGCAATTTTACGGTGAAGAGGCAGCCTGCCGGATCATGCGAAAACACTTCTGCTCCTATACAAAAGGTCTTCCCGGGGGCGGAGAAATCAGGAAGCGGGTTTCCACTGCCGTCACCAGGAAAGAGTACACGAACCTTCTGCAAGAGATCTCGGAAAGGCCTTTCTAAGCATCGTCGAGAGCCCAGGATCGCGAGCGCTCTATATTGACCAGGGCATACCGCCGGTGATAGGCTTCAGTGTGAACGCGCAGAATGACTCCTTACGTCACCATTGCGGTGTCGCCGGTTTCTTCAACCAGGAAGGAGAAAACATACCGGAACGCCTTTTTTACAGCCTCTTCTCCCTGCAGCACCGCGGGCAGGAAAGCGCCGGGATAGCCTATAAAAAAGACGGACACCTGGTGGTCTATAAAGATCTGGGCATGGTTTCCGGGGTACTCTCCCGTTACCTGGCCGAACAGAGGGTATCCACCGTGGGAATCGGCCATGTACGGTACTCCACCCGGGGGGGAAACCGTCTGGAAAACGCTCAGCCCATCCTGGTTTCCTGCAATAAGGGTGAAATTGCCCTGGCTCATAACGGGAACCTGTCCAACGCCCGGGAACTGCGGAGTCTTCTGGAATCGGAAGGGTCGATTTTTCAGAGTTCCTCCGACTCGGAAATCATCCTTCATCTTCTGGCTCGTTCCCGGCAAACCCTATTTTATGACGCCCTGAAAGAAACCCTCGGCCTCCTTCGGGGGGCTTTCAGCATGATTTTAATCCACAATGCCACCCTGTACACCGTCCGGGACCCCAGCGGCTTCAGACCCCTGTTTATCGGCTTTAAAGGCACTACCGTCGCCGTAGCCTCGGAGACCTGCGCCCTGGAGGTTCACGGTATACAAGACTCCAGGGAAGTTCAGCCCGGAGAACTCATCACCACCGACCATGAGGGTACCCGGGCGGAATTATTCAACCGGGAAGGCACCCCCGGACGCTGTGTTTTCGAGCTCATCTATTTCGCCCGGCCGGATTCCCGGATTTTCAACCAATCGGTTCATCTGACCCGTAAAAAAACCGGGGCTGCTTTAGCCCGCTGTGACAACGTAACGGCGGATATCGTGGTGCCCGTTCCAGATTCGGGGAGCAACGCCGCCTTAGGGTACGCGGAGGCTTCCGGCATTCCCATGGAATACGGCTTGACGAGAAATCACTATGTGGGGCGTTCCTTCATCATGCCAAACACCAGCGAAAGGGAACTGGCTGTCCGTATGAAGCTCCATCCCGTGAAGGAAGCCATTAAAGGAAAACGGATCGTTCTGATCGACGATTCCCTGGTCCGTGGAACTACCAGTAAAATTCTGGTGAAACTCTTGAAAGAAGCGGGGGCCCGGGAAGTGCATCTCCGTCTCTGCGCCCCGGAGATAAAGTGGCCCTGTTATTTTGGTATCGATATACCCACCAGAAAAGAACTGATCTCCAATACCATGACACCGGAGGAAATAGCCCGGTTTATCGGGGCGGATTCCCTGATGTTTCTCCCCCTGGAAGAACTGAAGGGCTGTCTGGATGATCCCGGCGGGTATTGTTATGCCTGTTTCAACGGACAATACCCCGTACCTGTAGAAACTGAATAAGGAACGAACATTATGATGGGAGAAACCTACGCCAAAGCGGGAGTAGATATTCAAAGAGGAGATTCCTTTGCCCGGTTTATTGCCGGCCTTTCGTCACCGGCGGTCTCCGGTGGAATCGGAGGATTTTCCGGGGGTATTGAACCGGACCTCACCGGCATGAAGCACCCGGTGTTGCTCTCCACCACCGACGGGGTGGGAACAAAGATCCTGGTAGCCCGCCAACTGAGAAACTATTCCACCATCGGCATCGACCTGGTGGCCATGAGCGTCAACGACCTGGCAGTGTGCGGTGCCCGGCCGGCGGTTTTTCTCGATTACATCGCCTGCGGTAAAATAAACGAGCCGGTGATGAAGGACGTGATCGCCGGTATTGTCCGGGGATGCGAGGAAGCCGGTTGTGTCCTTACGGGGGGCGAGACCGCCGAAATGCCCGGCGTATACGGAGAGGATGATATTGACCTGGCGGGGTTCTGTTCCGGCTTTGTCGATCGGGAAAACATGCTTCCGCGAAGGAAGGATATGGACGAAGGAGACCTCCTTCTGGGGATACCTTCTTCGGGGATCCATTCCAACGGTCTTTCCCTGGCCAGGAAGGTTCTCACGCCGAAGGACACCGCCTACGAGGAACTCCTTACACCCACCCGGATCTATGTGAAGATTCTCTCAGCCCTGACCACCACCGGCAAGATCCTCGGGGCCGCTCATATCACCGGAGGGGGTCTGGAGGGGAACCTTTCCCGGGTATTACCTCCGGGCTTGAAAATCGTTTTAAACCATACCTGGGAGGTCCCGGAGATTTTTCACCGGATACAGAGAAAGGGGAACATAGACCACCGGGAAATGGAACGGGTATTCAACATGGGTATCGGTGTGGCTCTGGTAGTCCACTCCGCTGATAAGGACGATGTGATGGAGTTAGCCAAAAGCGAGGGTTTTCCATTACAAGAGATTGGGGAGCTTCACCGTGGCTGAGGCAGCCGTGCTGGCTTCGGGTAACGGAAGTAATTTCGAGGCCCTTACACATTATCTGAACACCACGGAGCACCGGATATGCTGTCTTATCTGTGACCGGGAAAAAGCCTACGCCTTGGAACGAGCAAAAAGATTATCCATACCGGGCTATTATATTCCCGGCTGGGGGAAAAACCGGGAAGCGGCAGAAACTGAAGCCTTAAGAATTCTGCAGGACTACAACCCGCATATCGTAATACTGGCCGGTTTCATGCGGGTTCTCACGCCCCTCTTTCTGGATGCCTGGCCAAATAAAGTGGTGAATATACACCCTTCTCTCCTTCCCAAATACCCCGGGACCCGGGGAATCGAAGACAGTTATGCTTCCGGAGACCGGGAGGTGGGAATAACCATCCACCTGGTAGATTCGGGGGTGGATACGGGACCAGTTTTACTGCAGAAAAAAATTCT
>JAFGDJ010000002.1 GCA_016932135.1 Spirochaetales bacterium | reverse complement strand
CAGAGGATTTTAAGTCCTCTGTGTCTACCAAATTCCACCACTCCGGCAGAGGTAAAAATCGTCTGTCATACTACCGGCTCAGGGCTACTTGGTCAAGCGGAAAATCGAACAAAGGGACGGCGCATTGCCGGCTCATTTCAAACTGAACCGGGCGCGGACCTCCGAAAAGAGTTCCTGGAAGAAGGGGCTTTTCTCCGAGGTGATCTTGTGCTCGTAGAGGATCTCGTCCCGTTCGGCGTGGAAAAACTGATAGAGGTATTTCAAGGCCGCGCTCTTGGTCGGGGGACGGTAGCAGAGCTCCACGATCCTTTTCGTCTCGGCGGTATCGAGAAAATGCTTGCGCCCGTTGACGATGAAATGATAGGTCTTGCCGTTATCAGGGGTTTCGATGGATACGGTAAAGCCCGATCCTCCCCCGCCCGCCTTGACACCGGGGACGGTTTTCCGGGCGTTGAGCTCGTCTATCTCCCGGTTGATCGCCTCGGCCTGCCGGTTGTGATTCAGCACATGGGCCTGCTTGATAAGAAAGAGCAGGTCCTCTTCGTCCATCTCCTGAAGCAGGCCGTTCAGTTCTTTGGTGAGCCGTTCCTTCTGGGTTTCTTTTGATTTTTTTGATATCGCCATAGGAACAAATGTATCATCTTTGACGATTTTTTCAATGCCCTAGTTGTTGATGGATGTCCTCGTGTATCTTCATGGCTGTGAAGTTACCGGCGTCCTTCTTATGTCCTTCCGCGAAAAGGCCTCGTTCCGCCTCCAGTTCATTCAGGGGGGACAGGAAATACATTCACTTGATCCTCTCCATGGGGAAAAGTGTATAAGACAATTCGCCACCTTGACACAGGAGCCTTTCATGACTATCTTAAGCTTAGTATTGGAAGCAAGTAGTTGTAAGCACCCTTCTTTGTGAACTAAACCGCATTGATCGCAGCCTTTTTTACACGCAGCCCGCTGCTTGGACTCATCACCTCTTTTTAAATATCGAGCGGGTATGTCGGCCCGCAAGGGATTGTTTTTATTATGCAAAAAGCAACCAACCTTCGCAAGATCGCTTTTCTCGGTGATTATCTCCCGAGGAAATGTGGTATCGCCACCTTCACCTCCGACCTGCGGACAGCGGTAGCCCGGGAAATCCCCCAGGCGGATTGCCTGGTCGTTCCGGTGAATGATATTGAAGGGGGATACGAGTATCCGGCGGAGGTCCGCTTCGAAATCGCCGAAGAGGAACTTGCCTCCTACCTGCGGGCCGCGGATTTTCTCAACATCACCGGTGTGGATATGCTTTGCCTGGAACATGAATTCGGCATTTTTGGAGGAAACGCGGGAAGCCACGTGCTTGCCCTCCTCCGAGCTTTGCAGATGCCCATAGTGACCACCCTTCACACAGTTCTAAGTGACCCCAACCCGGACCAGCACAGGGTTATGAACGAATTAATCCAACTTTCCACCCGGCTGGTGGTTATGGCGGAAAAGGGACGAACGTTTCTCCTGGAAGTATACAACACCCCGCCGAAAAAGATCGACCTTATCCCCCACGGCATCCACGACATGCCTTTTGCCGATCCAAATTATTTCAAAGAGGAATTCGGTGTTGCGGGAAAACATGTCCTGCTCACCTTCGGGCTCCTGTCGCCGAATAAGGGAATCGAATACGTCCTGAACGCCCTGCCGGGGATCATCTCCCGGTTTCCCGATACGGTTTTCGTTGTGGTAGGCCAGACTCACCCGAATCTGCTCCGGACCGAAGGCGAGTTATACCGGTTGAGCCTCGAACGGCTGGCTAAAGATCTAGGAATACAGAAACATGTGGTATTTTTCAAACGCTTCGTGGAGATCGATGAACTGAAGAGATTTATCGGAGCCACGGACATCTACATTACTCCCTATCTTACGGAAACCCAGATTACCTCCGGCACCCTGGCCTACGCCTACGGAGCAGGCAACGCGGTGGTATCCACTCCGTACTGGCATGCCAAGGAACTTCTATCAGAAGACCGGGGAAAACTGGTGCCTTTCCGGGACGCGGAGGCTATTACAGAAGCCGTGGTCGGCCTTCTGGAAGATGAACCTCTGCGTCATTCCATGCGAAAGAAGGCCTATGAAAAAGGACGGGATATGGTGTGGAGCCGGGTAGCGCAAAAATACATTCAATCCTTCAATCAGGCGAGGGAAGACCACAGTTTTGTGGGAAGAAAAACATCCCCCATCAAAACCCTGGATGAGCAGCCCGGGCAAATGCCGATGATGAAACTTGATCACCTGTATCGCATGAGCGATTCCACCGGAATATTCCAGCACGCCAGCTTTACAGTACCCAGTTTTATCGAAGGCTACTGTACCGACGATAATGCCAGGGCTCTGCTGCTGACCCTTATGCTTCAAAAATCAGGTTCTAATACCCCCCGAATCAATGAACTGGCGGCAACCTACACGGCTTTTCTAAATTACGCCTTTGACCGGAAGGGCCGAAGATTTCGCAATTTTATGAGTTTTGACAGGAAGTGGATCGAAGAAACCGGCTCGGAGGACTGTCACGGGCAGGCACTCTGGGCTTTAGGATTCTGCGTAGCCCAGGCGAGCAACAGCAGTTTTCAGATGCTGGCGGCTGAACTTTTTGAGCAGGCTCTACCGTCGGTCCCAGAATTCACATCACCCAGGGCCTGGGCTTTCACCCTCATCGGGATCGACCACTACCTCCGGAGGATGGGAGGCGACCGGCGAGCCCATAGAATCCGTGAAACCCTGACGGACAAACTGATGCAGCGTTATGCCGATGCCTCGGGTGACCACTGGCAATGGTTCGAGGATGCCGTTACCTATGCCAACGCCAAACTCTCCCACGCCCTCATCCTCAGCGGCAGGAGCATGAACAATACCGCCCTTACGGAGACCGGTTTAACAACCCTTGCTTGGCTAATGAAAACACAAACCGCCGAAACCGGTTCTTTCCGTCCTATTGGATCAAACGGCTTTTTTAGGAAAGGACATGAGCGGGCGTTGTTCGACCAGCAGCCAATAGAAGCCCAGGCCTCTGTATCGGCCTGTATCGAAGCCTTCAATACTACCGGAGAAGCCTTCTGGGCCGCCGAAGCCCGTCGGACTTTTGAATGGTTTCTGGGTAGAAACGACCTGGCCCTGGGGTTGTACGACGCCAGTACCGGCGGATGCCGCGACGGTCTTCACGTGGACCGGGTGAGCCAGAATCAGGGAGCCGAGTCGACCCTGGCCTTCCTCCTTGCCCTGAAAGAAATGGAAGCCCTTCAGAGCACCCTGGTCAGCTTTACAGAAATTCCCCCAAGGAGCCCGTATGAAAGAAAATGACGGACAAAACCCTCTGCTTTTAAGGACGGTACCTGTACAAAGGAAGGGGCCGACTCTTGCCCCCGACAGTACCCGGGTACTCCTGCGTCCTTTTCACCCCGTCCGAAAAGACGCCGCCAGACGAATCATTAACAGAATCATGACCCTCCCGGAGGATGAAGTAAACCGCCTGCTTGCCCGGATCATGAAGGAATTTGAACATCGGCATGAACAGGTGGAGAGCTTTTATTTACACCGTTTTCAAGTGGTAGAACCGCTTATGACGGGTAAACCCGCTTTGTCCGCCCAACGAAAAGCTCTTATCGGTTCCTGCTTCTCTCACGAGTATTCACCCGAAGCCGCAGCCCTCTTTAATCCTTCCATCGTGCCCCACCCCGACCAGGGAAATCTGCCTAAAGGCTCCGTCCGTTTTATCTTAAGCCTTCGGGCTACCGGCGAAGGACACATCTCCTCCGTTACCTTCCGTATCGGTATCGTGGATCGGGAAAACACCATTGCCCTGGAACCGGCCGTACCGTACGTCACCGAGCCCGCGGTTATCGAAAACCTGGTCCGTGAAAAATCCTTCTTCGCCCGACAGATTAACGAATCGGGTCTGCGGAGCCCTTTCTGCAAACGAGTGGCCGAACACCTTCCTGAAACTTTCAGCCTGGATGACCTAAAACGTACCCTGGAAGAAGAGCGCCGGAAATCTAGCCGCTTTGACGCCGAAGACGACAAGGCGGCTCACGATGTTCTTCTGCTGGTGGAATCGAACTACCAAGTGCGCTTTCCTCCCGAAAGCTGTCTGTCTCAGCGAATCCTTTTCCCCTCCGTCCCCAGCCAGAGTAACGGGATCGAAGACGCCCGGTTCGTCCGGTTCCGAAAAGATGACGGAAGTTTTACCTATTACGCCACCTACACCGCCTACGACGGTAGAAACATTCAGCCCCAACTGATCGAAACACCGGACTTCCTGCACTTTACCTTTATATCCTTAAGCGGCGCCGCGGCCCGGAATAAAGGCATGGCCCTGTTTCCCCAAACCATCAACGGCCGCTACGCCATGCTCTCCCGGCAGGACGGCGAGAACATCTTTCTGATGTACTCCGACACAATCAATTTCTGGCAGGAGGAGAAATTGATCCTGGAACCCCGGTGGCCCTGGGAATTCATGAAAATAGGCACCTGCGGCTCCCCCATTGAAACCGATGAAGGTTACCTGGTACTGAGTCACGGTGTGGGACCCATGCGGAAGTACTGCCTCGGGGCCTTTCTCCTGGATCTGAAAAATCCCGCGAAAGTCATCGGCCGCCTGAGCGAACCCCTCCTTTCACCGAATGAGACCGAAAGAGAAGGCTATGTACCCAACGTCGTATACACCTGCGGTGCCATGCTCCACGGAAAAGAACTTATCCTTCCCTATGCCATGAGCGACCACGCTACAAGCTTTGCCACTGTAAGAATAGACGAATTGATAAAGGCTATGGTTTAAGAAGCGTTTTTTTCAATAACTACAGGCGCCCCGCCTCGATGATCCGCTGCAGGAACTGCCGGGTCCGGGGATTCTCGGGGTTCGAGAAAAGCCGCTGCGGCGGTCCCTCTTCAAGAATCCGCCCGCCGTCGAGGAAACAGACCAGGTCGGCCACGTCCCGGGCGAAACTCATCTCGTGGGTGACAATGATCATGGTCATCCCCTGTTTCCGCAGGTCCCGGATGACCTGCAGCACTCCGCCGATGAGTTCCGGGTCTAAGGCCGCGGTGACCTCGTCCAGCATCAGGACCTCCGGCCGGGTCGCCAGGGCGCGGACGATGGCCACCCGCTGCTGCTGACCCCCGGAGAGCTGCTCCGGATAAGACCCGGCAAAGCCGTCCAGGTCGAAGAGCTTCAGCAGTTCGTGGGCGCAGGCCTCGCTCTCGGCGCGGGAGATCCGATGGACCCGCCGAGGAGCCAGGGTGATGTTGTCCAGAACGGTCATGTGGGGAAACAGGTTGTAGGACTGGAAGACCATACCGATCCGCTTGTACAGCTCCCCGGAGGACAGGCCGTCGTCGAAGATCGACAGGCCGTCAAGCTTCACGTCCCCCTGGTCGAAGTCCACCAGGTTGTTGACGCAGCGCAGCAGGGTCGACTTGCCCGACCCGGAGGCGCCGATAAGACACACCACCTCATGGTCCGCCACCCGGAGGTTCACGTCCTGCAAGACCAGCTTTTTACCGTAATACTTGGTCAGATGCTCGATTTCAATTCTGTACATGCTCTACACCGTGAACTGCAGCCGGCGCTCCCGGTCTTTCCGGGACAGGTAGTCGGTGAACCGGGCCAGGGGGATGGTGGCCGCGAGAAAGAGAAGCGCCGCCGCCACCAGGGAGGAATAGTTGAAGGTTCGGGCCGTGTAGATCTGGGCTTCCCGCACCGCGTCCCGCACCCCCAGAACGCTCAAAAGGGCCACGTCCTTCTGCAGGGCTACCGCCAGGTTCAGAAGCGAGGGCACCACGTTCCGCACCGCCTGGGGGAGAATGGCGAACCTGAGGGTCTGCCCCTGGGAAAGCCCCAGGGCCTTGGCCGCGGCCCGCTGGCCGTCGTGAACCGCCTCCATCCCCGACCGGTACACCTCGGCGGCGTAGGCCGAATAGCTGGAGATCATGGCCATGGCCCCCCAGAAGAGGCTCTTCTGGGGAAGCCCGGGGATCCTCAGGGCCGGCACGCCGAAACCGAAGAGCAGCACCAGGAGCAGCGACGGCAGTCCCCGGAGAAGATCGATATAGACAATCGAAAAAACCCTCAAGGGGGCGAACCAGGGTCCGTGAAGGGATCGGAAGACCGCCAGCACCAGGGCCCACAGGGCAATCACCACCAGGGACACCGCCCAGACGGACATGTTCAGGCCGAAGCCCTTCAGGACCTGGGGAAAGACATCGATGATAGCCTGGCCGTTGAAAAACTGCGCCTTTATCCGGGGCCATTGCTCCGCCCGAATCACCACCGCCCGGATCAGGAAAAAGGTCCCCAGGACCATGAGAAGGCCGATCAGGGACGGGAGAAACCGGTCCCGGGCGCGCAGGTTGCGCCCCGGGCGGGAAACCGGCCCGGGACGCGCTGATGTCACCGGGAGATCTCCGGAATGGAATCGTCACCGATGAGGTAGGTGGAGGTAAGTTCCGCCACCACGCCGTCGGCGATGATCGCCTCGAGCCCTTCATTGATCCAGGGGACGATGGGATTGTCTTTCTCGAAGACCAGGCCGAAACCCTCATCCTTCGGATCGTGGGGAAGAATGGCCGCAATGGTCGCCTCGGGCACCTGGACCGCCGTGGCGTACAGGGCCGTGGGAAGACTGATCACCGTGGCGTCGATCTGCCCGCCCAGGAGGGCCTGGAAGGTCCCCGCCTGGTCGCTATAGACCGCGATATCCTTCACCCCGATGACCTTCTCGATATAATCCAGGTCGGTGGTGCCGATGGTGGCTCCCCACCGGGCCTTCCGCAGATCGGCGAAGGACCGGGCGCCGGAGATGTCGCTTTCCGGCAGGGCCACCACAGCCTTTTCCGGGTTGTAATAGACTATGGAGAAATCGACGAACTCCCGCCGTTCCTCGGTGACCGAATACTGCTGGATGTTGAAGTCGTAGGGCTT
>JAFGDJ010000175.1 GCA_016932135.1 Spirochaetales bacterium | reverse complement strand
TCGAGGAGACCGTGAAGCCCGTGTTTTGCCGCGGCGTAACAGGAACGCCAAGGAGAGCTTACTTTCCCCGCCAGAGAGGTAACGGAGACGATATGTCCGCATTGCCGGGATACCATCAGGGGAAGCAAGACGCCGAGGATCTCCATCTGTGCCAGGAGGTTTACCTTCAGAACCCTTTCCCTGATCTCGGGGGTCGTGTCGATGAAGAGACTCCGGTGGCTCACCCCGGCATTGAGGATAACCATATCCAGACCGTCGAAGGTCTTCCAGGCTTCCCCGGTAAGCTCTTTTAGGGAATCGAGCTTCTCCATGTCCCCGGGAAGCACCCGGACCGCTTCCTCTGTCCCCCTCTCCGCCGCGGCTGAAGCGGCCAGTTCCTTAAGGACCCTGGTCGAACGGGCCGTAAGAATCACCCGGGCGCCGAAGGAAACCAGCAGAGAGGCTAATTCCCGCCCCAGGCCGGAAGAAGCCCCGGTAATCCATACCCTTTTATTCCGGTAGAATTCCATGGGCGGTATTGTAATGAGAAACCCGGAGGATGGGAATAGGAGGATTGATCAGAATCTTCAGCATGAAAGTCCCTCGACAACACTTTCGTCCGCCCTGTGTTCTACCGCACGGAACAACCCTGAAAAGCCCTCCAAGACCGCCGGATCAAAGCCCTTGACAAAGACCGCCGGGGGGGTAGACTGAGAGTCATATCAGTTCCGGCAGAGGGCAGGATACAGGTCTATGAGTAAAACCGGCGGCGAAATAGACAGGCTGAAAATGCTCTGTGAGTTCAGTGAACTCAACTGGCTCTTCAGCAATTCTGAAGACATCCGCTCCTTTCTGGATAAGATTGTCCAGATGGTATCCAAGCATATGCACGCCGGGGCGGCCACGGTTTTTCTCTGGAACGACAATAAGGAGGAACTGATCCTCGAAGCCACCATCGGGCTGAACAAGGGAGCTATCGGTCAGGTGCGTTTGAAACCCGGCGAGGGACTCACCGGTCTCGCTCTTTTAAACAAACAGCCTATCCTGGTGGAAAACGCCGACGCGCATCCTCAATTCAAACGAATTCCCAGTATTCATGAAGAAAAATTTAAAAACTTTCTGGCGGTTCCCATCCTTCGGGGCATTATGAATATCGGAGTTATCTCCATTCAGCGGGAGCAGGAGCGGCCTTTTAAAACGGAAGACCTGCAGGCGCTGACGGTCATAGCCTCCCAATTAGCCAACATTCTGGAAAACACCCGGACCCACCTGATGAGCGACACCGACGGGCGAGCCTATCCTCTCAAATCCCTGCAGATGAAAGAAGGTGAACGAATCGACGGTAAGACAGCCTGTACCGGTCTGCAATCGGGAGAGATTTTCATCCTCGACAGGGAGCGTTCACTTTCCATGTTGTCCGAAGAAGTGATCAGCGATGAAGATACCCTGGAGGATTTCAAAAAAGCCGTAGAAAAAACAGAGCGGCAGCTTCGGGAACTGCAGACAAAAACCGAAGAACTCCTGGATGATACCGCGTCCCTGATCTTTACCTCTCATCTTCTTATCTTAAAAGATCAGGACTTTATCGGAGAAATCCATCGGCATATTCAGAAGGGATCTAAACCTTCCACCGCCATCTTTAAAGTGGCCGACCGCTATATGGAACTGTTCGCCTCAAACCCGAGTCCCTTTGTGAAGGAAAAGGTTCATGATGTGGAAGACGTCATTCTTCGTCTTGTGGGTAACCTGGTGAAAGAAACCGACGCGTCGATCAATATGAAAGGCCGGATTCTCATCGCCCGGGAACTCTACCCTTCCGATATTCTGCAGGCCTCTTCCGAGGGGGCGGCGGGGATTGTACTGGTCAGCGGCGGTATCACCTCCCACATCTCTATCCTCAGCCAGTCGCTGCGGCTGCCCATGGTCATTGTGGACCGGCCGGAATTGATGAACTTGGCGCCCCATCAACGGGTGATCATGGACGGCCACGACGACTGCATTTATGTCAATCCGCCAAAAGAATTGGAACAGCGGCTCTTTCGGGAACGAAAAGGCGAAGACGCCAAAACCGGGAAAACCGCTGTACTGAAGACAACAAAGACGAAAGACGGCACAAAGATAACCCTCATGGCCAACGTCAATCTGATCAGTGACATCGACCACGCCGAAAAAGCCCACGCCGAGGGTGTGGGTCTGTATCGCACGGAGTTTCCCTTCTTAATCCGCAGCAATTTTCCTTCGGAGGAAGAACAGTACACCCTGTACCGGAAGATCTGTACCGCCATGCGGGGAAAACCCGTCGTCTTCCGAACGCTGGATATCGGCGGAGATAAAATCCTCTCATATTACCAGGATTACCAGGAGAGGAACCCCTTCTTAGGTCTCCGATCAATCCGTTTTTCCCTCATGCACCGGGATACTTTTCGTGAACAAATCCGGGCAATCCTCCGGGCCTCAGGCGGAGGGACGTTGCGGATCATGTTCCCCATGATTTCTTCGGTGGAAGAATTCATCGAAGCAAAAAACGTTGTAATAGACTGTAAAAAGGAATTGAAAAAGGAAGGTTACCCGCTTCCCCGAATCGTTAAAATCGGCATGATGGTGGAAGTTCCCTCTATCACGGAGATTATGGAGGATCTGTGCGACTACGCGGATTTCTTCTCCATCGGAACCAATGATTTTATTCAATATATCCTGGCGGTGGACCGGTCAAACGAAAAAGTAGCCGAATTCTACCTTTCCCACCACCCGTCGGTCCTCCGTTCGCTGAAACGAATAGTCGAAACAGCTCAAAAGAGAAACAAAGAGATAGCTGTCTGCGGAGAAATGGCCCGGCAGGAGCTCTTTATCCCCTTTCTTCTGGGAATCGGTGTGCGGGTTTTCAGCATGGGGGCCACGTACATTCCGGCCACCCGCAAACTGATATCCCGCATAACCCTCCGGGAGGCCAGAGAAACGGCCACCCGGGCCGTTCAATTTAAAACCTGTTCCGAAACGGAAGTTCTTCTGACTGAAACCCTGAACAAGATCAAAAGCAGAAACTAGAACGCTATTTCTTCTCCCCGAAAGCCTTCCGACAGGCGGCTTCCAGGAAGCCTACAAAGAGGGGATGCGGCTTCAGCGGTTTTGAGGTAAATTCCGGATGGTATTGAACTCCTACCCCCCAGGGGTGCCCCGGCCAGAGGACCGATTCTACCAGCGTGCCGTCGGCGGTGGTTCCCGCCGTTACCAGACCTCCCTCTTCCAGGGTGGTCCGGTAGAGGTTCGACACCTCATACCGATGACGGTGACGCTCGAAGATCCGGGTAGCCCCGTAGGATTCCGCCGGCAGGGTGCCGGATCTCAGGAGGGTTTCACTTTTTCCAAGCCTCATAGTGCCCCCCAGACTGGTGAGGCCCACCTGCTCCTCCAGGAGGCTGATGACGGGATGAGGCGTTTCGGGGGAAATTTCGGTGCTGTTGGCGTCGGGAAGAGAGCAGACGTTTCTGGCGTATTCCACCACCATGATCTGCATCCCCAGGCAGATACCGAAGTACGGTATGTTCTTTTCCCGGGCATACCGGGCCGCTGAAATCATTCCTTCGATCCCCCGGGAGCCGAATCCCCCGGGAATCAGGATGCCGGCGGCCTCGGACAAAGAAGCCTCCGGGGAACCGCTTTTTTCCAGTTCCTCGCTGTCCAGCCTGAGTAGCTCGACCGCCACACCCTGAGAAATCCCGCCGTGCCGGAGGGCTTCGTAGATCGATTTATACGAATCATCCAGATTGATGTATTTCCCCACTACGGCGATCCGGAGGGTCTTCTTTGCCTTGAGGACCCCGTCCACCATGACTTTCCACGCGGAAAGATCGGAGCGGCCCCCCTTGAAACCGAGCTTTTTCACCACCAGGTCATCCAATCCCTCCCGCTGCAGATCCAGGGGGATCTCATAGATGGTGGTTTTCACATCGTTGGCCGACAGGACGGCATCTTCATCCAAATTGGTGAAAAGGGCGATCTTCCTCTTCATGTCCTGGTCCAGGGTACCCGGGGTTCGGCAAAGGAGGATATCCGGCTGAATTCCGATTTCCCGTAACGTGCCTACCGAATGCTGTGTCGGTTTCGTTTTCAGCTCCCCAGAAGCCACCCGGGGAACCAGGGTCAGGTGGATATACAGGACATTTTCCCGACCCACGTCGTGGTAAAACTGCCGGGCGGCTTCCAGAAAGGGAATCGACTCGATATCCCCCACCGTTCCGCCGATTTCAATGATGGTCACCTCACCGGAGCCTCCGGCTTCACGGATTCGGCGTTTGATCTCATCGGTAATATGGGGAATCACCTGCACGGTCTTCCCGAGATACCGCCCTTCCCGTTCTTTCTCGATAACCGAACGATAGATCTGGCCGGTGGTGATGGAATTGGCGCGGCTCAAGGGAGCGCTGGTAAAACGAAAATAGTTCCCCAGATCCAGATCGGTTTCCGCACCGTCATCGGTAACGTATACCTCGCCGTGCTGATAGGGGCTCATGGTGCCGGCGTCCACATTGATATAGGGATCAACCTTCACCATATCCACGGCGATACCCCGGGATTCCAGGAGTGTGCCGATAGACGCGGCGGTAATCCCTTTTCCCAAACTGGAACAGACTCCGCCGGTGACAAATATGTATTTCTTCATCGGCGTATTATTTTTCATTCCCTCCATTCTGTCAACGTTGAAGGAAGAAAAACGTTTACACTTTTTCACTTTTCCGGTATGATAAAAGCGGCCACCGGCCGAAGAATTCCCTGAGAGAGGCAAGGATGAAGTCGGAGAAAGAAAAAACCCTGAAAAATCGTCAACGGATCGTGAATACCGCCACAAAGCTCATTATGGAGAAAGGGGCCAAGGAAACGAGCCTCTCGGACATCGCCAGAGAAGTCGGTATCAGCAAGGGCACGCTTTATTATTACTACCCGACGAAATCGGAACTTATCTTCGATATTACCAACCGCCACATGCGCCAGATAACCACGGACATGCTTTCATGGCTGGAAAACATCCAGGAAAAGGTCAGCCCCGACAGGCTTCTCACCGCGGTCTACACCACCCTCTCCAAGGCTGAAAAGAGGGGGAAACTTCACCTCTACCTCATCCAGGAAGCCTTTACCGACAGCCCCAATCTTCTTTCCCGGATGCGTCATCAATACACCGAGTGGAAAGAGCTGCTGAAAAGGGGACTGGAGAAGATAGTGCCCGACAACCCCCAGAAGGCCATTCTCGCCGAACTGATCCTCGCGAGCCTCGACGGCATCATTATCCAGAGCATTCTGGGCATAAAAGCCATTCCCATCGATAAAATGACCAAATATCTTCTGGAAAAACCCGTTTTTCCCGCTTGACGCCAAGAGAAAAGTATTTTATAAATACTTCAGGAACTTAATAATAACTTAAGATGAACCAACGACACTTTGGCAAGCTTCTGCGGACCGTGCGGGAGCGGCGGCAGATGACCCTCCGGGAAGTAGCCGGGAAGGCGGGGGTCAGTGAAAGTCTGATTTCACAGATCGAGCGGGACAAGGTATCCCCGTCTATCGACACCCTGCTAAATATCACCGAAACCTTGGGAATCCATCCGGAATATCTCTTCCGGGGAATGGAGCCCAAGGGCGCGGTCTCCCTTACCCGGGGAGGCGAAGGGGCGATGCTGCAGGACGGGAAGATCACCTACCGCAGTATGGCTCATCATGGAACCGGCGAAGAAAGGGTTGAAGTGTTCAGCCTTGAAATAGAACCGGGAGGAAGCCGCGGAGGCATCGAATACGGTCACCGGGGGTACGAAATAGGGGTCATTTTGGAGGGTAAAGCCGTCCTCTATTACGGTGATGAACGCCTGGAAGTGGGAAAAGGGGACAGCCTCACCTTTGAATCATCCATTCCCCACACCCTGCAAAATCCGGGACCGGAAAGATTGGTGAGTCTTTGGTTCGTCTCACCGTCAAGACTATTCACATCCTGAAAAAACGGAGGATCCTATGGGAAAAACCATCGCTGAGAAGATTTTTGACCTTCACCGGGTAGACACCCCGGCGGAAGGAGTGGAGGTGCTGCGGATCGACACAGTCTTCTGTCATGAGATTACCACCCCCCCGGCTATTCTTGACCTGATTGCCCGGGGTAAAGACCGGGTCTTCGACTCGCACAGGATCAAAGCGGTTATCGACCACGTGTCGCCGGCGAAAGACTCAAAGACGGCGCTGCAGGGAAAGGTTCTCCGCGACTGGGCGAGACGGCACCAGATCAAGGATTTCTTTGATATCGGCAGAAACGGCGTGTGCCATGCCCTCTTCCCGGAAAAGGGTTTTGTCCGCCCGGGAAACACTATTATCATGGGAGATTCCCACACCTGCACCCACGGAGCCTTCGGGGCTTTCGCCGCCGGGGTGGGCACCACCGACCTGGAGGTGGGGATTCTCAAAGGGGTGTGTTCCTTTCACTCCCCCGAGACCATAAAGATCAATCTTACCGGGGACAGAGGAAAAGGGGTGTACGCCAAGGACGTCATTCTGGCTATCCTTGGAAAGATCGGAACCAACGGCGCTACCGGCCGGGTCATCGAGTTCACCGGAGCTGTAATCGACGCTTTTACCATGGAAGAGAGGATGACGGTCTGCAACATGGCGGTGGAAGCCGGGGCCACCAGCGGCATCTGCGCGCCCGATATGACTACCGTGACCTACCTTTGGCCTTTTATCGCGGAAGAGTTCTCCTCAAAGGAAGAAGCCCTGGCGGCTTACCGCGCCTTTACCGCCGATCCGGACGCCGAGTACGCGGAAACCGTCGACCTGGACGTATCCTCCCTTGAACCGCTGACCACCACAGGATTCAAACCCGATATGGTTGTTCCCGCCAGGGAACTTTCCGGAACAAAGATCGACCAGGTGTACATCGGCTCCTGTACCAACGGAAGAATCGAAGATCTCCGGGTCGTCGCTCAGGTGATCCAGGGAAGAGAGGTTCACCCGGAGGTCCGGGCCATTGTATCCCCCGCCACACCGGGGGTGTACGGGCAGGCCCTGAAAGAGGGATTGCTGGAGATTTTTCAGTCCGCGGGATTTTGCATCATGAATCCCACCTGCGGGGCCTGTCTCGGCATGAGCGGCGGTGTGCTGGCGGAGGGAGAGACTTGTGCTTCCACCACCAACAGGAATTTTAACGGCCGCATGGGGAAGGGGGGGATAATTCACCTGATGAGCCCCGCCACAGCCGCCGCGTCGGCGGTAACCGGCCATATCACCACGGCTGATGCCTTATAAAGAGGAGACCAGACAATGAAGGAATTCAACGGACCCGTTCTGTTTTTAGACCGATCAGACATCAATACCGATGAAATTATCCCCGCCCGCTACCTGACGGAAATTACCCGGGAAGCCTTGAAACCCCATCTCTTCGAGGACCTGGATCTTCCGGGGTTTCGGCCGGAGAAGGATATTCCCGGGAAAAAGGTTATCATCAGTCGGGAAAACTTCGGCTGCGGTTCTTCGAGAGAACACGCCCCCTGGGCCCTGGAAGTGAACGGCCTGTACACGGTTCTGGCCCCGGGATTCGCCCGGATCTTTCGTCAGAACATGTTCAACTGCGGCCTTCTGGCGGTGGATCTATCGGAAGAGGATTGCCGCGAGATCTTTCAACGCTTCGCCGGGACAGAAGCGAACTGCACCATTCATTTTGACAGCTCCACCCTGGAAATCACCTCTCTTGAGAATCGTTTATCCTTGACCTTTTCTCTTTCAAAATTCGAACGGGATCTGATACAGGCCGGTGGATGGGTTGATTTTGCCGATTCCAGGTACGAGCACTGACTTGAAAAAAACCATATAGTCTAATATAATTTTCCTATACAAGTGTGGTGATCAGTGGGGTGCTACAATGGCGGAAGATCTACTGAATAAACTGACTCGAAGTCAATACATTCGCTGGGCTGCTTGGGCGCAGGCCCTGGATGAAGTGGAAGAAGCCCCCCGGGAAACCAAGGAAAAATGGAAAAGCCTTCTCATCACCCCTTATGAAGAACTCACGGTGAGCCAGAAGGAATGTTTGAGAAGGCTGGCCAAGGAACGTCTCGATCTTTTCCTCAGATAATGCACCCTTATTGAATAACGATGGCGCTTTTATCCCTTAAATCGATCAACAATTCATCTATCCGGGAAATTGTCTGCTCCTGCATCAGGTAAGACTCAATCATGGAGTATACCGATTCGACGGGCACCAGGGCTGCTTCGGTCTTATCGGTCACCTCAATTATATGAAACCCGTAATAGGTTTCCACCACAGGACTGATTTCCCCCACGGAAAGAGCGAAAGCGGCGTCTTCGAACTCCGGGACCATCTGCCCCTTTCCGAAGTATCCCAGGTCTCCCCCCTGAACACTACTGGGACATTCCGAGTGAAGAGAAGCCAGTTCCGCGAAATCGGCCCCCTCCAGCAGGTCTTCCCGGATCGTTTCAGCCAGGGCCAGGGTTTCCTCCCTGGAAGGCTGG
>JAFGDJ010000174.1 GCA_016932135.1 Spirochaetales bacterium | reverse complement strand
GGCGGCGGCGGTTTCGTCACCGGGAAGAAATGGCTTTTTGCCTACAATGAGAAAAACTCCAAGAAATATATTGTCTGTAACGCCGACGAAGGAGACCCCGGGGCTTTCATGGACCGCGCCCTGATGGAAGGGGACCCCTACGCGGTGCTTGAAGGCATCATGATTGCCGCCTACGCCATCGGAGCGGACGAGGGGATCGTTTACTGCCGGGCGGAGTACCCCCTGGCTATCCGGCGCCTGGAAGATGCCATTGCCGCCATGAAAGCAGAGGGCCTTCTGGAAACGAAGCTGCCGGGAAAGGATTTTCGCTTTAAAATCCGCATCAAGATGGGCGCCGGGGCTTTTGTCTGCGGCGAGGAGACGGCTCTGATCCATTCCATCGAGGGCAAACGGGGCATGCCCCGGCCCCGGCCTCCTTTCCCCGCAGTGTCGGGAATTTTCGGCAAACCCACGGTAATCAACAATGTGGAAACCCTGGGGAACGTTCCCAATATCCTCCGGGAAGGCCCGGAAGCCTTCGCGTCCGTGGGAACGGAAACCTCCAAGGGTACCAAGGTGTTCGCCCTGACGGGAAAAATCAAGAACACCGGCCTGGTGGAAGTACCCATGGGGACCACTTTGCGAGAGATCATTTTCGATATCGGCGGAGGCATTCTGAACGACAAGGCCTTCAAGGCAGTTCAATCCGGCGGTCCTTCCGGCGGATGTCTGCCGGCGGAGTACCTGGACACGGAGATCGACTACGAGTCCCTTAAAGCCGCCGGCGCCATGATGGGTTCCGGAGGCCTGGTAGTGATGGATGAAGACACCTGCATGGTGGATGTGGCGAAGTTCTTTTTATCCTTTACCACCAATGAATCTTGTGGAAAGTGTATCCCCTGCCGGGAAGGCACGAAGCGGATGTATGAAATCCTGGAGAGCATCACCAGTCCTTATTCTCAGATGAAGGACGAGGAATCCAACCTGAAGCGTTTTTCCATGGTCATGAACCTGGAAAACCTCGCCCATGTCATCCAGGACACCTCCCTCTGCGGTCTTGGCCAGACAGCCCCGAACCCGGTGCTGTCTACCCTGAAGTACTTCCGCGATGAATACGAAGCCCATATCTACGACAGGAAATGTCCGGCCAAGCAGTGCAGGACCATGCTGACCTTCAGCATCGACACCTCGGCTTGCAAGGGCTGTACCCTTTGCCTGAAGAAGTGCCCCGCCGAAGCCATTGTCGGCGAGGCGAAGAAGGCTCATTACATCGTTGAAGACAAATGTGTCCGCTGTGGCGCCTGTGCTGAAGTCTGTCGATTCGGCGCCGTACAGGTATCCTGAGGAGAGGAAGAAGAACTATGGTGAACGTTACAATAAACGGAAGACCTATTCAGGTAAAAAAGGGTTCGATGATTCTCGATGCGGCGCGGCAGGCGGGGGTGCATATCCCCACCCTCTGTCACATCAAGGAGCTTTTTCCCTCCGGCGCCTGTCGAATGTGCGTGGTGGAAATTGAAGGAAGGAACGGCCTCCTTCCCTCCTGCGCCTATCCCGTGGAAGAGGGGATGAAGATTCTCACCCGGAGTCCCCGGGTACTGAACGCCAGGAAAACCATCGTGGAACTCCTCCTGCCCAGCCATCATGTGGATTGTCTTACCTGCAGCCGGAACACCCACTGCGAGTTACAGGATTTGGCGAAACAATACAATATTCAGAGCGTTCCCTATGAAGGAAAACGGCGGCATCATTACACCGATTTCTCATCCCCCTCCATCGTTCGGAATCCCGACAAGTGTATCCTCTGCGGACGGTGCGTGCGGATCTGTGAAGAGATCCAGGGCGTGGCTGCCATCGACTTCACCAAGCGGGGCTTCGATACTATCGTGCTGCCGGCCTTCAACAAGGATCTGTCGGAAACCACCTGTGTCAACTGCGGACAGTGCGTTCTGGCCTGTCCCACCGGAGCCCTGTACGAGGTCTCTTCGGTGCAGAAGGTCGTGCAGACCCTCCACGAAGGCAAAAAATATATGGTAGCCCAGGCTGCTCCGGCTATCCGGGTGGCCCTGGGGGAATTTTTCAACCTGAAACCCGGAGAAGACTGTACGGGTAAAATCGCCTCGGCTTTACGAAGAATGGGTTTTAAAAAGGTCTTCGACACCGACTTCACAGCCGACCTGACCATTATGGAAGAGGGTACGGAGCTGGTGGAGCGGATAAAGCAGGGCGGAAAGCTTCCCATGTTCACCTCCTGCTGCCCCGCCTGGATCAAGTTCGCCGAGCAGAACTACCCGGAATTGCTGGATAATATCTCCACCTGTCGTTCCCCCCAGCAGATGATGGGGTCCCTGATCAAATCGTACCTGGCTGAAAAAGAGGGTATTTCTCCCGACGATATCTGTGTGGTCTCCGTGATGCCCTGTACCGCGAAAAAGTACGAAGCCTTACGGCCTGAAATGTACAAGCAGGGTGTCCAGGATGTGGATTATGTCCTCACCACCCGGGAATTCGCCTCTTTGATGAAAAACTTCGGTATCAATTTCGACATGCTTCCCAAGGAACCCTTCGACCAGGCCCTGGGAACCACCTCCGGGTCGGGGGATATCTTCGCCGCCACCGGCGGGGTGATGGAATCGGCCTTGCGAACGGCGTATAATCTCATTACCGGCAAGGACCTCAATCCCCTGGATTTCGGCGAGGTTCGGGGTTTCAACTACCTGAAGGAATCGGAGGTCGATATCGAAGGCCTGAAGCTGAAGGTGGCGGTGGTCAACACCCTGGGCGAAACCCGCCGGCTGATCGAACGGATCAAGGCGGGAGAAGCCGAGTATCACTTTGTGGAAGTCATGAGCTGTCCCGGCGGGTGTGCCGGCGGCGGCGGGCAGTACTACGGCTACGACCCCGACAAGACCCGGGAGCGGATCCAGGCGATTTACAGCCTGGATAAGGAACGACCGGTGCGGCAGTCCTATAAAAACGACCGGATCAAGGAGCTCTACCAGAGCTACCTGGAAAAACCGGGATCCCATAAAGCCCATGAACTGCTACACACCCATTATATAAAACGACCGAAGAGGGTATAAACGTTATGCTTCCTGTTTACACTGTCGGCGAAGTCTGCAAGAAATGCTACTCCTGTGTTCGTGCCTGTCCCACCAAGGCCATCGAAGTGCATGAGGGACAGGCGGATATTATCGCCGACCTTTGTATTTCCTGCGGTTACTGCGTGGAGATGTGTTCTCAGGGAGCGAAAAAAATCCGGTCTTCGGTGGATCAGGTGCGGCACCTCCTTTCTTCCTCTTCCCCGGAACCCTGTTACGCCATGCTGGCGCCTTCTTTCCCCGCGGCTTTTCTCAACACCCGCCCCGAACAGCTCATCGGAGCCGTGGCGGCCTGCGGCTTCGACGGGGTGTATGAGGTTGCCTTCGGGGCGGACCTGGTTTCCTGGGTGTATAACCGGGCCTTCGAGGGCATTCGGGAAGCCGGGGACGGAGGATTTATTATCAGTTCACCCTGTCCCGCCGTGGTTTCCTACGTGGAAAAGTTTCACCCCGAGCTGGTAACCTATTTAGCGGGGATTATGTCTCCCATGGAAGCCATGGCCACGGTGATCAAGGAGAAAATTAACCCGAGGGGACATATCGTGTTTATCGGTCCCTGCGTGGCCAAGAAAGAAGAGAAGGAGCGTCTCGGACTGGTGGAAGAGGTCCTCACCTTTCGGGAGCTGGAGGAACTTTTTATCCAGCTGGATGTCGATCCGTCCCGGGCGGAAATGAGAGATTTTGACCCTCCCCGGGCGAACCTGGGCCGGATCTATCCCGTAACGGGAGGCTTGCTGAAGGCCGCCAATATCGAGAACGACCTGGTAAAAAGCCCCGTGGCGGTGGTGGAAGGAAGTGAACGGGCGGTGGAGATCCTCCATGTGCTGGATAACCGGCTGAGGAACAATTTGTATATCGAAAACCGGTTTTTCGACATTCTTTTCTGTGAAGGCTGTATAGCCGGACCGGCCATGCCCAATGATCTTTCCTTCTATGAAAGAAAAAAATATATTGTCGAATTCATGCGGAAAAGGGAACTCATCGAGGACCTGGACGAGTGGGCGGAGAGAAATAAAGAGTACCTGGATCTGGATTTCTATAAATGTTATTTTCCCAGGCATATTGTCGCCGAAAAGGTGCCGGAAGAAGAGATTAAGCGCATCCTGGCCATGACCGACAAGTATACCCCGGAGGATGAGTTGAATTGCCGGGCCTGCGGGTATAATTCCTGCCGCGATAAGGCCATCGCGGTGTATAAAGGCATTGCCGAGGTGGAAATGTGTCTGCCCTACCTGATTTCCAAGCTGGAAAAGACCATTGATAACCTGAAGGACAACCAGAGCCGTCTCATCCAGGCGGAAAAACTCGCCTCCATGGGACAGATGGCCGCGGGAATCGCCCATGAGATAAACAATCCCCTGGGGGTAATCCTGATGTATTCCCATCTTTTACGGGATGAATTGACCGAAGCGGATGAACAGGCCGAGGACGTGGACAGAATTATCCTGGAAGCCGAAAGAACCAAGAAAATTGTCAACGGCATCCTCAACTTCGCCCGGGAAGAAAAGGTAGACCGGGTTCCCACGGATCTGAACGTTTTGTTAAAGGATGTCGTTAAGATTTTCCGAGAGAAAGAAGGAGAAAAATACAGATTTCATCTGATTCTCGACGAGACCCTGCCGATCCAGATGATAGATCCGGGACAGATGAAACAGGTCTTCGACAATATCATCCGGAACGCCGTGGAGGCAATGAGTGAGGGAGGCGAAGTAACCGTTACCAGCCGGAACGACGATAAGGATCTCTCCGTAATCATTGCCGATACCGGTCCGGGGATTTCCGAAGAAAACATGCGGAAGCTTTTTTCGGCGTTTTTCACCACCAAGCCGGTGGGCAAGGGAACCGGGTTAGGGTTGGCCGTGTCCTACGGGATCGTTAAAATGCACGGCGGATCCATTCACGCGGGGAACAATAAAGACAAGGGAGCGTATTTCGAGATACGGTTGAACAAGAATTCAAAGGAGGCATCCATTGCGTAGCATACTGATTGTTGATGACGACAGAGATCTTCTGGAAGGGCAGAAGATATTTCTGGAAGGAAAAGGATACCGGGTCGAAACCGCCGCGAGCATTGAAGACGGTTTGAAAAAGATTGAAACCTTTACTCCCGATATTATTCTGGCAGACCTGATGATGGAACACTACGATTCCGGTTTTGTCTTCTGTAAAAAGGTGCGGGACCGGGAACATCTGAAGGATGTCCCCATTATCATGCAGACCGCCGCGTCCAAGGAAATCGGATTCACCCTGGACGCCGCTTCGCCGGAAGCGAAAAAATGGATGAAGGTAAATGAAGTTCTCACCAAACCGGTGCCGCTGCATGATCTTCTCGGTAAAATTGAGCATTATATAAAATAATCAAAAGGGGTATCTGTCATGTCCTGTGAAGGGATGAGCGTTCTTGTTATCGATGACGAAGAAGGTATGCGCGAGGGGATGCGGCGGGTCCTGAAAAAGAAGGGTTTTACCGTCGATACAGCGGAAAACGGCGCCGACGCCATCGATAAGATGAAAAAAAGCGCCTACGACCTGGCCCTGGTGGATCTGAAGATGCCCGGAATAGACGGATTTCAGGTTACCGGTTTTATCAAGGAACATTTCGGTGACGGCACCGTGGTGGTAATCGTCTCGGCCCTGGCCACGGTGGAAGCGGCGGTGGAGGTGACCAGCCGGGGGGCCTTCGATTTTCTAGTTAAACCCTTTACTCCCGCCGATCTGCTTCAGGTGGTGGAGCGGGCGGTAAACCAGCGGCGACTCATCCAGGAACGAGAAACCTACCTGACCGAATTGAACAGCGAGAGAAATCTCTCCCGGCAGATCATCAATTCCATGCGGGAGGGTGTGGTGGTGGTGAATCTCAACCGCCGACCCGTGCTGATGAATCCCCGGGCGGAATTTTTTCTGGGCACCCGGTTCAGCGAGGGTATGAGCCTGGAAGAAGCCGGGTTCAGCGACCAGGTGCTGGAGGTGATGGAACGACTGTTCTCCGACGAGAAGGACGGAGGCCAGGTGGTGCTGAGGGAGAAACACCAGGACCAGATGCTGGAGGTTCAGCTGACCCCTCACCTGCGGGACGGAGCCCGGGTGGGGGTCATTATCAACATGAGAGACGTTACCGAGGAATGGAAGGCGGAGCAGGATAAGAACCGGTTCATTTCCATGGTGGCCCATGAACTCACCAGTCCTCTGGCGGCTATTATCAATTATATCAATATCATTCTCACCGGTATGTTCGATGAAAAACCGGATAAAATCCATGAAATGCTGGGGCGGAGCAAGGTTCGGGGCGAAGCCCTGCTGGACCTGATCAAGGACCTGCAGTACCTGAATAAACGGGAAGCCGGCAAGGTGGAAAAATCCATGGAACCCCTGGATTTATCCGCCGTTATCGCCGATCAGCTGGAGTTTATGAAAGGCCAGGCCGAGCGAAATCGGATTACCTGCCTTTTGGAAAAAAACGAGGACGACTTTACCGTCCACGCCGACCGGGGCGACCTGGACCGGATCTTCATGAACCTGATCAGCAACGGTATCAAGTATAACGTGGAGGGGGGGACTCTAACCGTCGGTCTTACCCGGAATAAAAAAGATATCCTTATCCGGGTCTCCGACACCGGTATCGGTATGTCGGAAAAGGAAATGGCCAACCTCTTCCAGGAATTCTACCGGGTAAAAAACCCTAAAACCTCCGGTATTTCCGGCACCGGGTTAGGACTGGCTACCATCAAGCGGGTCCTGGACGGCTACAACGGCCGCATTTACGTGGAGTCGGAACCGGGGAAGGGCACAACCTTTACGGTGCGCTTTCCGGGGGTCTCGTCGCCGGTATAGAAGCGGATCGTCTATGGACAATCGACAGGTCTTCCTTATGAAAGCCTGTAGAAGGTCTTTTATTCGGTTTGAGACGGCGATCCTCAGGTTCTCCCGGCGAAATAGGCAACCTTTTCCATGGCCATGGTCATGTCGATGTTTTCGATGAATACATTATCCACAGCCTTGAGGGTTACGGGGGCAAAATTGAGGATT
>JAFGDJ010000173.1 GCA_016932135.1 Spirochaetales bacterium | reverse complement strand
ACTCATCTATAGTCCTCCCCGAAAAGACATGGGTTCTAGTATGTTTTCGTCATAAACAGCTTTAATCTTCAGTTTTGTCTTCCAGGGCGTAGACACCGTCTTCGATGAAAATGTCCACCAGGTCCCGGTCGATCCTTCCGTCTTCAGCTTCTTTACGAAGAATTCCCAGGGCTTCTTCCTTGGTGAGAGCCTTTTTATACGGGCGGTCTCCTGCGGTGAGGGCATCAAAGAGGTCGGCGATAATCATCATCTTTGAAGGAAAGGGTATCTGATCCCCCGAAAGACCGTCGGGATATCCGTGCCCCGTCAGCACTTCGTGGTGGGATCGACTGATGGCGGGGATATCCTTCATGGTGCTGGTCCAGGGGATGTTTTTTAGAAACTCATAACTGTGGATGACATGAGATTCAATTTCCTTCCGTTCCTCTTCGTTCAGGCTCCCCCGCCTGATGGAAAGCAGGTTCATCTCATGGATCGTCAGGTAGGGGCGTTCTTCACCCTCCATATCCCGGTAGGTCCGTGAAGCGATTTCCTCCAGTACATGGGCGGGTTTTTCCTCCAACAGCCTCGGTTCATTGGCCAAAAGGACTGTTTTAAGATAACCAATAATCCGGTCCAGCTCCTTTTTTTCTTTCCGTTCCAGCTCCGGGAGGGCTTTTCGATAGGCTTCCGGCCCCTGCTCAAGCAGAAGCGTCAGGCCTTTCTTCTGATATTCTTCCTGAATACATTTCCGGATATAGGTAAACCGGCTTTTAAGGGATTCAATCTGATCGGGGTAGAGTTTCTTAGCCTTCACCAGCACATGTTCCCGCACCCCGACTTTCCCGAAATCATGCAGCAGGCTGGCGTATCGAATTTCCTTGATGTTGTCTTCCGAAAAGACCACATCCTTAAATCGTCCGGTTTTCCGCCGGCTTACCGCCCGGGCCAGACCGACGGTATACAGAGCCACCCGGCTGGAATGGCCGCTGGTAGTGGGGTCCCTGGATTCAATGGCCTTTACCGAAGCCTGCACGAACCCCTCGAAAAGGGTTTCTATTTCGTTATAGAGCAGGTTGTTCTCCAGGGAAACCGCCGCCAGGGAAGAAAGGGCCAGAATGATTTCCTCATTCTCCTGGTCGTAGGGAACCACCTCCTCCTCGGTAACCTCCGGTCCGGTCAGGATAAGGTGGTAGTCCTTCTTTTTATTGATCAGCTGAATAACTCCGATGGCCTTTCCCTGATGGTTCATCATAGGAAGGGTCAGCATGCTCTTGGAGCGGTACCCCGTGGCTTCATCGTAGCTTTTATTAAAAACCAGACCGCTCTCGGGAGGAATGGTATAAGCGTCGGGGATATTCAGAATCTCCCCGGTTACGGCCACGTATCCGGCAATGGAGGATCTGTTCAGGGGCATGCGGAACTCGGTAAAGTCGGTGGGATTAGAATCGTTATGGGCTATCTTGAACAGCAGGGTCTGTTCCACCCCTTCGGCATCCCGTTCTATCAGATAGAGGCTGCCGGCATCGGAATGGGTGATCTCCCGGCATTTTTCCAGAATAAGATTGAGAAGCTTCCGGTTGTCTCGTTCGGCGGAAAGAGCGATGGCTATACTCAGAAGTTCCCGGTTAATCTGCTCCTTTCGTTTCAAAGCCAGTTCATTCTTCGCCATCAGGGCACGGAGCATTCTCATTTGATCCACCGAACGAATCAGTTCCCCGATGGCTTCAGGGCAGGGCACCTTGGGCAAGCGGCGGAACAGTATGCCGTCTTCATTTCCGGCATAGCTTTCTTCGGGGTCTATGAGAATAACCGATTTCGGTTCCAGTTGTACCGATCGCTTTTTGCTCAACAGTTCCAGGTACGATCGGGCATGAAAAAACCAGACCACTCGTTCATGGTCTTTCGGTACAGGCATCCGGGAAGAGGGAAACCGTCGAACCTGAAGGTTTGCGGGATTGGCATAAAATTCAGGAAAATCCTTCAGCCGGGAGTCCACAAACACATGGATGATATTATCGCCATCATTCACCGGATAAGTTTAATCAATATAGAAGAATTTCGCAATAAGCTCTTCCACCAGCACCGCAGCGCCCCCGGGCGAAAGGGGAGTTTCGGGAAAACCGACGGCTTTCAGGGGACTTCCGGTGTCCGGTTCCAGGAGCCGTATCACCAGAGCCCCTTCACCGGGGCCTTCAAAGGACAGAAGAAAAGCCGCCTCTGCCGCTTTTTTCACCGGGTTGAAGGGCGAACGCTTCAACAGGCGTTTTACCCTAGGGGGAACCATTCCTTCCACTTTTACGGGGAGGGTAATACCGAAGCGGTTGAAAACACCGGGGTTGAGTTTATAGAGCTCCCGGTACAGCGCGGCGCCCCGGAAGGAATCGATCCGGTACACCAGGGGGGTAAGAAAGGCCAGGGCTTCCACCCTTCCGCTGCGTTCCCATTCAGTATCCAGATCTTCCGCCGCCGCGGCCAGATATTCCGGATTCTCTAAAAGTTTTCCCTTTTCCAGGGTATACCAGGGCGCGGCTTCCGGGGCCAGGGAAGTTTCGAAGACCTCGGCTCTTTCCAGGTATTTCCGAGCCACAAAAGGATAGTCCTGGTTTCCCTTGTAAAAAAACCAGTTTCCATCCAGGACATTTCCATCCTCCAGGTACGATGTTCCCACTTCCAGGCAGAGACTCCGGTATTTCCGGCCGTGGTACCAGGACAGAGCCCGATACCCCAGATGCCTCAAGAAAGCGGACAGACGCTGTAATCCTCTTCGGGGTTCGGCGAGGACCGTGAAAGATAAGGATCGATACAGATCCATGGAAATCCTGTGAAGTTCCAGTTGATGCCGTTTCAAATCGGTGCCGAAATAAAACATCCAGGAGGTATCCGAGGTGTTTTTTACCTCCTCCAGATACGCCAGGGCCTGCCGGGGATCACCGAATTCGAGATACAGATCCGCCAGGTTCAGTTTTGCCAACGGGGTTGTATCCAGGGAAAAGGCTTTCTGGTATTCCCCCCGGGCGCCGGGATAGTCGGCCCGGAGTTGATAGAGTTCTCCCAGGGCTATGCGACCGGGTGCCCTTTCAGCCATCTGCAAAGACCGGTGGGTGGCGTCCAAGGCATCGTTGAAGCGGTAAAAGGTCTGTTCCAGGAGGGAAAGGTTGTAATAGGCCACCGAAGCGAAGTAGGTCCTGCCTTCTTCCAGGGCCGCTTCGATGGAATCGAGATAATGACGCTTCGCCTTCTCGTAGTCGTACATTCCCGCGTAGACGGTTCCCAAGGTCATGGATAAACCGGGCTCCACGCCGTAGGTTTCCAGGGCGTCCCGTAAGAGCTGCTCCCCCCGGGCAAGCTGAAATGTCTTGAAGTACATCCACCCAAGGTCAATAATGACATCCAAAGAATCGGGATAGAGCAGGAGCAGTTCCTCCAGGGTGGCGGTAGATTCCAGGTCTCGATTGAGCATCCCCTGGGTGGTGGCCAGGGAGTAGAGAAGATCAAAATCCTCCGGGTCCCTCTCCTTGGCCCGCTGATATTCCTTCAAGGCCAGGGAATACAGTTCCTTGTCAAAATACAAATCTCCCAGCCTGGCGGGAAACACCGGGTTGTCGGGGTATTTTTCGCTGCCTTCCACCAGGATCGTCACCGCGTATTCATACCGTTCCGAGTCCACCGCGTCGGCGGCTTCCTGCAGGTACCATTCCAGATCCCGGTACTCCTCTTCGGCTGCCAGGATAGCGAGAAAACCGCCGGCCAAAAGGAGAACAGAAAGAAGCCGCCTCATCGCCGCCTCCCCCGGATGCCCAAGGGATTGAGGAACCCCAGGACACGGACGGTCCACGGAAAAGCCCTTCGCACAGCCTGAGAAACCTCTTTATCCCGGTCCAGGGCCGCCGCCAGGTCCTCCTGTTCAAAGGAAAGGGAAAAAAGAGCCTTTAAATAGCTTTCCGTTAAATCCGCCATGGAAAGGCCATACCCCTGGTCCAGACGAAGGGCGTACTCCCAGACCGTTTCGTTTCCCCGCCGGCCCGCCCCCAGGGACCGGAGCATAAACACCCTCCGCCGATAGAATCGACGGGTCCTCTGCCCGGCCTCTTTCACCGTGTAACAACGTACATAAAGGATACACCGGGCGGTGAAACAACCCGCCAGATAGAGCAATGGCACCACCAGGTACCAGAAGGCTAAAAGCCGTTTCAGGCTGTCCAGGGTTTTCCGATACCAGGGCAACTCTGTTTCTTCCGTTTCTTCCAGCCCTTCATCTTCCGTGAGCTGGTATCGGTTCCTGAGGATCTCTTCGATAAGCCGGGAAACCTCCCGCATATCCATATCGGCGAACTGGTATTCCTCCCCCGGAGCGATGTTCATGGAGGTGGGATCGAATTCCACCCAACCGTATTCCGGGAAAAACACCTCTACCCAGGCATGGGCCATATCCGCCCGGACAGGATGATAATT
>JAFGDJ010000023.1 GCA_016932135.1 Spirochaetales bacterium | reverse complement strand
TTCATATCCTGGAGAGTGCACCCCGGATGGGCGGCAATGAAGTAATAGGTAAGAAATTGCTTTTTCCCCGCGTCCTGAGAAAACCGGTCGAACAGGTTTTTAAAGGTTAACAGGCTTTCCGGCAAAGGTTTTCGCATAACTTTAAGTATACTTTTTTGTACATGTTCAGGCGCTGTCTTACACTGTCCGGATACATGATGCCGCACCAGGGCGTTTATATACTCCTCATGTTTCGGATCCGCCAAAACAAGATCATGCCTGAGTCCTGAAGCTATAAAAACATGACGTACTCCCGGAAGCTGCCGGAGGTTTTCCAGCAGCCTCAGCTGGGGACTGTGGTCCGTGTTCAGTTTCGGGCAGGGCTGCGGAAAAAGGCACTGGGCCCGGGAGCAGGGCACCGGCAGACTGCAGCCGGTCATATACATATTGGCCGTAGGGCCTCCCACGTCGGAAATGATACCCTTGAACCGGGGATGCCGGGTGAAGGCCCGCCCTTCCTCTACGATGGAAGATTCACTTCGGCTTATAATCCTGGAACCCTGATGCACGGAGATGGAGCAGAAACTGCAGCCCCCATAGCAGCCCCGGTGACTTACCAACGAAAAGCGGATCGTCTCCAGGGCTCGAACCGGTCCTTCCTTTTGATGGATCGGATGGGCTTCCAGGCGGTACGGCAGGGCGTGAAGGGCGTCCAGCTCTTCCTGGCGTAAAAAAGGCGCCGGCCGATGATGCAGCAGGTAGCGGTCCCCATGAAGCTGGACGAAACTCTCATCTTTTTCGGCCGCCTCGGTGAAGAGCTTAAACATTCGGGAAAAAGCATCCCGATCCTTTACCACGCTTTCATAAGAAGGAATCTCTGCGTACCCATGGCGGTTTTCCCGGGAGATGGAGCAGGTCCCCGGCAGGTCGTCCAGGGATAATCCTGCTTTCCTTCGTTGGGCGATTTCCAGGACGGCCTTTTCACCCATGCCGTACACCAGGATATCAGCCTTGGCATCGAAGAGTACCGAGCGCCGGACACTGTCGCTCCAGAAGTCGTAATGAGCGATCCGCCGGGTGCCTGCCTCGATCCCGCCCAGCACAATGGGTACGGTGTTCTTGAAATACCGCCTGATAAGGTTGGTGTAGACAATAAGGGAGCGGTCGGGGCGCCGGTTGTTCAGCCCGCCGGCGGTATAATCATCCCGGCGGCGACGTTTTTTCAAGGCCGTGTAGTTGGATACCAGGGAGTCGACGCACCCGGAAGTAACGCCCCAGAAGAGCTTCGGTTCCCCCAGGCGGGTAATGTCTTTTTCCGAGTCCGTTGCCGGCTGGGGAATCACCGCCACCCGGTACCCCGCGTGCTCCAGCACCCGGCCGATGACCGCGGTGCCCACCAGGGGGCTGTCTATGTACGCGTCTCCGGTTACCAGGATGATGTCCGGCCGGTCCCAGCCGCGGGATAGAAGTTCATCCCGGGTGGCAGGAAGAAAAGCCTCTGTGCTGTAAGCCATGATCCTCCGAGTATATCCTAGACATCGACCTTAGGCCAAGGCGGAGCTTCCTTCGTCAATTCGAAGGATAGGTCTTTATTACGCCGGCAGGATCCATGAGCATTTTCACATACTGGGCCCGCCGGTAAGCCCATCGGTCGGGATTGTTTTTCGCCGACAGTTTTCCCCGGAAGGAATACAGATCCGGGTATCCCTTGGTCTCCATCCAGGATTCCAGCTCCTCGATCAACCCTGCCATGTTCCCCACCGGGTTTTTATACAGGGTACTGACCACCTGTACACAGGATGCCCCGGCCAGGATCATGGAAGCGGCATCAAGACCGGTCATAATCCCCGAAGAGGCACAGATATCCCCTTTGGATTCGCCGCCGATGAGGCCGGTGAACCGCAGGGTTATGCCGTTGTCGTTGGAACCGCTCAAGGTGTGCCGGATCAGGTTCCGTTCCTTTTGAGGGTCGATCAGGGGCTCGAAGAAGCGGTTGAAAAGGACAAACCCGTCGGCCCCGGCTTCTTCCATGGACCGGATTACATGCAGAGGATTGGTATAGAAGGGACTGAGTTTGACGCTCAACGGCAAGGCTACCTTCTCCTTAATCTTTCGTAGGATCGCCAATTGTTCCTGTTCGATATCCTTTCCGCTTCGGCTTGGGTCCGTGGGGGTGGCGTAGAAGTTCAGTTCCAGGGCCTTGGCCCCGGTTTCCGCCAGAAGACCGGCATAATGAACCCAGGTCTCCGGCTGAACGGCGTTGAGGCTGGCGATGACGGGAATTTCCAGGCTCGAAGCCAGGTCTGCCACCATCCTGAGATGGGCCTCCGGACCGGAGTGTTTGATTTCGGGGAATAAATCGGTCATTTCGGCATAGAGGTTATCGAACCGGTGAATCTCTTCTTCCAGGACAAAGGATTCCAGTTGAATCTGTTCTTCGAACAGCGAGGGGGTAACCAGAGCGGCCGCTCCGGTGTCTTCCAATCGTTTTGCCGTGTCCCTTTGAGATGTCAGGCTTGATGCTCCCGCGATGAAAGGGTTCTTCAATTCCATTCCCAGATAACTGGTTTTTAAAAGTGCCATAGACTCCTCCTTTAAGGACTGGTTCAGTATATTAAATACTATGATTATAATATAGAGAATACTACATACATAAGGCAACGTAAAAATGAGGAACCGGCAATAGAGCTGCGGGCGGTGACTGAAGGGAGTTCTGATCGGAAGGAAGGGTTACGTGTCTTCCAATTCCTTCATAACCCGGGCAATTACCTCGGCCACCATGGCGGAATCGATATCCGTTTTTGTTATACTTCCCCTCTTCATGGCATAGAGGCGCTCCACCTCTTCCTGGGGAAGGAAGGTTTCGCCCCCCAGAAGCCTGGCGGTCAGGGTAATCTTCGCCACGGCTTCCAGGGTTTCCATGCGGTAATAGGCCTGCATCACGTCGGACCCTACCGTTACCGCGCCATGGTTGGCCAGAAGAACCCCGTCGCTGTCGCCGATGACCTTTCTGACAGCGTTGGGCAATTCATTGGTGGAAGGGGTTCCGTAGGAGGCCAGGGAGATAGCCCCCAGGTTATAGATCACCTCCGGCAGGGAGATTTTATCTAAACCGATTCGAGCCACGGCAAAACCGGTGGCTGTGGGGGGATGGGCGTGGACCACGGCCTGTACATCCGGCCGTTCTTCATAAATGGCCAGGTGCAGGGGCATTTCAGAGGTGGTTTTCATCTTCCCCTGGAGGACCCGGCCTTGCAGATCCACCACCAGGAGCATTTCCTCCGTCATATATCCTTTACTCACCCCGGTAGGGGTGATGAGAAGGCGTTCTTCATCCAATCGAAGGCTAATATTCCCGTCGTTGGAAGCCACAAAATCTTTGGCGTAAAGTCGTTTCCCGACTTCGACAATCAGTTCACGGGCTGTGCGTTCATCCATGAGGGCATTATGGCTGATATCTCGCTTTCATGTCCAGCCTTGCGCCGGCCGGGGAAATGACCCATACTGGAAACCATGGAATGGTACAGGGACACCGATTTCTGGCTTACCTTTTCGTCGGTCCTGTTCGACAACCAGCGCTGGGTTAACGCGCCGCTGGAAGCCCAAAGGGCGGCGGAACTGCTGCAGATGAAGCCGGGAGACAGGCTGCTGGATGCCTGCTGCGGGGTGGGACGTCATTCCGTGGAATTTGCCGCCCGGGGTTTAAGGGTCACCGGGGTGGACCAGATGGGACTGTATCTGGAAGCCGCCGAGGAGACCGCCGAAGCCGAAGGGGTAGAGGTGGAATTCGTGAAAGACGATATGCTGGCCTTTCGAAGAGAGGAATGGTTCGACGGGGCGGTGAATATGTTCATTTCCGTGGGTTATTTCGATGATCCGGAGGATGACATCAAAGTTTTCAGAAATATCCGGGACAGCTTGAAGCCCGGGGGCGGTTTCCTGGTGGATACGGTGGGAAAGGAAATCCTCATGGAGCAGTTTCGTTCAAAGGAATGGTACCGGACCGACGGCAACTTTGTCATTTCCCGGTACCGGGCGGAAGAGAATTACGGGCGATTATGGAATCGATGGATCCTCTACGACCAGGCGGGGAGACACGAATACACCTTTTCCCACCGGGTTTTCAGCGCCGATGAATTGACCGAAGCCCTTAAGAAAGCCGGCTTTTCTTCCGTTACGGTCTTCGGAGACCTGGACGGTTCACCCTACGGCCCGCAAGCCCAGCGGCTGGTGGCGGTGGGTCTTCGCTGAAGAGCTTTTATTTCCGGGCGGCTCTGAAGGCTTCGAAGAGGGCCGCCACTTCTTCCGGCTTGGCCGCCGTTTCGGGGGTGTGGTACATAACCAGGTCCTTGGGTAATTCCTCCAGGAAGGGGGATACTTCCGCCTCGATTTCCTCCCGCATCACCCGGCGTTTTCTGCACCAGGTGATGAACAGCCGGTTCATCGCTCTGGTGATAGCCACGTAAAAAAGCCTCCGCTCTTCCTCCAGGTTGCTTTCATTTTCCTCCAGGGATCTCCGGTGGGGCAGGATACCCTTTTCCAGGGCCGGAAGGAATACCGTGTCGAACTCCAGCCCCTTGGCAGCGTGAATTGTCATGAGCCCCACCTTGCCCTGTTCGCCCTGTCCATCTTCCTCCTGGGTGGTCAGGGTAATGCGGTTGAGAAAAGCCCAGGGGTCTTTCCTCCGGTTGTCCGGGTCCCGTTCCCAGGCATCGATCATCCCGATGAACCGCTGGATATTGTCGTATTTCCATTTGGCCACCTGGGTGTTTTTCGGGTGTTCCTGCAAGAGGAATCCCCAGAACTCCACCCGGTCCACCAGGAGCCGGACCGTTTCGGAGAGCTTATTCCTTTCCCTGATCCTCAGGCTGAAATCATCCAGGAGATCGAGGAATTCCTTGAGGTTTTTTATTGCCCGGCCGTCCAGAGGCGTGTCGGCGGCGTGGACCAGGGCCTGGGCGGAAGAGTAGAGACTCTGTTTCTTAAGGTCCGATTCCTCCCGTATCCTGGTCAAGGTGGTCCGGCCGATCCCCCGCCGAGGGGTGTTGATGATCCTGAGAAAATTGATGTCGTCGTCGCCGTTCAACAGCAGCCGGAGGTAGGCGATAATATCCTTCACCTCTCCCCGCTGAAAGAAACTCATACCGCCGGAAACCCGGTAGGGGATGCCCTCATCGAGAAAAACCTCCTCTATGACCGCCGTCAGGCTATTAGCCCTCACCAGTACCCCGAAATCGTGGTAGGTTTTCCTTTCCCGCAGGGAGAGTTCCCGGATAATCCTAGCGATATAGCGGGCTTCTTCGTACTCGTTTTCCGGACTGAAGAGTTCGATATGGGTTCCGCCGTCGCTGCCGGTCCACAGTTCCTTGGATTTCCGATTTTTATTGTGGGCGATCAGGTTGTTGGCCGCTGTGAGAATCGTACCGGTGGAGCGGTAATTCTGCTCAAGCTTGATTTCCTTTACCTCGGGAAAATCCTTTTCGAAAGCGAGAATATTGTGATAATCCGCTCCTCGCCAGGAGTAGATGGACTGATCGTCGTCCCCCACCACGCACACATTGCGATGCTCCGACCCCAGGAGGTGGAGAAGCCGGTATTGAGCCGCGGAGGTATCCTGAAATTCATCAACCATAATGTAGCGGTAGGTATCCCGCACCTTTTCCAGGGCTCTAGAATGAGCGGAGAGAATCATCTCGGGAAGAACGATGAGGTCGTCGAAATCCACGGCATTGTACACCTTCAGCAGAGCCTGGTATTCCTCATACAGCCCTTTTAAAGGCATGTCACTTCCTTCAAAGCGGCCTCGGCCCGTTTTCACCGCGGAAAAGAGGGAGGCGATCCGGTATAAATCTGTATTTTCACTGCCGGCGCGAAGATTCCGAGAGGCTTCTTTGATAAGGCTGATTTTATCGCCCTGGTCGTAGATGCTGAAATTCTCCTTCCAGCCGGCCAGGGGAATATGGTCCCGCAGGAGCCGCACCCCGAAGGCGTGAAAGGTACTCACCGTCAGACCCCGGGAAGTCTTGCCGATGAGAGATGCCACCCGTTCGGCCATTTCCCGGGCGGCCTTATTGGTAAAGGTTAAAGCTAAAACAGCTTCGGGTGGAATACCCAGCTCCAACATACGGGCGATCCTGCAGGTAACGGTCCGGGTCTTCCCCGACCCGGCCCCGGCGATGATCAACAATGGCCCTTCGATGGTATCCACAGCCTCACGCTGCTGCGGGTTGAGGAGAGGGTTGTCTAATACACTCACGTTGAACCGACTTATTCCTTGATAAAAATTGAGAGGGCTTGAATGCCGAAATAGCTGATCAGGGTTACGATGACCCCGGAGATAATCACTCCGCCCAGCACCGCCAGACATACCTGCTTCCGTTTCAGCCCCAAGATCCACGCGCCGAGAACACCGGTATAGGCTCCGGTGATGGGCAGGGGTACGGCGACAAAAAGCATGATGCCCACATAGCCGAAGCGTTCGACCTTGTCATGGACCTTTGTGCGGGCCCGGAGGACCAGGGCGTCGAAGATTCGGCGGTACCACCCCATGCGGTAAAAAAGGGTGTGCAGGGTTTCCAGGAAAAGGTACACCAGGGGTCCTAAGGAGGCGTTCAAAAGAACACAGAACAGATAGGTGAAAACCACGGGGAACCCTTGAGCCAGAGCGTAGGGTATGGCGCCCCGGAGTTCTGAAATGGGAGCCAGGGTGAGAAGGGCTGTGGTTATGAGAATACGGGGCTCCATGGGTGCCGTTGCTCCTTACCGCTGTTTCACCGGCTTCCGCTTTTCTTGCGGCAGGCCGCTGTTTCGGATATAGTTACTTGATTTAGACACATTATGCAAGCGCCTCGGTTAAGAAAACCGGCGATTAAAAACATGGAGGCATGATACTATGAAACGGTTTGCTTTTTATTTCCTCGCTATCCCAGTTTCCCTGATCTTCTTCGGCTGCGTCACGGCAACACCCATTTCCAGGATAGTGGAAAATCCCCAGGCTTACAGCGGGAAGACCGTCCTGATAGACGGCGAGGTGCTGCAGGTCATCAATATCCCCCTGGTTGATTCATCCCTGTTCCTCTTCGGCGACGACCAGTGGAGCGTGCCGGTGGTTTCATCGACTCCCCACGAAAAGGGAGAGCTCTACAGGCTGTCGGGTCGGGTCATGGCCTTTCCCGAAAACGATTCAAAGGAAGCCTCCCGGGAGGCAGTTTGGGCCATTGCCGATTTCCTGGTGGAACAGGATATCGTGGATGAAAAAAAAGCGGAAAAAACCGGTGAGGCGGTACTGAAGGGGCTCTATCGGCTTTCCGAGGAGCTCGGCCGGGTATTCTTTGTTATTGAGGAGGATGCTCCCCGACACTGATGGCTCCCACGGGGCAGATCTCGTGGCAGCAGTAGCAGCGTACGCATGCCTTTTCATTAAGCAGGACGAGCCGTGACGACCCCGTGCCGGTGTAGGAAAGGGCTCCTGCGGGGCATATCTCGATGCATTTCCCGCAGCGTATGCAGACCCGGTGATCGAAGGTCGGTTTCGGGCGCCGTTGGGACTTCACCACCAGGGAAAAGCTGGTGGTGAGGTAGTTCAGAAGATTGCTTCGACGGCGGGGCAGGGGAACGGTCTCGAAGTGTTCCGGCTTCGCCTCCTCGAGGGACAAGCCCTTCACCGCCAGGTCTTCGGCATTCTTCAGCCACAAACCCCGTCGCAGGGCCTCCCGGTTCATGGGCAGCAGGGGAGCGTCGTAGCCCATCAGTCCCGAAGCCACCAGGTCCATGGCCAGAAGGTTGTCCGAAGCCAGAATCAGGGCCATCCGTTTTGGTTTTCCCGCCTTTCCCGGTCCCGGACCCTCCAGCCCGATTACCCCGTCCATCAGGGCGTAAGCGGCCGTCTTTAGGCCGGCATTGAGATCGATCATCACCGATGCAAAGGCTTCCTGCCCCGGGTAACGGGCGTGGAAAGAAGCCTTCAAGGTCCCCGGAACCAGGCCGAAGAGGTTTTTCATGGCTCCGGTGTAGTACATCAGGGTATGGGTCTTCATTTTCGGCAGGCTGACGATAAGATCCGCTTCCTCTACCGCCCGGGTAAGGGTGAATTTCTTGACCCGCCGGGCTCCAGGCACCGGCAGGGTGGTTTTTTCTCCGTTAAAATCGATCCACTCGGCTCCGGCGGATTCCGCGGCTTCCCGAATACCGCAGGAATCGGTGGGAAAACTCTTCGAGTGCAGCCCCGGGGAATCCCCAACCAGTACCCGGGCCGCTCCCCGGCGGAAAAAAAGCTGCACCGCTCCCCGGACGATCTCCGGGTGGGTGGTGATGGCCAGTTCTGGGGGGGAATCCCAGAGAATATTGGGCTTTAACAACACCGTTTTCCCCTGAACATCCGGCGGAGGACAGAGGTCCATGGCCTTTTCCAGGGCTGAAGAGACCTCTTTTCCTTCATAACTGTCACAACGGACTATCGCTACATCCTGGGTCATATTTTCTCCTGATTACTGCAAAATAGATGGGGCCCCTGCCCCCGGCGGTATCGGGCAGGATGATCCTTCCGAAAGGGGTCGCCTCTCCCCAGGGAGCCTCCGCCGGCAGAACCTCCGCCATGGCACCATAGCGCTGTACAAGCCGTTCCACCGGTCCGTCATTTTCTTCCGGCACCAGGGAGCAGGTGGCGTATACCAGCAGACCGCCGGGGCGTGTCACCCTGAGGGCCGATGCTATCATTGAAAAGGCCTGTCGGGCAAGGTGGTGAGGCCTTTTGGGGCTCCAGATCTTCAAGGCTTCCGGGGCGCGGATTACATGACCTTCCGAAGAACAGGGAGCGTCCAGGAGAACCCGGTCATAGGCATCGGTTTCATAAAGACACCACCGGGCCGCGTCGTGGCCGGTGACGAAGACCCTTTCCCGCAGCTCCGCGGGCAGGTGCTCTTGGAGAACCCGTTTCAGCCGGGCTCTGCGGGCCGAGGAACGGTCATTGGCCGTCAGGGAACCCTCGGTTCCCGCTGCCAGGGCCAGCAGCAAAGATTTTCCCCCCGGAGCCGCGCAGAGGTCCAGCACCCTCATGCCGGAATGCACATCCAGGGCCTTGACCGGCAGGGTGGACGCTCCATCGAGGAAATAGCTCTTCAGAAGACCGGCCCGTAATTCTTCGTACACCGGTTCCTGTAACAGGGCTTCCTTCAAAGAAGGCCAGCGGCTGCCGTACAGGGCGGCGTAATAGGCTTCAAAGGCCTCCCGGCCGGCAGGGGTTTTCTTCTTCATGCCCTCACTCCCTTCAGGTCCGTCCCCATCCGGCTGCGAGGATCGATCAGGCCTTCGACAGAACAGATTTCCAGGGTTTCGAAGGTCAGCTTCGGGTAAAAGGATTTCTGGTTAAGTGTATTCAGACTCATGGGAATAGAGTATAATGATAACCCGAAAAATGAAAAGCCAACGACAGAAAGGTATTATTTTTGATCTGGACGGTACACTGGTGGACACCCTAGGGGATATAGCCGCCGCCATGAACCGGGTGCTGAGGGACCTGGGTTTCCCGCCCCATCTTCCTGAGGCTTACAAACGATTTGTCGGTTACGGCCTGCGGGAGACGGCTCGCAGGGCTCTGCCCGAGGAGGTGAGGAACGGTGAAACCGCACGAAAGGCGGGGGAACTTCTCATCCGATATTACGGCGAAGATCCGATAACAACGACAAAACCTTATCCGGGTATTCAGGAAATGCTTCAGGGGCTTCATGAAAAAGGTTTTCCCCTGGCGGTGCTGAGCAATAAGGCCCATGACTTGGTGGAACAGGTGGTGAGGGATGTCCTCCGGGGATTTCCCTTTGTCGCGGTACAGGGAGCCGAAGACGGATATCCCATGAAACCGGACCCTTCATCGGCAAAAGCCCTTTCCAGCCGTATGGGATTAAAGCCTCAAGAACTTCTCTTCGTGGGAGATTCGGAGGTGGACATTATCACCGGCCGGTCCTCAGGCATGGTAAGCGCGGCGGTAGCCTGGGGATTCCGCTCCACGGCGGAACTGAAAGAAGCCGGCGCGGAGGTTGTGTTTCGCCGGCCCGAAGGAATCCTTCGCTGGATGACGGATCAAAGAAAAAAAGGAGGCGCATGATGGAAAAGCAGGAACTGGTTCGGCGTATAAAAGAATACTGCCGCCGGGAAGAGGATCCTCGGTTCGTTAAAGAAATCGAAGAACTGGTCAGGGAAGAAGCCTGGGACGACCTGTCCGATCGGTTTTACCGGGACCTGGATTTCGGCACCGGGGGACTGCGGGGGGTCATCGGCGGCGGAACCAACAGGATGAATCCTTTAACCATCCGAAAAGCCTCCAGCGGTCTTGCCCGGTATGTTCTGGACCACGGTGCGACGAACCCAAAAGCGGTCATTGCCTATGATTCGCGCCGCTATTCGGAACTCTTTGCCGAAGAGACCGCCCTGACTTTCTGTGCCCTGGGAATTCGCACCTACCTTTTTTCTGCTCCCCGGCCAACTCCCATGCTCTCCTGGGCCGTTCGATTTTTACATTGTGACACCGGGGTGGTGGTTACCGCCAGCCATAATCCTCCGGAATACAACGGCTACAAGGTCTACTGGAACGACGGCTGCCAGATCGTGAGCCCCCATGACCAGGGGATTATCAAAGAGGTCAGGCAGGTTTCCGGTGAGCTTCCAAAAATGTCGAAAAAGGAAGCCTTGGAAAAGGGGCTTCTCAATTTGATCGATCGGACGGTGGACGATCCTTATTTCGCCATGCTGAAAACCTATATCACCCGGCCGGAGGTTATCGCCGCGGAGAGTTCTTCCGTCCGAATCGTCTATACACCCCTTCACGGCACGGGAGCCTACCCGGTGGAGCGAGTTTTTCGTGAACTGGGTATTGAGATTCTCACTGTGCCTGAACAGCGGGAACCCGACGGGGATTTCCCCACGGTGAAGTATCCCAACCCGGAAGAAGCTTCGGCCATGGAGATGGCCGTGGAGCTGGGGCGAAAAGAAAAGGCAGACCTGGTTATGGGAACGGACCCCGATGCCGACAGATTCGGCATCGCAGTGCCTCACCAGGGTGATTTCGTCCTTATTACGGGAAACCAGCTGGGTTCTCTACTCTGTGACTATATTCTCCGGACCAAGGTCGAGCAGGGAAACATGCCGAAAAATCCGGCGGTGGTGAAAACCATTGTCACCACGGAGCTGCAGCGGCTTATCGCCGAAAGTTACGGCGCCCGGTGCGTCGATGTGCTGACGGGCTTTAAATACATCGGTGAAAAAATGAACCAGTTCGAAAAGTCGGGAGATTCCTACGTCTTTGGGGGCGAGGAAAGCTACGGCTTCCTGGTGGAGACGGAGATCCGGGATAAAGACGCCGTATCGGCGGCCCTAATGACGGCGGAAATGACCCTCTGGAATCGTTCTCGAAACAAAAGTTTACTGGATCATCTGTATGAATTGTACAGAAAACACGGCTGTTTCAAAGAAGTCCTGATTTCTAAAACCTTTAAAGGGCAAAAAGGTCTGGAAGACATGAAGACTTTGATGGAGGGGCTGCGGAAAACTCCGCCGGAATCCTTCGGTCCTCAGGCTGTAAAGGTTGTGCGGGATTATCTCCATCGGAAAGCCTGGAATACGGCTTCGGGGGATCAGCGGGATATTGACCTCCCCGCTTCGGATGTCCTGCAGTTTGTTCTGGATAATCAAGCAGTGGTTACCGTTCGGCCGTCGGGAACCGAACCCAAGGTAAAATTCTACGCCTCCTGCCGCACGGAACCGGGCTTGGATCCAAAAGAAGGCTTATCGAAGGTTTCAGAGATGATGGAAGGTATTATCCAGGGTCTCACCGCCTTAGTACCGGAATAATACGATCGTCTTAACACCTCCTTCCGATCTGCCGATGTTTTAAAGAAGAAAGAAACCGGAAGAGAGGTGATAAAAGAATGATACGATACGCAGTGAAAGGCAACAGCACGGTAAAAACCTGGCTGGAAATAACGGCGGAGAAGGAAGACGGTTTTGATGTCCGCATCACCAGCGAATATGAAGATTACTCCAAAACCCTGGACGAGTATATGAGCCGGGAGCTTTTTGACACCTGTTTGCGGACCGGCTATCTTATTAAAACCGATATGGCCACGGAGCTGCTTTCCGCCGCATCGTAAAAAACTTGATTATATAGTAAAAAAGTAATATAAATGAAGTATAACGCTTAAAGACGGAGACCCACCCATGAAACCAGTTGTCATTATCGGAGCCGTAGCCGCCGGTATGAGCGCGGCCAGCGAATTGAAAAGGCGCATGCCCGACCTTCAAGTCGTGGTATACGGAAGAGAACCCTATATATCCTACGGTGCCTGCGGTATGCCCTACCTGCTGAGCGGAGAGGTCAAGGGTCCCGAACGGCTGCAGGTTCTCTCCGTGCAGGATGCCCGGGAGAAACGGGGTATTGACCTTTATACGGAGCATGAGGTCACCGCGCTGGACCCGAAGAAGAAAACAATTACCGTGCATAACCTGGTTTCGGGACAGCGGCACGATACCGAGTACGAGAAACTTGTTCTAGCCACGGGCGCCCGGGCTTTCAAACCCCCGATGAAGGGGCTGGACCTGCCGGGGGTGTTCACCCTGAAGGAATTCCAGGACGGTCTGGACGTGCAGCGTTTCATGCTGGGAAAAAAGCCCTCCCGGGCGGTGATTCTCGGAGGGGGCTATATCGGTATTGAAACGGCAGAAGCCTTCCGGCAGCGAGGGATGGAAGTAACGGTGGTGGAAGCCTTGCCGAGGATCTTGACCCTGCTGGATGAGGATTTCTCCGCTTTACTGGAAGAGGAACTGGCACGGCAGAACGTGAAGCTTCTCACGGGAAAGAAGGTGACCTCGTTTTTCGGTTCCGGCAAGCTCGAGGGGGTGGAACTGGAAGACGGTACCCGTCTCGAGGCGGACATCGCCTTAGTCAGCGCGGGAGTTCTGCCGAACAGCGGCCTGGCCGAAGAAGCGGGGCTCAATCTGGGGGAGAAAAAGGCCGTATTAGTGGACCGTTTTCTGAAGACCAGCGATCCGGATATCTATGCCGCCGGGGATTGCGCCACCGTGTACCATCGAGGGCTGGATCGGGATGTTTTCATCCCCCTGGCCCTGGGAGCCAACCGGCAGGGAAGAATGTGCGGAGAGAACATCGCCGCGGAACTCATGGGTGAGGAACCAAAAGCCTTTCCGGGGATTTTAGGAACCGCCGTAAGCCGGGTCTTCGACCTGGAGTTTTCAAAAACCGGTATCGGATCGGTGGAGGTGGAACGCTACGGTCTGGATACTATCGATGTTGCCGCGGTGAAGGCGAAAAACCTGGCCGGGTATTTTACCGGGACCACGCCCATGCACCTGAAGCTCTACTACGACAGGGACACCGGGGTCGTCAAGGGCGGACAGATCGTCGGGGGGCACCCCTCGGCCAAGAGAATCGACACGATAGCCGTGGCGGTAGCCGCCGGCATGACCCTGGAAGAGGTATACAGCCTGGACCTGGCCTACGCGCCGCCCTTTTCGCCGGTGTGGGACCCGATGCTCCTGGCGGCCAGGTCAGGGATGAAGAAATAGGGGGCGATCTTTCGGGGCCGGGTGTGATAGAGTAGGGCTCATGGCGGACAACAGGAAAAAAACAATTCCCCTGACCAGGACATCGGCCGATGAACTCCTGTACAGGAGCCTCAGGGCCATATACCACTTCGAAAAAAGCCTGGAGGACCGTTTCGGTCTCGATTACCAGGGTATTTACCTGCTGCAGCTCCTGCGCCGACGGGAGTCGGCCAGTATAGGAGAGATAGCCTCGGCCCTGGGTATCCGGGTATTCACCTCCACCCGCCTGGTGCAGCGCCTCGAAAACCTGGGGTACCTGAGCAAGGAACGTTCGGGGACGGACCGCCGGATCGTTTCCACTCATCTGGAACCCCCGGGAGAAGCCGTGGTCGACAGGATCGAGGCCTTCAGCTACGAGTTCATCGTCGGTAATGCCTCACAATTGCCTAAGCGTGAACAGGCCGCCTTTATCCG
>JAFGDJ010000172.1 GCA_016932135.1 Spirochaetales bacterium | reverse complement strand
CATGGCCGCCATTAAGTTAACCAAAAATGAGCTGAAGAAGCAGAAGGACAGCCTCAAGCGATTCCAGCGCTATCTTCCCACCCTGGTGTTGAAGAAACAGCAGCTCCAGATGGTTATCCGGCAGGTGGAGACTCAACTTTCGGAAACCCGAAAGGAAAGGGATGCCAAGGATGCCGATTTCCAGCGGTGGATCGAAGTTTTCGGCGAGGATATCTGGCCCGAGGACCTGATCCGGGTCGACACCCTGGAACAGGAAACCGGGAATATCGCCGGCTTGGATATACCGGTTTTCAAGAATATGACCTTTATCGAAGGGGATTACAGTTTATTTGAGACTCCCCTTTGGATCGACAGCGGCCTGATCTTTATTCGTGCCCTGGCGGTGCTGGACGCTCAGATGGAGATTTTGCAGAAACAGATCGAACTGTTGTCCGAAGAGTTGCGGATAACCAATCAGCGGGTAAATCTCTTCGAGAAGGTGAAGATTCCGGAAGCCAGGGAGAATATTCGGAAAATAAGGATTTACCTGGGGGACCAGCAAACCGCATCGGTAGTACGGGGGAAAATCGCCAAAAATAAAGTGGCAAGGGAAGCATAACCGTATGATTGTGACCATGAAAAAGGTCTTCCTGGTAACCATGGCGGAACACCGGGAAGATACTCTGAAAAAGCTGAAAAAACTTGGAGTTCTCCACGTTACTACCGAGAAAAAAACCTCCGACAGCCTGCAGACCCTGGAAGAACAGCGGGGCAGGGTAGAGCGCTGCCTGGCCTTTTTACCGGCCGATTCGGGTAAAGAAGCTGCCGTTGAAAGACTGGGTCTTGAAGAGGTCTTTCAGCTGGTTCAGGAGGTGAACGACCTGACTGAAGAGGTGCGGCGGCAGGAAGATGAACTGGACCACCTGAAAAAAGAGGCGGAGCATATGGCCGTCTGGGGTGATTTTTCACCGGCGGACCTGCGATACCTGCGAGAGAAGGGCATTGACCTCCGTCTCTTTTCTCTGCCACCGGAAAAGGTTACCCTGTTACAGGATTATCCTGCTTTTCCGCTTTCCAGGACGAAAACCCGCCATTATCTGGCGGCAATTCTTCCTGAAGAGGCCCTTTCAGACAACCTGCAGGACCTGGGCTTGCCGCAATATAATTATCTTGAACTGCTCGACCAGGTTGAGAATAAACGTAAGGACATCGAATCCCTGCGGGATAAACTGAAAGGCTACGGCAAATATCTTCCTGCTTTGCACCATGCCCTGGAAGAATTAAACGATCGCCGGGAATTCGAAACAGTGCGGGAAAACTTCTCCAAGGATGAAAAGCTGGAGTATCTGTCGGGTTTTCTACCCGAGGACAGCATCGACATCTTGAAAAAAGGAGCCGAAAAATACGGCTGGGCTCTTTTGATTACCGAACCTGAAGAAGGTGACCCGGTACCTACTCTGGTGAGAAACAACCGTTTTGTCCGGATGATAGAACCGATTTTTAAGCTTCTGGGAACCACCCCGGGGTACCATGAATACGATATAAGCCTGTGGTTTCTCCTGTTTTTCAGTTTTTTCTTCGCCGTGATCATCGGCGACGCGGGATATGGGGCTATTTTCCTGATTCTATCCGTTTTTATCAGGATAAAAATGCGAAAACCCTCGGATATGGTCAGGCTTCTCATGACCTTGAGCGTCACCACCATTGCCTGGGGGGCCATAACCGGTACCTGGTTCGGTTCGGAAACCCTTTCTCAGGTGTTTCCTCTGAACCTGTTGATTATAGACGCAATTTCGAGTTTCAATCCCACTAGTGGTGAAACCATCCGGTTGATCTGCTTTATCGTGGGAACGGCGCATATTGTCCTGGCCCATTTCCAGAACTTTTTGAAAAAGCTTCCGGCCTTAAAGGCCTTCGGGGACCTTTCATGGCTCGTCATGGTCCTGGGGCTGTACTACGTGGTGTTAAACCTGGTCCTGGACGCCACAAAATACCCCATTCCATCCTACGCCCTTATCATGATCGGTTCCGGTCTTCTGGGAGTATTTCTCTTCGATAAGCAGGAAAAGGGAACGTCTTTCTTTAAGGGTGTCCTGCGGGGGCTCACCGATTTCCTGCCGACCTTTTTAAGCGGTATCTCGGCTTTCAGCGATATCATTTCCTACATACGGCTCTACGCCGTGGGGCTGGCTACGGTGGCTATCGCCGGCAGTTTCAACTCCATGGCTGCGGGATTGGGTTCCGGGGTTGTAGCCTTTATCGCCGGTGCTTTGATTGCCGTGTTCGGACACTCTTTGAACCTGGCCATGGGCGCTCTGTCCGTGATTGTTCACGGTGTCCGTTTGAATATGCTCGAATATGCCGGTCATCGCGGGATAGAATGGACCGGTATAAAATATGAACCTTTCAGAGAAAATGAAAAACTGAAGGAAAAGGAGATATAGATGGATATTGGTCTTATAGGGTTCGCTGCTGTTCTCGGCTTGGCCGCCATAGGTTCCGCCATCGGCATGGGTACGGCCGGCATGACGGCTGTGGGTGCGTGGAAGAAGTGTTTTGCTCAGAATAAACCGGCTCCTTTCATGCTCATCACCTTTGTCGGCGCTCCGCTGACCCAGACGATTTACGGTTTCATTCTCATGAACCGGCTTATCGATTCCCCCTCGTCCCCGGTAGCCAAAATGGCAGCAGGGATCTTCGGCGGGTTGGCCATGGGATTTTCAGCCCTGTACCAGGGTAAAGCCGGGGCCAGTGCCAGCGATGCCCTGGCGGAAACCGGCAAGGGTTTCGGTAACTACATCATGGTGGTAGGGCTTATAGAAACCGTCGCCCTCTTCGTGATGGTATTCCTCCTGGGTGCCATGGGTTAAGGAATTGGCTTTGAAAACGAAAGGGGGTGCCTGGGATAGGGCATCCCTTTTCTTTTAAAAGCCGGTAATTTCTCTTCACAGGGCCTAAAGGAATTCCGAACATAAAAGTACATGACCGATACAACCGCCTCCAGTATAAAAAAACCTAAAGTTGTTATGGTGGGTGAGGTCCCTTTGGGCGGCGATCACCCGGTGACGGTGCAAAGCATGCTCATTGTTCCTTTTTCCGGACGCCTCGAAGGCCTGGGGGAACGATTCCAGGCCTTTAAAGCTCTGGGATGCGATATTCTGCGGGTTGCCGTTCCGGATATGAAATCAGTGAAAGACCTTCCACAGCTGGTCCGGCTTGCTCCTTTTCCCGTGGTGGCGGATATCCATTTTGATCATCGTATCGCCCTGGCAGCCTTGGATACCGGCATTGCGAAGCTTAGGGTGAACCCTGGAAACCTCGGACCGGAATGGAAAACCCTGGAGGTTTTAAAAAAAGCCGGCGATAAAGGAATTCCTGTCCGGGTGGGTATCAACTCCGGCTCGTTGCCGCAGAAGGTGAAGGATAAACAGGATCAGGCTTCAGCCATGATCCTGGCGGCGGAAGAAGAAATAGAGATCATGGAAAAAGGCCGTTTTTATAATGCGGTTTTTTCATTGAAATCCTCCGATGTGGAAACCACCTATAGAGCCAATGAACTTTTCGCCTGCAGGTATGATTATCCTCTCCACCTCGGTGTAACCGAGGCGGGACCACTGGTAGAAGGCATCGTGAAGAGCACCCTGGCTTTATCGAAGCTTTTAGCTCGGGGTATAGGCAGCACCCTTCGGGTCTCCCTTTCCGACAGTGAAGAAAACGAAATCATAACCGGGAAGTCAATATTAAGAGCTCTGGGTATGTCCACCGGTACCGATATTGTATCCTGCCCCCGCTGCGGCCGATCCACCTTCGATACCCAGGCTTTTTTAGGAGCCTACGGAGACAGGATTCGTAAAAGCGGAAAAAACATCACTGTGGCGGTCATGGGATGTACCGTCAACGGGCCGGGCGAAGCGGCCGCTGCCGACCTGGGAATAACCGGGGAAGGGAATCACCGGATGATTTTTCGCAAGGGCGAAATTCTTGGACGATTTTCGCCGGAAGAAGCCGTCCGTGTCTTTTTTGAGGAGTTGGAATCATCATGAAAGTCTTAACCTGGGCCTGTTTAATCTTATTTCTCCTGGTAACGCAGGGACTGCAAAGTCAAACAATCGATGCACCCGAAGATATGCCGACCTGGATACTCCTGGAAAAGGGAAAGGAATACTACGAGAAGAAAGATTTCGGCTCATCCCTCCGCATGTACCGGGCGGTCCTGGAACGAAAAGAGTATATTCCGGAAGCCTTTATGGGAATAGCTTCGATCTACGAAGAAGAAGGGGAGTACGATTTAGCCGAAAAAAACTATCTTCAGGCACTGGCGGAAGAAAAAAACCTCTATATCCCGGAAGATTCCTTTCTCCTGCGGTATCGCCTGGCGGCCATCTATGAACAAACGAAACAATATGGAAAATATGAAGACCTCTTACACCGGATTATCGCTTCCGATGAATTGACCCTGGAAAAAATCGCCCTGCGAAACGCCATGGTTCGGAATCTGAAAGAATCGGGTATCGACAAGCTGGTGGAACTCTATAGACTAGAGATTCCACAATACAGGAGCGCCTACGCAGCCTTAGGCCAATTCTATTACCGTACCGGCCGTTATGAAGAGTCGATAGAGCATTTCACCCTGGCCCTTTTACACAGCCTTTCAACCTGCATCAACGGGATTGCCCAAAAAGAACCGCTTTACACAGTTTCAACCGTAGAGGAATTGCTTCTCCGCTGTAAAAGGGAGGAGCGCATCCTAGGGTACCTGGAGAGAATAAATTTCTTCAGAGATCTGTATTATGCGGCCGGTTCCTTGTATGCCGTGGGGGAATACGAATCCGCCGATGAACTATGGCTTCTTATACAACGCCACTCTTCTGAACGGAGCTTGGTTCTCAAGGCGGCTGAACAGCTTCGTTCTCCTTTTATTGAACCCATAGTTACCCTGTCGCCTTAATTTCCCGGTATCAGGCAGGAGACTTTCTCACCGGTATCTTGAAACTGACGCTCAAATATCGTACCGTTTGGCCGAACAGCTATGGAACACATTATCATCAAAGGTGCCCGGGAGCACAACCTTAAAAACATCGACATTACCTTGCCCAGGGATAAATTCATCGTCATTTCAGGCATGAGCGGCAGCGGAAAGTCCTCTTTAGCCTTCGATACCATCTTTGCCGAGGGACAGAGACGATATGTGGAATCCTTATCCGCCTATGCCAGGCAGTTCCTGGGAAGAATGGATAAACCGGATGTGGACTACATCGAAGGATTATCTCCCGCCATTTCCATAGAGCAAAAAACCACTCACCGGAATCCCCGGTCCACCGTGGGTACGGTCACGGAAATCTATGATTATCTTCGACTGCTTTACGCCCGTATAGGGATTCCCCATTGTCCGGTATGCGGAAGAAAGATTCAGGAACAGTCGGTGGACCAGATTCTGGATACAATCTGTTCCTTTCCCCAGGGGAGCAAGGTGATGATTCTGGCACCGGTTATCCGGGGTAAAAAAGGGGAGCATCAGAAAATTCTGGAAGATGCCAGGAAAGCGGGATTTCTCCGGGCAATGATCGACGGGGAGACAGCCTCTCTGGAAGATAGCCCCAGGCTGGATAAAAAAAAGAAACACGATATTTCCGTCATTGTAGACCGAATCATTATCAAGCCGGATATCCGGAAACGTCTGGCCGAGTCGGTGGAGACCGCGCTGGAAGTGGCGGACGGTCAGATAATTACCCTCAGGACCGAGGGAAAGGAAACCCACGAAGACTATTTTTCCCAGAAAAATTCCTGTTCGGTCTGCGGGATCAGTATTCCCGAACTTCAGCCGAGGCTCTTTTCCTTTAACAATCCCTACGGAGCCTGTGAAACCTGTCTAGGTCTCGGCATTACCATGGAATTCGATCCCGACCTGGTGATTCCGGATAAAGGCCTTTCCTTCGAGGAAGGGGGAATCGTAACGCACAACCCCGAGGCTGCCTGGCACCGGAGCTGGTTTGAATCTTTGGCGAAACGATACAATTTCAGCCTTGCCACCCCTTTTGAGGATTTACCCGAAAAAATCCAGCAGATCATTCTGCATGGAACCAAGGACAGGATCGATGTTACCTATGTAAACAAGAAAAAAACCGGTAAGTTCGAATATTCCACCACCTTTCCCGGTGTGCTGAAGGATTTAAAACGCCGCTACCTGGAAACCACTTCCGAAGGAGTGAAGGAGTGGATGGAAAAATTTATGTCCCAGAAACCCTGTCCCACCTGTCTGGGGAAAAAATTACGTCCGGAAAGCCTGGCTGTCACCGTGGGTGGAAAGAATATCTACGAAACAACCCTGATGACCATCAGCGAAATGTATTCTTTTTTTAACAATCTAGAATTAACTTCAACCGAAGAGGCCATTTCCAGCCAGATTATGAAGGAAATCCGGGCTCGTTTGTCCTTTATGGAAAGCGTGGGGCTCGATTACCTTACCCTGGAAAGAAGAGCTTCAACCCTTTCCGGTGGAGAGGCTCAGAGAATTCGGTTGGCCACCCAGATTGGCTCATCCCTGGTAGGGGTTTTATACATCCTGGATGAACCTACCATCGGACTGCACCAAAGGGATAACGACCGGCTGATTCATACCTTAAAACACCTGCGGGACCTGGGAAATACCCTTATTGTGGTGGAGCATGATGAACAAACCTTGCGGACCGCCGATTATATTGTCGATCTTGGTCCCGGGGCGGGAATCCACGGTGGTTATGTAACGGCCCAGGGGACCCTGGATGAAATTGAGAAAAATAAAAACAGTTTGACCGGCAGATATTTAAGCGGTAATCTCCAAATTCCTTCCAAGACAGAACGAAGAAAAGGAAACGGAAAAACCCTCACGCTTTTAGGGGCCCAGGAGCATAATCTTGCGTCCATTGATGTCACCTTCCCCCTGGGAACGCTGATAGCCATTACCGGAGTCTCCGGTTCGGGAAAGTCAACCCTGTTAGGAGATATTCTTCACCCCGCCTTGGCCAATTCCCTGGGAAGAAGCCACCTTCCCGCGGGAAAATTCAGAGAATTACAGGGAACCGAACATCTGGATAAGGTTATCAACATCGATCAAAGTCCCATCGGTCGGACACCCCGGTCAAACCCCGCCACCTATGTGGGTTTGTTTACCCCCTTAAGGGATCTTTTTGCCTCATTGCCGGAATCAAAAGCCCGGGGTTATAAGCCGGGTCGCTTTTCCTTCAATGTAAAAGGCGGACGCTGCGAAAACTGCCAGGGCGCGGGAACCATAAAAATAGAGATGCATTTTCTTCCTGATGTCTATATCACCTGCGATGCTTGTAAGGGGAAACGCTTTAACCAGGAAACTCTGGATATCCGCTACAAGGGCAAGAATATCCACGATGTGCTGGAAATGACCGTGGAAGAGGCCTTGGATTTCTTCAAGGCCATTCCCTCAGCCCGCAATAAATTGGAAACCCTTGTTTCGGTAGGATTGGATTATATTACCCTGGGGCAGTCCGCCCTGACCCTTTCCGGCGGTGAGGCGCAGCGGGTAAAACTGTCTCTTGAACTGTCCAAAAGGGGAACCGGGAAGACCTTTTATATCCTGGACGAACCCACCACGGGGTTACACTTTGAGGATGTGAAAAAACTTCTGGAGGTTCTTCACCGATTGGTCGACCGGGGAAACACCGTGGTACTCATTGAACATAACCTGGATGTGATTAAACAAGCGGATTATATCATCGATTTGGGCCCTGAAGGAGGGTTAAAAGGAGGCACCGTGGTTGCCTGCGGTTCCCCCGAGAAAATTATAAAAAACAAGGCCTCCTACACCGGGCAATACCTCTCTTCCGTGCTGAAAAGGTAATCGCCGTGGTTTCGCGAAGCCGATGGATGATCCTGTTTCTCCTGATAGCTCAGCTAAGCTTTGCCGACGATATCCTGGAAAAAACCCTCCCTCTGGATATAAAAACCTCCAATTATTACGAACTGGTTGCCTGGTGCGAGCGCCTGGGAATCGAGTCCAGCGGTACGAGAAAAGAACTGGAATCAAAACTCCTGGCTTTCTATAACATCGATATCGAAGACCGGCAGAATGAACCGGAAGGGGAAAGCCGTATAACCATCCAATCCGCCGCCGGACTTGATTACTTTACCCTGGACGTCATGGAGGAATCCTATATTCGCCTTTCCGGTGGTGTTGTTCTGGTCCTGGAAGATAAAAAGGAAGAAGGAACCCATGAAATCAAGGCCGACAGTATTGTCTTTAACCAGGATCAGCATTCTTTAACAGCTTCCGGAAACATCGAATATGTTCTTACCAGGAATGGAACATCGGAAGTCTTTCGGGGAGACAGCCTGACCTTCGATACCGACAGCTGGGAAGGTGTTTTTTTTCAAGGAGTATCGGAAAGGGAGCGTTCAACGGAAGAGAAGGTAATCACCTTTTACTACTCCGGAGATTCAATTTTTCGAACGGAAGATAACGTGGTTACCCTCGACAAGGGCACCATTACCTCCAGTGAGCGACTTCCCCCGAATTACAGCATAAAAGCCTCTAAAATATGGGTCCTGGCCCCGGGCGAGTGGGCCATACAAAACGCGGTATTATACCTGGGCTACGTCCCGATCTTCTATTTCCCCGCTTTTTTCCGTCCCGGTGATCCCTTGTTTTTTCATCCCTCCCTGGGGTACAAGCAACGAGAGGGATATTTTGTACAGACCACCACCTATATGCTGGGTACCCAACCGATCGATGACGAGGACACAACCATTTCGTTCCTGCAAACCGTGGGGACGGAAGATGTGGAGAGATCCATTGAAGGACTTTTCTTGCGGGAGACGAATCGGTTGTCTCCTTTTCAAAAAAATACGCGTTCTTTCGCGGATAAAACAGGTTCTTATTTTAAGCTACTGGTGGATGTGTATTCCCGTTTGGGGTTTTTAACGGCCCTGGAAGGAGAACTGAAGGATCTGGGAATACTCAAGTCTTTTTCACTG
>JAFGDJ010000171.1 GCA_016932135.1 Spirochaetales bacterium | reverse complement strand
TAGACGAACTGGGAATCCTTACCGATGAGGAGGTTGAAATTGTTGGGGAAATACTGACTGACGACGAAACTCTCGAACCCGTCGGCCACCAGATTCTCTTTCAGGTTAAAGATAGGGCGGGTGAACCGGTTGAAGGCAAGGAACTGACGGGTGAGGCGGGAGATTTTTCCGGCAATGGTTTTCGGTGACCTCTGGAAAGCCCTTCCGAGGGCCCGGAGACTTATGCCGGATACCATGTACGTTAAAAGTCTGTGGTAATCCAGGGTGACCTTGGCATTGTAGTCGATGTGGAAGGTTTTTGAGCTGAAGCGTCGTCGACAGTGGGTGCACTGATACCGTTGGAACCTGTCTCCTGTCTTCGTTGTGTAGAAACCCTTGCGGATGAACCAGTGGGAAGGTCTGCCCGCATCGGTATGATAGGGGCAGTGGGGATTGGGACAGAAGGGTGGATGTCTCATTGGCGTTCTCCTTTTATATAGATAGAGATACGTTCCTAAAAGCTGCTTTACTTCAAAAAGGACAAGATTTTTCTCTATTCAGGTCCACGGTGGGGGACAGTAAGTCCAGGGTACCCTTAAGATTGACAACCTTGAATGTATAAACTACCTTTAAACTACACATTATTATCTGCATGCGGCTCGGTCCGCTCAGAAGAAAGGAAAGGAGTTCAGGATGAAAAATTGGTTAAAGACCCTGGTTATTGCTCTGGCAATCTGCCTGCTTTCGAGCACCTTGCTCTTCGCCGGCGGGAAGAAAGAAGCCCCCGCCACAGACGAAGCCACCGACAGGCTGGTGGTGTATTCTCCCAACTCGGACGGCCTCATTCAGGCGGCGGTCCCGTCTTTCGAAGCGAAATACGGTGTCACGGTGGAAGTTATATCCGCCGGTACCGGAGAACTCTTCAAACGGCTGGAGGGGGAAGTCAACAACCCCTATGCCGACGTGGTCTACGGCGGAGCCTACGCCACCTTCATGAACAGCCCGCAACTGTTTGAACCCTACGTTTCGGTGAACAACGACAAGATCATGTCCCTTTACCAAAACAAAACCGGCTTTATTACACCCTATGTTCTGGATGGAAGCATTATTCTGGTTAACAAGACCCTGGCCAAGGGCCTGGAGATCAACGGTTACAGGGACCTCCTGAACCCCGCCCTGAAGGGTAAGATAGTTTCCGCCAATCCGTCGGCCTCTTCCAGTGCCTACGCTCACCTCACCAATATGCTCAACGCCATCGGCAAGGGGGACTACCAGTCCGCTGAAGCCTGGGACTTCGTCAAACAGCTTTTCGCCAACACCATTGTCATTGACAGTTCGTCCTCGGTATGGAAAGGTGTCAGGGATGGTGAGTACACCGTCGGTCTTTCTTACGAAGACCCCAGCGTGCAGCTTGTGAAAGACGGCGCGGACGTTGAAGTGATATACATGGAAGAGGGCGTTGTGTACCTGCCCGCCGGGTCCGCCGTCGTAAAAGGTGCTCCGAACATGGTGAACGCGAAACGGTTTATCGACCATATCACCAGCCCCGAGATCCAGAATGTCTTCGGTACTCAGTTCACCAACCGCCCCGTCATGGCGGGTGTGGATACTCCGGAATACATGGTAAAAATCGAAGATATCAATATCATCGAAGAAGATATGACCTATGTAACCGAAAAAAAGGACCTCCTCCGGGAGCAGTTTAAAGAAATCTACGTGGAAACACAGAATTAAAGGAAAGGAAGGTCCGGAATATGAGTGTCAACATCTCCATACGGAACGCCGTCAAGAGATACGGTGAAAATACAATCATTCCGGACCTTTCTCTGGAAATCAGGGATAAGGAGTTTTTCACCCTCCTTGGTCCGTCGGGCTGCGGAAAAACCACCCTTCTTCGAATGATAGCGGGATTCAACACCATCGAGGGTGGAGAGTTATACTTTAACGCAACCTGCATCAATAACATGGAAATAAGTAAAAGGAATATCGGCATGGTGTTTCAGAACTACGCCATATTCCCCCATTACACGGTGCAGCAGAACGTGGAATTCGGCCTGAAAAACCGGAAGCTTCCGAAAGAACGGATCAAAGCCGACACCAGGGAATTCCTCGAACTCATGCAGATCCTGGAATACAAGGACCGGATGCCTGAGAGGCTCTCCGGGGGGCAGCAGCAACGGGTCGCCCTGGCCCGAGCTCTGGTCATCAAACCCGACGTTCTCCTCATGGACGAGCCCCTTTCAAACCTGGACGCCAAGCTTCGGCTGGAAATGCGCCAGGTTATCCGGAATCTCCAGCGGGAGGTCGGTATTACTACCGTCTACGTCACCCACGACCAGGAAGAAGCCATGGCAATCTCCGACCGGATCGCAGTGATGAAAGACGGCATCATCCAGCACGTGGGTACCCCCCGGGAGATCTACCACCGCCCGGCGAACATCTTCGTCGCTTCTTTCATCGGCCGGACCAACTTCCTGGAAGCGGTGTTCCGGAAAGCGGATGGGAACATCCTCTTAGGAGGCCATGAATTCTCCGTTCCCGGGGTATCGTCCGACGACGACGAAGAGCCGGTGGTCCTCTCCATCCGTCCCGAGGATTTCACCATGGCGAAAACCGACTCCGGAGGAATCAGGAGCACCATTCGGGACAGTATCTTTTTAGGGCTTAACACCCACTTCATTGTCAACCTCCCCGGCGACCAGTCGGTGGAGATCATTCATGAATCGCAAATGGACAGTAACTTCAAACCCGGAGACACAGTGTATCTTACCGTCAAGGCAGATAAAATCAATGTATTCTCCCGGGACGGGAAACGGAACCTGAGCCGTGAAAACTGACGTACTTCGCAAACTAAAGCTGGATATCTGGAGCCTGGTCACCCTGGGCGTCCTGGTCCTCTACGGTCTCTTTCTCATCTACCCACTGTTCAACCTGCTTATCCAGGCGGTGGTGGACAAGAAGACCGGCCAGTTTACCCTGGACTACTTCATAAAATTCTTCAGCAAGCCTTACTACTTCAATACCCTGCTGAACAGCTTCAAGGTTACCCTGGCGGTGACAGTCCTGACGGTGATGCTGGGAACCCCCCTGGCCTACTTTTTCGCCCGCTTCGAAATCCGGGGTAAGGGGTTTCTGCGGATATTGATCATCCTTTCTTCCATGTCGGCGCCTTTCATCGGGGCCTATTCCTGGATTCTCCTGCTGGGGCGCAGCGGCGTGATCACCCTTTTTCTGAGGAACACCCTGGGCATCCAGTTTCCCAGTATCTATGGTTTCACGGGGATTCTCGTGGTCCTGACCCTGCAGCTCTACCCGCTCATTTTTCTCTACGTCACCGGAGCCCTGAAGAACGTGGACAACTCCCTGCTGGAAGCGGCGGACAACCTGGGCTGTTCGGGGTTTCGGCGCTTTCGCATGATCGTGATTCCCCTGATCCTACCCACGCTCTTTGCGGGAGGGCTGCTGGTCTTTATGCGGGCCCTGGCGGACTTCGGAACTCCCATGCTCATCGGCGAGGGCTTCAGAACCTTTCCGGTGACCATCTTCAACGAGTTCATCAGCGAGCTGGGGGGGGACGACGGTTTCGCCGCGGCGATTTCGATCATCGCCATCATCATCACCACCTTTGTCTTCCTGATCCAGCGGTATCTCTCCACCCGGAAGGTGTTCTCCATGAACTCGATGAACAAAATCCGGCCGCTAAAAGCACGGGGAATAACCAACGTGATGATCCATCTCTATTCCTATATTGTTATCGGCCTCTCCATCATGCCCCAGGTCTATATCTTCTATACTTCCTTTAAAAAGGTACAGGGAACCACCTTTGTTCCGGGGTATTCCTTCGGAAGCTATGAGATGGCTTTCAACCGGGTAGGCCGGGCCATTACGAACACGCTCCTTATCCCTGGAATCTCCCTGGTGGTGATCGTCTTTTTCGCCGCGCTGATAGCCTACATAACCGTACGGCGGCGAAACATCTTTACCGGTACGGCCGACGCCATATCCATGGTTCCTTACATCATCCCCGGATCGGTGGTGGGCATCACCCTGCTGATAGCCTTCAACAAACCCCCGGTGCTGCTGAGCGGCACGATCCTTATCATGGTCATAGGACTGGTGCTGCGGCGGCTTCCCTATACCATCCGGTCCAGTGTGGCGGTGCTGCAGCAGATTCCCATGAACATCGAGGAAGCCGCCCTGAGCCTGGGAAGCTCCAAGATCAAGGCTTTTTACAAAATCACCATGCCCATGATGGCGGCGGGACTGGTGGCCGGCGCTATCTTGAGCTGGGTAACCATGATCAGTGAACTGGCCACGGCTATCCTTCTGTACGTGGGAAGGACAAAGACCCTCACCGTGGAGATCTATACCCAGATTATCCGGGGAAACTACGGTATTGCTGCCGCCTTATCCACCATCCTGGCCTTTCTGACGGTTATATCCCTGCTGGTGTTCAACAAGGTCTCGGGGAACAGGGAACTGAGTTTGTAAATCGTCTTTTACCCCGGCAGCCTTCCCCGTTTCCACACCCAGGACGCCGTGGTGACATTTCTTTTCTGAAAGCAGAGAAGCGCCAGGAGAAAGGCCGCCGCCGACAGTCCCAGTAATACCGCCAGGTCCCCGGCGGCTACTCCTTCGGAAAAAACCTTGGAACTGGAATCGTAGTAGGAAAACAGAAAGATCGGTTTCCAGGGCTCCAGGCTCTCCGCCATGGCGGAAAAGTTCTCCCCGAAGTAACCGGCTACAAGAACCAGACCCGTCAGGGCGGACGCGGGTCTTCGCGACGGCATAAGGGTTCCCAGGAAAAGGGCGATCATCCCCAAGGACAGACAGATGGGAAAGGCGGAGAGGATCACCCGGGCCAGGTCCAGGGAGGTAAGGGGGGTATCGACATCCATTGCGCTTTTTACCGCTGCGAAGATCAGCGCGTCTCCCAGGGCGGTGACCAGAAGAATAACGCCGAGAATAAGTGCTATGGCGGCGGCTTTGACTGTTACGATCTGGCTCCGGCTCAGGGGTTTTGCCATCAGGAGCTCCAGGGTGCCGGCATCTTCCTCACCGGATAAGGTACCGGTACCCATGAGAAGGGCGTAGATTCCCAGGAGAATGGGCAGGAACCCCAGGACCACGGAACTCAGATACCCCTCAAAGGTAGCCAGCTCCACCCCCATGGCCTGATAAATGGCGAGATCATTGAGGGAGCGAAACTGGGCTGCCACCTCCGGATAGACAGAGATATACAACCCGCCGAAGGCGATGAGCCCCAGGGACCAGCCGATGATCCCTTTTATCCGGGATTTCAGTTCGAAGAAAAAAAGATTACCCATGGATGTTCCCTCCATTTTTTCCATTGCCGTAATACGCCAGGAAGACTTCTTCCAGGGTGACCGCCTGGGTGTCGAGATTTTCCAGACCGAAGTCCAGGCTCCTTCGCAGGACCTCTTCCAGACGGTCACTGATCTCCAGGGTTATCTCCCGGCCCTCAGGGTCCCTCTGCAATTCCCTTACCCCTTCCATGGTAAAGGCCTTCTCCGGCACCGGTTTCCGGGTTCGGATCTTCAGCCGTTTGAACTGCTGAGAGGTCAGGGCTTCCACGGACTCCGTCTTAATCAGCCGCCCTTCCCGAATGATCCCCACCCGGTCACAGACCGCCTGGACCTCCCCCAGGATATGGGAAGACAGGAACACCGTGCGCCCCTCCTTCTTCACCTCCCGCACCAGGTCTATCACTACCTGCTGCTTCAGGGGGTCCAGCCCCGTGGTCGGTTCATCCAGGATCAGCAGATCCGGCTTTCCCATAAAGGCGGCTACCACGCCGATCTTCTGCTTGTTTCCCCGGGAATATTCCTTTATTTTTCTCCTGGGGTCCAGTTCCAGACGTTCACAGAGTTCTTCCGTATAAGCCCCATCGGGTTTCTTCTGATCCAGCGACCCGATCATCTTGAGATATGATGACCCGGTCATGTGCTCATAGAGTTTCAGTTCCCCCGGAAGATAGCCTATCCGTTTCCTGATGTCCCGGCCGTTCTTCCGGCAGTCCAGACCGAAAATGAAAGCCTTTCCCGCTGTCGGCCGGAGGACATCCAGGAGCACCCGCTCCGTGGTGGTCTTCCCCGCTCCGTTGGGACCGAGGAAGCCGAAGACCTCCCCCTGCCGAACCTCCAGGTTGACCTCTTCAATACCCCGGTGGGAACCGTAATAAACCGTCAGATTCTCAGTGTTAATCATTGTATCAGCCCCCTATTGTATTAATTCTATAATACAATAGTTGTTTTATTTTTACAAGAGCCAAAGAAAAAAATAGTGCCGCTATGCCCTCGGAGTGCTCTTGCATAACCGTCCGCTTTGCGGTATAGCGGTGCTATGAAGACAGAAGCGAAAAACCCTTCCCCCGCCGGGCGGCCACGGGCGGATAAGCATATCGCCCTGGTATTCGATCCCCGGCACGCCCTGCATCATGTCCATGACCGGGGCTATGGAGAGGTGCCCCGGCGCGTGGAAATTATCCACGAGGCGCTGAAGAAAACTCCCCTTTTTAAAGAGGTCTCTCCCCGCCCCTTTCCGGAAAGCCACATCACGGCGGTGCATGATCGTAAGATGCTCGCCTATTTCAAGAAGGTCTGCGCCGCCGTGCCGGAAGACACCTCGGTGTATCCCTATATCTTTCCGCTGCACCATCCGGACAGACCCCCGGCGGATCCTACCTACCAGGCCGGTTATTTTTGCATCGACACCTTCACCCCGCTGAATCGGAAAGCCCTGGACGCCGCCGTGAGGGCGGTGGACTGCACATTAACCGCCGCTGACCTTCTGGGAAAAGGTACTTTCAGGGCCTACGCCCTGGTAAGACCCCCGGGGCATCACAGCGAGAAAAAGGTTTTCGGCGGTTTCTGCTATTTCAACTCTGCCTCCATCGCGGCTCATTACCTCAGCCGGCTCGGTTCGGTGGCTATCCTGGATATCGACTACCACCACGGTAACGGTCACCAGGACATCTTCTACGAGAGGGATGACGTCCTGACGGTTTCCCTTCACGGCCGGCCCAGCATCGCCTACCCGTTTTTCAGCGGTTTCACCGAAGAACGGGGAGCCGGGAAAGGCGAGGGCTTCAACATCAACTATCCCCTGCCCGAGAAGATCACCGCCGAGGTCTACCTGAAAACCCTGCATTCAGCCCTGAAGAAAATCGAAACCTTCAACCCCGCCTACCTGCTGGTCGCCCTGGGCTTCGATACCGCCAAAGGCGACCCCACGGGGTCCTGGCCCCTGGAAGCCGGGGACTTTCAAAGAATCGGCGAGCTTATCGGCGCTCAAAAGCGGCCGATCCTCCTGGTGCAGGAAGGGGGATACCGGCTGCAGACTCTCGGCCGGAACGCCGCATCCTTTTTCACCGGCTTCCACGGTGCTTCTTTCAACTTGCCATAAGGCGGGAGGAGGAGTATGATGGAAGGAGCGAGAGAAGAATGAAGAAATCTCTGTTTACAACCTGCTATCTCTTTCTGGCGATAATTTCACTTATGTCCCAGGAGGGTCATATGACCATAACCAGCACGGCCTTTGAAGACGGCGGACCGATTCCAGCCGTCTATTCCTGCAAGGGGGATGATTCCTCACCCCCCCTCACCTGGTCCGGAGCGCCGGAAGACACCCGAACCTTTGTCCTCATTTGCGACGACCCGGACGCCCCCATCGGCACCTGGGTCCACTGGGTCTATTTTGATATTCCCGCCGAAACCACCGGCCTGAAGGAGGGAGTTCCTTCCGGAGCCGATCCGTCCACCGGCGGCGTCCAGGGAAAAAACAGCTGGAAGCGGAACGACTACGGCGGCCCCTGCCCGCCCTTCGGTACCCACCGGTATTTTTTTAAACTCTACGCCCTGGACGCGGTTTTAGTCCTGGGCTCCGACGCCACCAAGGCGAAGGTGGAAAAAGCCATGGAAGGCCACATCCTGGCCCAGGCACAGCTGATGGGGACCTTCAAGAAATAACCCCCCCCTTTGGAGGGAGACCTATGGAAACGATACGGAAATTGGAACAGGTCATCAGAAGCAAACCCACTGTCGAAGGAGCGGGAGTTCGGCTGAACCGGGTCTTCGGGTTCCAGCATACCGGACGGTTCGATCCCTTCCTGCTGCTGGACGATTTCTCCTCCCCTGACCCGGCAGACTACCTGCCCGGGTTTCCCTGGCACCCCCACCGGGGTATCGAAACCATCACCTACATTCTCGCCGGGGAAGTGGAACACGGAGACAGCCTGGGGAACACCGGGGTCATCTGCCCCGGGGAGGTCCAGTGGATGACCGCCGGCAGCGGCATCATCCACCAGGAGATGCCCCGGAAACGGGGGGACGGCCTTTTGAAAGGATTCCAGCTCTGGGCGAATCTGCCGGCGAGAGACAAGATGATGGCCCCCCGGTACCGGGAGATTAAAGCCGACCAGATCCCCTCGGTAGAGCTGAAAGGCGGTATCACCGTCCGGGTAATCAGTGGAACCGTCGAAGATGTCCGGGGACCGGTGCGGGACGTGGTCACCGACCCGGTTTACCTGGATATTTCCCTTCACCCCCGGAGCGAGTTCTGCCGGAGGATTCCCGAAGAGCACACCGCCCTGGCATACGTCATCGAAGGAAGCGCCTGCTTCGGCCGGGAGGAAGACCCCTACGCTCACGACGTGGAAGGCCGGAATTACTTCGACCTGGAGCGGGGCTCCTGCATTCGCGGGGGAAGTCTTGCCGTCCTCAGCCGGGGGGATTCCGTCTTTGTAAAGGCCGGAGACGACGGCGCGCGGCTGCTCCTGTTAAGCGGCCGGCCCATCGGAGAACCGGTGGCATGGCAGGGACCTATCGTTATGAACACCCGGGAGGAACTGCGGACAGCCTTCAGGGAACTGCAGGAAGGCAGCTTCATCAAAACAGCGGACTCAGCTTGATACGGCCCGGCAGACCTGGTAGAGTATCGTCCTTGTATATTCACATGGATAAAGGAGCTGCATCATGGCAATACTACCGGAGAAAGTAATCAAAGCCTGGGACCTGCACGAAGGTCCGCCGGTGTTCGTAACGGTAAAAAAAGACGGAACCCCGAATGCCATATACGCCACCTGCGTATCGCGATATGATAAAGAAACCTTCCTGGTGGCGAACAACTATTTCTCGAAAACCATGGATAATATTTCTTCCGGCAGTAAAGGGTCCTTACTTTTTATTACAAAAGAAGGCGATTCATACCAGGTCAAGGGAACTGTGGAATATTATCAAGACGGTGCATACTTCGAAAACATGAAAACCTGGAACCCGGTTAAACATCCCGGTCATGGTGTGGCAGTCATCAGGGTTGAAGAGGTGTATTCCGGGGCGGAGAAGTTATCTCCGGACAACACGGTGAAGTAACCAGTGAACAGTCCTAGGTCTGATGGGTATTATGAGGAGATAGATGCCCGGGCGGACGAACTATACGCCGCCGGGGAGTATGACGGAATTATCACCCTCCTGGGGCGTGCCAGGGCTGCCTACCCCGGGCACCTTTATGAAATACTCATCTATACGGCCCTGGCACACCTGTCTTCGGGAAATACGGACGGGTTTCTCGAAACCCTGGAGGAGATGACGGGCCTCGGGTACTTCAGTGACCTATCCTGGCGGGTGTTTGATTCCGTCAGGGAAGAGAACAGGTTTAAAGTTCTAGCGGAAACGAATAACAGGCTGAAAGAGGCTGCACAGAAGAAAGCCCGCATGGACTACCAGGTGGTTCCTCCACGGGGCTGCGACCCCGGCAGGTCCTGCCCGGTTTTTTTCGCCCTCCACGGCAACGGGGAATCCCTTGAGTATTTTCGACACCGCTGGCCCGAAGACACCCTTACCGGACACGGGTACATGGTCGTCTATATACAATCCTCCCAGGTTGCATGCACAAACGCCTCCGGCTGGACAGCCGACTACAGCATCACCAGGAGGGACATTCTTTCGTGTTATGAAAAGGTTGAAAGGCAATACAGCCTCGACAGGAAGAAGACCATCATCGGTGGATTTTCCGGCGGCAGTATCGCTTCGATTGAAACAGTCATGGCGGATCTTTTTCCGGTAAGAGGCTTTATAGCCCTGTGCCCGATTCTCAGGCCCGCCAGCTTTACACCGGAAAACGCGGAAAAGGCGGCATCCAGGGGCGCCCGGGGAGTTATCCTCGAAGGGGAACTGGAGGGGGATGTGCCGGCAGAACAGGAAATGATGGAAATAATGAAGAAAGCTCAATTCCCGTTCCGTTTCATCGTCAATCCCGGTAAGGGCCACGCCTTCCCGGAAGATTTCCCGGTAAAACTGACGCAGGCCCTGGATTACATCCTGGAGTGAAGGGAAAAAATGCCCGGGTCAGCAAAGAAACATGATATCCTCACCTACCCGGCTTCCCGAAGGGCTACCTTCGATGTCGGCAGGATCGGAGGCCGGAAGCACCACATCGCCGGCTTTCTCGAACTTGATGTGACGTCGGCTCGTGAGAAGATTCGCTCAGAGATAAAAAGCGGCCGGGCCGTCAGCTTCAACACCTGGCTCATCAAGGTGATCGGCGATACCGTGGCCGCTAACAGTTCCATCCATGCCCTGAACCACCGGCGAAACAGCCAGGTGGCCTTCCACGACGTGGATATATCCTTCCCCCTGGAGCGGGAGGTGGCCGGAAGAAAGGTGCCCCTGGCAGCCCTGGTCCGCGGGGTCAACACCAAAAGCCTTGAAGAGATCCACGCCGAGATACGAGAGTCCCTGGAGAAGAGTATCGCCTCAGCGAAGGATTTTGTCCTGGCGAGGCGAAAGGGCGGCGGGGCAATGGTCTTGTTCTTCCGACTGCCGGGATTCCTCCGGCGCCTGGTCTGGAAGCTCCTCCTGCGAAATCCCTTTTCAGTCAAACGGAACATGGGCACCGTCATGGTTACCAACATCGGTATGGCCGGTCATTTTCCCGGGTGGATTCTGCCCAAGAGCCTGCACAACCTCTGCTTCGGTATCGGGTCCATCGTGAAGAAACCCTGGGTAGTTGACGGGAAGGTCGAAGTACGGGATATTCTTCACATGACCATCCTCTTCGATCACGACGCGGTGGACGGGGTACCGGCAGCCAGGTTTACCGATGCCCTGGTAAAGCGTATCGAAGGAGGTACGGGTTTGTGAACCCTCTTCACGACGGAGACGCATCATGCTCATCGATATAACCATTGAAGTGACCCCCATCATGGGGGAAGAAACCTTCAACCGGGAAAAGATGGCCGCCTTCGGTCACCTGGGGACCCATTTCGACGGGGTGGACAAAACCTTTCCGCTGGAGTTTCTCCGACGGAAAGCCGTGGTCTTCGACGTCGAAGCCGCCTCAGGCCGGGAGATCCAAGCTGATGACTTCGATATATCCCTGGTAGAGAAGGACATGTTCGTCACCTTCCGCACCGGCTTTATCGAACGGACCGGCTACGGCTCGAAGGAGTACTTTTCAGACCACCCCCAGCTGTCGGACCGGCTCATCGACATGCTTTTAGAGCGGCACATATCCATCATCGGCATCGACTTCGCCGGAGTCCGCCGGGGGGCCGAGCACACCCC
>JAFGDJ010000170.1 GCA_016932135.1 Spirochaetales bacterium | reverse complement strand
CCGTATCGGTCTGCCTGCCTCGGTCACCTCAGAGGGCCCTTTAGGAGGCATCCAGTTCGTACCGGAGAAACCCCATACCTACCGGCAGGCCAACAAGTGCAATAAATGGATGTGGAGCGAGTACTGGTACGGTATGCTCAGCAAAGGGGTCATTCCCATGGGCAGTGGCTGGTTCGAGGAGTATTCCATCTCCGCCGCCCATACGGAGGAAGACATCGACAAAACCCTGGAGATTACCAACCTGGTACTCTCGGACATCAGAAAGAGAATGTAAACAGCGGAGAGACCATGGGAAGGACCCCATGGTCTCACTGTTTATAAGCCGCCGGTACAGGCGGCTTCATTTCCTATCTACTTTCACAAGGAGGAAGTATATGCAAGCAGGATCTACAGAACTGATCGTTGTTGTCATGTACCTTGTTGCGATGGTTGTCGTCGGTATCATTGTCGCCCGCCGCATCAAGGGATCTGACGACTTCCTGGCCGGAGGCAGAAACAAACCCTTCTGGCTGGTGACGGCGACCCTTTTTGCCACCTGGTGGTGCGGCGGAGTCGTTCTGGGGGCTTCGGGAGCCGCTTATTACGACGGCTTCATGGGAGCAATTTATGACCCCTATGGGGCCGGTCTGACCCTGGTACTGGCCGGTATTCTGACGATGAAAATCGTTCATGACGCCAAGGTTAACTCCCTGGCAGAATTTTACACCTGCCGATACGGTTCATGGGCCGGCAAGTTTTCCGGTATAGTCATTATCCCGGCATACACCGCCTTCTGTACCGGCCAGCTGGTGGCTATCGGTAAGGTACTCCAGTCGCTCCTGGGGTGGAACTACGGCGTGAGTATCCTGGTAGGAACCCTCATTATCCTGGCTTACACCATTCTTGGCGGTATTCTGGCGGTAGCCTGGACCGACGTGTTCCAGGTGGTGCTGCTCCTGGTAGGGGTCATCATCCTTTTCCCCGGGGTTATCAAGCTCGCCGGGGGATGGGAAGCGGTGAAAGCCGCGGCTCCGGCAACCCACTTTTCTCTGTTTCCCACTGCCGCGGTGCGTGAACTGGGCTTCGGCTGGCTCTGGTGGCTGGGGGCCTTTCTCGGGGTAGGCCTGGGAACCATGGCGGGCCCCGATCTGTACCAGCGGGCTATCATCGCCAAGGACGGTAAAACCGCCGTGGCCGCCTCGGTAACCTCCGGTATCGGATACTGGGTTTTAGGCGCTCTTCCGATTATCATGGGTATCGCCGCCATCGGTCTGGTAAAAACCGGGGTATTAGACGGCGCTCTGGTGGATGAAGATTCGGAAATGATCATCCTTATGCTGGCTCATAAAATCTTTCCGCCCATCGTGAACGGTGTTTTCCTGGCTTCCCTGGTGGCGGCCATCATGTCCACCGCCGACTCGGGTCTCTTCGCCACGGCGGCGGTCCTGGCCAACGACATCTTTAAACCTCTTTTCGAGCGGAAGGGCGAAAAGAAGCTCTCCGACAAAGGGCTCATTACCGCTACCCGGATTTCCATTGTGGCCATTGCCGGGGTGGGCCTGGTTATCGGTCTCGGGCTGCCGAACATCTACACCTTCCTCATCATAGGCTTCCAGCTTCTCTTCCATTCCCTGTTCTTCCCCCTGATCCTGGGAATCTATTGGAAGAAGGCCAACGCCCGGGGCGCCGTGGCCGGTATGATTGTCGGCGTGGTGATTCCCCTGGTATGGCTGATCATCGGCGGTTTCGACGGAATTTATGTCATCAACGACGTGGATGTGGAATGGATCTGGGCCCTCGGACCTGGAATCGCGTCGGGTCTGGTGATGATTATCGTCAGCCTGGCTACCCAGAAGAGTCATCCGGCCCGACCGCTGTACAACACGGAAGGCAAGATCCTCAAGTTCGCCGATCTGGCGAAGAAGTAATCTTCCCGTGAACTGAGGGAGGCTGTAGTGCGCGGCGTCAACAACACCCTGCTGAACCTTGATCTTTCGACAGGAACATCAAGGATTGAAGGAATTCCCGAGGAACTACATCGAAGGTACCTGGGGGGGTACGGCCTGGGAGCCGCTCTCCTGTTGGACAGGATGGACGGTGCCGCCGACCCTCTGGGACCGGAGAACATCCTCGGATTCGCCGCCGGTATTCTCACGGGTACCGGCGCCTACATTGCCTCCCGGTTCATGGTTTTCGGTAAATCTCCCTCCACCGGCGGGTGGGGAGACGCCAACTGCGGCGCCTACTTCGGTAAGGCGCTGAAATCCTCCGGTTTCGACGCGGTCCTCCTTTCGGGGGCCGCTGAGAACCCGGTGTATATCCTACTCTCCGGTGGCACCTGCCGGGTGCTGCCGGCGGCGGATCTCTGGGGGCTGGATACCTGCGAGACCGAAGAGATCCTGTTGAAACGTCACCCGGGAACCCGGGTGGCCTGTATCGGTCCGGCGGGGGAGCGGCTTTCCATGATTGCCGGAATTTCCACCGACCAGGGACGCTACGCCGCCCGGTCTGCCCTGGGCGCGGTGATGGGATCCAAGAACGTGAAGGCTCTGGTGGCCGCCGGGGGAGATTTCCCGGCTTTGGCCGATCCGGAGGCAATGAAAGAACTTAGAAAGAAACACCGGGCCGTTTTCCATGATACCTTTCCCGACCTGTTGCGGAAATACGGCACCCCCATGTTCTACAACGAAGCGAACAAATCGGGGGACACTCCCTTTCGCAACTGGGCCGCCTCGGTGGACGATATGGAGCCCCTGGGTCGGGACGAAGCGGAAGAGATGCTGAAGTATCAGACTAAGCGGTACGGCTGCTCCGGGTGCCCGGTGGCCTGCGGCGGCCACGTGGAGGTGAAGGAAGGACCCTTCAGGACCGACGGTCCGGTCCACAAGGCTGAATATGAAACCCTGGGAATCTTCGGCGCCAATCTGTTCAATACCGATATCGAATCGATCATCCGTATAAACGACCTGTGCAACCGCTACGGTATGGACACCATCGGCTGCGGGGGGCTCTGCGCCTTTGCCACCGAGTGTTATGAAAAGGGTATTATTACTCCCGAACATACCGGAGGATTGAAACTCACCTGGGGAGATCCTGAGGCCCTGGTCCGCCTGGTGGAGATGATCGGAAAGGCCGAGGGATTAGGCGCCATCTTATCCCGGGGCTTCGAATACGCCGTGTCGGTATTCGGCGAGGAATCCCGGAAGTACGTCATGGCGGTGCGGAACGAAGGACTCCCGGCACACGACCCCCGCTGGGGAGCCGACCTGGCATTGACCTATTACTCCGATGCCACACCGGCCAGGCATACCCAGGGCTGCACGGTTTTTCCCGCCGCGGGGTACACCATGCCCGAAGGGGCGGACACCGACCCGGCGGTGCAGGCCCGGGCCCACCGGGACAATGTGGGCTGGTACCACGCCTTAAGCTCCTTAGGACTCTGCCTTTTCGGATTCAGTATCCTGGATTATCACACCGTCCCGGATTTTCTTTCCGCCGCCACCGGCGCCCAGTGGACCCCGGATGAACTGCTCGAAGCGGGTTTGAGGATCCACCTGGCCCGGCACCTTTTCAACCTGAGAGCCGGCATCAAATTCACCGACTATCCCTTCCCGGAGCGGGTCCTGGGAAAACCGCCCCTGAAGACCGGCGAAACCAAGGGTGT
>JAFGDJ010000169.1 GCA_016932135.1 Spirochaetales bacterium | reverse complement strand
GGAGTGGTAAAATCGAAACGGTAGGCAAAGGCCACTTCCTGGGCCTGCTTCTTCAAAGCCTCGCCCATTTCCTCCACCCCGTGTCCCAGGCTGACGAGGATCGGTCCGCCGGAAGCGTCGATATACTCGTTTCCTTGATCGTCGTAGAGATATACACCCTTGGCTTTCACAATGGAAGCGTAATCTCTTTTCATCCACACATGAAGCACATTCGTTTTGTCGTCAGACATAGTAAACCCCTTTTTATGATTCTACGGTTTCCGCCACAGCTTCTTCGTCATGATAGGTCTTTACGCTCTTGATCTCTCCTTCCTTGAAGATAAACTTGTTGGTCAGGCCGTAGATGATGGCGATAATCGGCGCCAGGAAGGCCAGATACACATAAGGCAGGTATTCCACCGTGGCAACACCCAAGGCGCCGGTGAAGAACACACCGCAGAGGCCCCAGGGAACCAGCGGTGAGGTAACCGTACCGGAATCTTCACAGGTTCGGGAACACACCTGGGGAAGGATATGCAACTTCTTGTAAGCCGGTACCAGCATACGCCCGGGAATGATGATAGCCATGTACTGGCTGGCGGAAAAGAGATTGACCGCAATGGATGCTACTACGTGAGTAACAATAAGACCTCCGACTTTATTTACCAGACCGGACATTTTTTCAAGAAGAACGGAAAGCATCTTTGTCTTTTCCAAAAGACCGCCGAAGCTCAAGGCGATAAAACCGAGGGAAATGGTCCACATCATGCTCTGCAGACCGCCCCGGCTCAAAAGGGCGTCAATTTCCTCAATACCGGTGGTGGAGGTAAAACCGTAGTTCAGGTAGTTCAGCATATCCGAAAGGCCCACTCCCTGGAAAATCATGGCAAAGAGCATACCCACGATGGAAGCAATAACCATCACCGCCAGGCCGCCGACCCGCTTTACCGCCAGGATAACCACCAGAATGGGGGGAATGAGGGTTACGGGGTTGATCCAGTAGCTTTCCTTCAGACCCGCCAGAATCGTATCTATCTGGGTAGAATCAATTTCTCCGCTGCGGAATTTCAGACCCATGAGGCCGTAGATCACCAGGGAAAGAACAAGGGCGGGAATGGTGGTATACATCATGCTCTTAATGTGGTCAAAGAGATCGGCCTCACCTACTCCCGCGGCCAGGTTGGTCGAATCCGAGAGGGGCGACATCTTGTCACCGAAGATCGATCCGGAGATAACCGCGCCGGCGGTCATGGCTGCGGGGATGCCTAACCCCAAGCCCACACCCATGAAAGCTACGCCGAAGGTCGCGCCGGTGGTCCAGGAGCTTCCCGTAGCCAGCGACGCCACCGAGCAGACAAAACAGACTGTCAGAAGAAACACCGAAGGCGACAGAATCTTCAGTCCGTAATAAATAAGGGTCGGGATGGTTCCCGCGGGAATCCACGAAGCAATGAGCACACCCACCATCATCAGAATCAGCATGGGCAGCATGGCAATCTCACAGCCATAGAGGATACCTTCCTGGATATCCTTCCACTTGTATCCCGAGGCCATGGCCACAATGGCCGCCACTACTGTCGCGATGATCAGGGTGATGTGGGTGGTCCACTCGGCCCCTTCCAGCACAAAGATCTGGATCGCCATGGCAACACAGAGGAACACTACCACGAACAGAGCGCCCCAGAAACTCATCTTTTTTTCACGTTCCGGTACATTTGTCGACATGATAAAAATCACTCCTTATTGTGTATTTCCAATTTATAATGCAATATTCATGCCAAAGTTTTGCAAGTCTTCTTTAGCTTCATTTAATAGAAGAAACCCCTGAAAAACCATGATTTTATTGAAATACAGTCATGAAAAAAGAGAAAAGGTAATTCATTTTTGGGTTACTAACCCGTTTCTGAATTGTTGCAATACCGGTGGATCTTCCGGTGGGCCGTGGACTGACTGATGCCGAGGATCTCAGCCACCCGGTAACTGTTCCTGTATTCGGTGAAGGCCGCAGAAATAAGCTGGCGCTCCAGTTCCTCCCTGGCACTCTTTAAGCTGACCACACGATTCACCGTTACAGCCCCGTTGCCCAATCCTCTTCCGGCACAACAGAGGAAATGGCGAAGAGCTTCGGCGTCAATATCATCGGTATTCAGGGTTACCACGGCCCGTTCAATAACATTTTCCAGTTCCCGGATATTTCCGGGCCATTCAAAGCAGACAAGAAGATCCAGGGCGTCAGAACGCAGGGTTATATTCCTGCCGTACCGGTCCCCGTGCTTCTTGAGGAAAAACTGTGTTAAAGGAATAATATCTTCCCGGCGCTCCCTCAAAGGAGGCAGGATAACCGGAACCACGTTCAGGCGGTAGTACAGGTCCAGGCGGAAGGCTCCTTGCCTTACCCGTTCTTCCAGGTTTTTATTAGTGGCCGAGATAATCCTCACATCCACGGAAACAGGATCTACTCCGCCCACGCGGACGATCTGCCGTGTCTGGATGGCGTTTAAGAGTTTCACCTGCAGAGTTGGAGAGAGTTCGGAAATCTCGTCGAGAAATAGGGTTCCCCCATGAGCCGCCTCGAAAATTCCCGGTTTTCCCGACTTCCTGGCATCGGTAAAGGCTCCGCCCTCGTAGCCGAAGAGCTCCGATTCCAGCAGGCCTTCCGGAATGGCGCCGCAGTTCACCTCTACAAAACGCCCTTCGGTTCGCGGACTCATCAGGTGGATATATCTGGCCAGGACGCTTTTCCCCACCCCGGACTCCCCGGTTAAGAGAATCGTCGTATCCACCGAAGCGATTCTTTTTACCAGTTCAATGATCTGCCGCATCTTAGGGCTCTCAAAGACGAAACCCTTCTCACGGATATCCAAACTGGTTTCCACCCCCCGGATTTCATCTTCCTCCCGCTTGGCCAGATAGGCCTGTAATACCTGCAGTTCCTCAAAATCCTTGGAATTACAGACTACCCGGTATACCTGGCCGGCGGCGTTGAGAATCGGAACCCCGGTGGCGATCACTTTTTTTCCGTTTTTCAGCTCCTGGATGATGGTTATCTGTCTTTTTTCTTTCAGTACCAGGGAGGTTACCGAAGGGGTGAACATTCTCCTGTCTTCCAGAGCATGCACACATTTTCCCAGGACCTCATCCCGGGTAATACCGCTCATCTCCTCGAACGCCCGGTTCACCATCAAAGTGACCCCCTCACCGTCGGTCACATAGATACTGTCGGAGGAGTTCTGAATGATGTCCCGTAATTCTTCGGCATGATTCCCCGCCGGGAAATTTTCTACCCGGATAGCCGGGGGAATAACCTGAAAAACCTCCGCCAAGGATACGGAGTTCGGGATCTTTTTCTGATAAACCTGGAGGATAAACCTGGGGTTAATGAATCCCAGGTGATTTCCACTCTCATCCTGCACAGACACCGAGTCATAGGATCCCTGTAAAAAAAAACCGATCGCTTCCTCTAAACTTGCCGTTGAGAGAATCAAGGGTTTCAGACTTTTTGTTTCCGGGGTCTTTGTCTTCATGATTTGCGGTAATTCATTAATGAATTACCGATCATTATACCGCGGTTTCCACCCTTTGTATAGCAAAAAGAATTTCTACCGCCGAAAGAACGCCTGAAAGCCGGGAAGATTATTTCCCGCGGATCAGAAATGGAATAATCCGTTCTTCCGGTAAAAGGCCGCCGTGCTCCCCCCGATGGGATGCGGCTTTAAAGAGGGAATTTTCAAAAAACAGCAGCCCCCGATCCCGGGCTACGGCCAGGTAATCGCCGAAACGCTGTTTCGCGTAATCGGAAAATGTCGTGCCTCCGAAAAGTCCTAGCTTCTCCACCTCTTCCATGGGATAGAGATGGAAAGCCTTACCGAAAGAGGCGTTAAAATCATCGACAAACCGCTCATGGCACCCCCGTTTGATAAGAAACTGCAAAGCCCGGGGTTCGCCGAAGGGAGGGGTCAGAAGGCTCTTGTAAACGGGGTGATCATCGGAGAAGCGGTATTCCTGCCGGGGGTCTACGGTGAATTGCCCGTGATCGGCACTGATGACGAGGGTCCCCCGGGGGAGCACCTTTTCCGAGAGCTTCTCCAGCATCTCATCCAGAACTTTGAGCAGCTTATCCACTTCCGGATCGTCGGGACCGACCCGGTGGCAAAGGGAATCCAGTTCCCAGATATAGGTATACAGATACCCCCGGGAGGTGAAGGAGCGGATCCTTCTTTCCAAAATCTCCGGAATTGACGACAGGTCCCTGTACCCTACCGTGGGAGTTGTTCCGGCCAGGACCTTCTCAAAGGGGGTGTTTCGCAGCACCTCCGGGATAAGGGAAAACACCTCCCCCGCCATCCGGGGGAGCAGGGAGGGAAACGGCCAGATTTCCAAAGGTTTCGTTTCCGGTGACAGGATATTCCGTTCGGTCCTGGTGCGGAAAGCCAGGGTATCGATATGAAGATCCCGCTCCTTCAGGTACATATAACGCCCCGGGATGCCGTGGACCGCCGGCGGAAGCCCGGTAGAAAGGCTGGTCATGGCACAGGCAGTGGTGGACGGGAACACCGAGCGGAGATTCCCCTCATGAAGGCTCCGTAAAAATGAGCCCCGGGGAAGTCGATCTAGAATCATCGTTCCCAACCCGTCGATCAGAACAAAACAAAGAATCTCAGGTTTCCCGATTCGCTTCTGCAGTTCCCTTCCCCGGACAGTCGGGGTGATTCCGCTTACTCCGCGGGATACGGCCAGAGCCTGAAGGAGATCACAAAAATACGGCACGTCGGTCATAAAGCCTTCCTTCTGAAAGAAATCAATTATAACGTAACCAATATTATACGTCAATTTTGTTTTTCGTCAGTTTATGTTTGACAAATCCTAGCCCCCTTGATACACTTTTTTTCATGAAGAGAATAAAAAATCAGCCTTCTCAGCGAGTTCCGCTATCGGCTTTAAAACGAGAAGATATACATACAGGACTCATCTGTCTGCTGCCGTCTCTCATACTCATTGGTGTGTTTACCCTTTATCCTATCGCTCATTCTTTATTCCTTTCCTTCCATAAATGGTCCATCCTCTCCCCGGAAAAGCCCTTTGTAGGCTTTGACAACTATATCAAAATGTTCCGCACCGGGGAGTTCTGGCTTACCTTGAAGAACACGGCCCTGTATACCCTGGGGGTCGTGCCCGTGGGTGCCGCCGCCTCTTTAGCCCTGGCGCTGCTGTTGAACCGGAAACTCTTCTGCTCCGGCTTCTTTCGCACCACCTATTTCCTTCCGGTGATAACCTCCACCATCGCCATCTCCATTGTGTGGTTGTGGCTCTATGACGATAACAACGGTCTTTTCAATATTGTGCTCAGGCGATTCGGAATTTCCGGTATTCCCTGGCTGGTCTCCAGTAAATACGCCCTTGTTTCCATCATGCTCATGACCATCTGGAAAAACGCCGGGTATCACATGATTATTCTCCTGGCGGGGCTGCAATCCATTCCCGACACCTATTATGAGGCCGCCGACATGGACGGTGCCAACGCCTGGCAGAAATTCCGGTATATTACCTGGCCCCATATTATTCCCGCCATGCTCTTTGTTCTTATAACTAATACCATCTTCACGTTCCAGGCTTTCGGCCAGATCTATACCATGACCGGCGGTGGGCCGGCAAAATCCACCAGTGTCATTGTGTACTACCTCTACCAGCGAGCCTTCGAAGCCCGGGAGATGGGCTATGCCTCCGCCGTTTCATGGGTCATTTTTATCATACTGTTTATACTGACAGCCCTGCAGCTTAAGATCGCCAAGAGGAATAACTAAGGAATGAAGCCGGCAAAAATAGCGAAAAAAACAGTTTTATACTGTGTCCTCCTGATATTAGCGTTTATTTTTCTTTTTCCCTTTTTATGGATGATCCTATCAGCCTTAAAAACCGACCAGCAGATTTTTTCCTATTCGGCGAAATTCCTTCCCGACCCGGCCAACTGGAAAAATTTCATCGAGGCCTGGCAGTATATCCCCTTAGGGCAGTATTACCTCAACAGCATTATCGTTTCGGGAATCATCACAATCAGCCAGGTCATCACCTCCGCCATGGCGGCTTATGTCTTCGCCAAGCTGTATTTTCCCTATAAAAACGCCATCTTTCTCATGTTTCTCGGCATCATGATGATCCCCACCCAGGTCACCATTATTCCCCTGTTTATCCTTATTCGGAAGCTCAACCTGATCGACACTTACGCCGCTCTCATCCTTCCCTTTATGGCGTACCCCTATGGAGCCTTTCTTCTGAGGCAGTTTTTCATGACGATTCCGGTGGACCTGGAAGACGCCGCCAGAATCGACGGATGCTCCCGTTTCTGGATTCTTACCAAGATTATTATGCCTCTTTCAAAACCCGCCATTATGACCTTAGCCATGCTTTCCTTCATGTGGAGTTGGAACTCCTTTCTCTGGCCTTTGGTGGTGACGAATAACATGAAGCGCTACACCCTGCAGGTAGGCCTGGCCATGCTCAGGTCGGAGGTATCCATGTCGGGAAACTGGAGCCTTCTCATGGCGGCCACGGTTATAACCATTGTTCCGGTGCTTATCTTTTTACTATTGACTCAAAAATATATTATCAAGGGAATAAGTCTTACAGGACTTAAATCTTAACTACAAGACCTGGAGGAGGTACTGTGATGATGAAAAAAATCGTTATGACCGTTCTTATCCTTCTGTTGCTTTTACCGGCCATGGTATTCGCCGGCGGAAGAGCGGAAGCTGAAGAACCTGTGGAAGTGGATCTGACCGAGGGGAAATACTCTCCCGAAGAGAAGGTCACCCTTGAATTCTGGCATTCCTATACCGGACCCAGGGCGAAACTCTTTGAGACCCTGATCGGAGAATTCATGGAAGCCAACCCGATGATCGAAGTGAAGCTTACCTACGGCGGCAGTCTGCATGTGATGAGGGACAAACTGATGACCGCCATCGCCGGTAACGCCGCCCCGGATGTGGCGGAAATCGACTCGTTCTGGACTCCCTTTCTCGCCGAGGCCAACGCTCTCTACGATGTAAAGCCCTTCATAGAAGCCTCCGGATACAACCAGGGCGACCTGGTGGAAGCATCCCTGCAGAGCACCCAGTACAAGGGACAGAGCTTTTCCATCCCCTTCAACCTGAGCAATATTGTTCTGTACTACAATAAAGCCAAGTTCAAAGAAGCCGGCCTGGACCCCGCGGTTCCCCCCACCACCTGGGAAGAACTCATCGAATACGGGAAGAAGCTCACCGTGGATAAAAACAACGACGGCGTGATAGACCAGTGGGGCCTGGCCATGCCACTGAAAGCCAATTTCGGCGCCGTGTGGTACTGGCTTGCTCATTTCTGGCAGCAGGAAGGTCAGCTCTTCAATGCCGAACTCACCGAAGCGACCTTCAACTCCCCCGCCGGAGTAGCGGCCACCAACCTGTGGCGGGATATGGTATGGAAACACAAGATCCTCTCCCTTTCCACCGGTTTCGCCGACTTCAGCGCGGGGAATGCCGCCATGGAATACTCCAGCTCATCCACCTACGGCGGGTATAAGGATTCCTTAGGCCGGGCCAACGTGGGCGTCACCACGGCTCCCAAGGGATTGGTTGAAGCCTCCGTATCCGGCGGCGGAAACCTGGCGATTCTGCAGGGCAGTAAAGACCCCCGGGCCGCCTGGGAACTGATCTACTGGCTCGGGTCTCCCGAAGTGAACACCCGCTGGTGTATCGTCACCGGGGCTCTCCCGGTGTGGAAAACCGTCCTTGAAACCCAGGAATACAAAGACTATATGATTTCCGACCCCAACGTGGAAATCATGCTGGCCGGCCTGGATTCCACTATTGTTCGCCCGAATATCGCCCAGTACTCCGACGCTTCCCGGATTATCGCCGAAGCGGTGGAAAAAGCGGTCTTTGAGAATTTAGATCCCAAACCCTTGCTGGATCAGGCAAAGAAAGACGTGGACGCGCTTTTCTAAGGCTTTTAGCAACACGTAAAGCGGGCCTCGCGCCCGCTTTTTTTTCAAAGAGAGGATACAAACATGAGTATGGATACAATACGGCTGCTCCTGGACTGGACCCTGGACGCCAAGCACGCCGTTTTTGTGGAAGGAATCAAAAAAGGATTTTATAAGGAAGCGGGCCTGGAACTTCTCATCCTGGAACCGGCACAAAAGTCATCCATGGCCCTGGAGCGGCTGTACCGGGAAGAAACCGACCTGGTCATCAATTACCCCCACAACATCATTCTGATGCAGGAGCAGGTTCCCGGAGTTCTGGCCGTGGGCTCTCTGGTACAAAGCAACCCGGAAGGGCTCTTGAGCCTGGAAGAACAAAGCATACAATCACCGGCAGACCTGAAGGGAAAGACTATCGGAGTCGGTCCCAGCCCGGTGAGCCAGGCCCAGTTGGAGGTGTTTCTCGCGCAGAACAACCTTCCCCGGGATTCGGTACAATTCAAGATTGTGGGTTTCGAGGGGGAAGAACTTCTCCTGGCCGGGGAGATAGATCTTCTTGACGCGGTTTCCTACGCCATTCCCCGGACCTTACGGAAGGGGCACCCGGTACGCTTCCTTTCCTATACCGAATACGGCCTGCCCGATTCTCCTTTTTTAGTCTTTGCCGCCCGAGGCGCCTGGGCTGAAAAAAACCAAGACCTGCTTTCCCGGTTTGCCGGTGCGACCCGGCGGGGCCTGGAAACCGTAAAAAACTGGACCCCTGAGGACTGGAACGCCTACGTGGAGGATATCCCGACCCGGGAATCGGGAACCGAGGAACAGGAAGTCTGGAGGAGAACCTACCCGCTGCTCATGGAGGAAAGCCTGTTTCAACTGGACCTGGGCTCCCTGGAAAACCTCGCTGCGATTTTAACGGAAAAGGGTATCCTGCAAAACTCCTACAACCTGCGGGATCTTTTTCTAAATCTCCTGAAATAGCACCCTGGGGAGGTTCCTTTTTTTAAAGGCCTCCCTTTTGATATCTCCGGCTTGAACAGCCGGAAAATCAATCCTTCCAGGGGAAGACCAGGCCTTTAAAGGTCCTCTTGCCTAAAAGCTCCTTTTCTTCCTGAAAAAGTCTCTCCCAGGGAATCGGCTCTTCCTTTCCGTATTCCGGGTTGTCCCGGTATTCATACTTGTAAAGCCTCAGTTTCAGCCCCGTGCTGAGCCAGATCAGCATGCCCCCGGGGCCGGGGAATAGAAAGGCCGTCAGCACGGATACAGCACCGAGAATCACCACGCCGGAGAGGAGAACAAAGGAAAACCCCGGGTTATCCAGAAAAAGAAGCAAACTCTTTTTGATAATCTTACCGGTCTTTCTTTCCAGCCGAGCCATAACGGGAAAATAGAACAGAGAAATCAACAGAAGAAAAAGGGTCACCCAGAGGAGCACCATTAGGCCGACGGCTCCCCAGGGCGAAGTGACAGATTGATAAAAAAGAAAGACGTATCGCAGGATAAACAGGTACACCCCCCAGAAAGCGGCGAAGGCCAGGCTGCTCGGGAAAGAGCTTCTTAAAGCCCCCGGCAAGGAAGAGAAGGAGGGATGTTTATAATCGGTCATGGCTCGGCTCAGTTCCGCCGAAGCGCCAAGGCCGGAAAAAAAGCAAACCACGGAAATCAGAAGGAGGAGGATCTTCAGCGCTCCGCTCCCCCCGGAGGGAAGAAGGGCGAAAACAGCCAGGGGGATCAACAGGGAGAGAACAAGCGCCAGATTGAGGAAGATAATGAACCAGAGGTTATCCCAGAGGTCGAAGAAACTCTTTTTAAAGAGAAAAGCATACATGGGCCCAGTATGGCAACGATAAGAAGCTTTGACAAGGGAAAGGAAAATTCTAAGAGTCTTCTGCCCAAAGGATCACCGCGCCTCCCCCGGTGAGATCACGAATATGCTGCTCCCACCGCTCTTTTGTCTCCACTCCTAAAAAGCCTCGAAGCAGAACATCTTCGAAAAAGTCCGTGGCGGTAATGATGCCGCCGCACACCTCGGTCCACCGCGCTGCCGGTTCGTAAAAGCGATAGGGTACTTGCAGGGAAAAACCCGTCCTCGTTTCCATCTCCCGTACCGGCAGGCGTTCGAGCACTCCTTTCGCGGCATCCCCGTAGGCCTTCACCAATCCGCCGGTGCCCAGCTTGGTACCGCCGAACCAGCGGATAACGGTTACCAGGATGTCGGTAATACCGCTGCCTTTGAGAATTTCAAGAACCGGCCGCCCGGCGGTACCCGGGGGTTCCCGGTCGTCACTGAAGCTGAAAATATCCCCCCCGGCACCGCACAAGCACGCGTGGACCACATGGGTAGCTTCAGGATGAAGGATTTTGAGCCTTTTCACTTCCGTTTTTGCTTCTTCGGGAGAGGAGACGCCGCCTGCCCGGGCTATGAATCGTGATTTTTTTATTACCAATTCATACTCCGCGCAGCCGTCGGGAATGTACATTGGCCGCCCTCCTTTCGGCAGAGTATACAGGATCAGGGGAACAAAAAAAAGGAATACATCGGTTTCAGAAAAGGTTTTCTTTTGCGTTTTTCCTGTTTTTACCCTACAATTACGGTTATATGGAAACCGCCGGGAGCACAAAACGCCTAAACTTGAAACTTGTCATTATTCTGAATGCCCTTCTTTTCGTCATCCTCAATACCGGCCTGCCTGCTCTTCTCTACCTGGGAGGCGTCATCCGTGAAACCACTCACCTGCTGTTTCTTCTGGCAGGAACTCTCGTTCTCTCCTCTTTTATTATGTTTCTTCAGCTGAGGAGGATGAATAAAAACCTTGCAGTCTTCCGTTCTTTCATCTCTTCCGGTGACCTGGCAAAAAGCAGGATCAACCTGGAAGAGATCTCCTATCATCAGATTTTCGAGATTGCTCAAGGAGTGAACACCTTACTCTCCGCCCTTGAGCAGGAGAAAAAAGAACACTCCGACAGTGAGAAGAGGTATCATGACATTGTTCAAAGTGTCACCACGGGGATTCTCGAGTTCAACCAGGAGGGAGACGTTCTGTTTTGTAATAAATACGCGGAAAAGATTTTCGGATATACCGCTGAAGAACTCATCGGAAAACGAACCATCGGGAAATTGAACCCCGAGGAGGACAGTACGGGATTGAAACACTGGGACCTGCTGACGAAAATTTTTGCCAACCCAGAGGCCTACGCCTATAATGAAAATGAAAACAGGACCAAGGATGGTCGCAGAATATGGGTCGCCTGGCGCAACCGTATTATTACCGACAGCCAGGGAAAGAAGAAAAGCATTCTCTGTCTGGCCAACGATATTACGGAACAAAAGAGGAACCGCGAACTTCTCCATAAAAGCCTGGAAGAAAAGAACAATCTCTTGAAGGAAATCCACCATCGGATAAAGAATAACCTTCAGATCATCGCCAGTATTCTCAGCCTGCAAAAAAGCTACCCCATCATCGATAAGGATGTCTTAACGGAGTGTGAAAACCGGGTTATAGCCATGTCCATGGTGCATGAACAGCTCTTCCAATCGGAAGATTTGTCGGCCCTGGATGCTCGCTGGTACATCACCAATCTGACCGATCATATCATCGATTCTTATTCCAGAAGGGATCAGAAGATCGAGACCCGTCTTGATATCGAACCTCTTCAACTTGATATAGACACTGCCGTTCCTTTAGGGCTCATTATCAACGAACTGCTGACCAACAGCCTTCGACATGGATTCCAAGGTGAAACCTCGGGAGTATTAAACCTCAGCCTGGCGGCTGAAGAAGGCTTTCTGCATCTCAGCCTTCAGGATAACGGCCAGGGGTTGCCAAAGGGTTTCAACCTTGCCGACACCTCATCACTGGGACTCAAACTCGTGATCTCCCTGGTGGAACAATTGAATGGAAGCCTTACCTACGCCGCTCCCTCGGGGGTGTGCTGGACAATAGAGTTTCCCTTTCCTTTTTCACAAGAAAAGAGCAGGAAATAGGCTCTTGACGGGGTTGAAGAAGTTAAAAAGGTACATCATAATGGGTCCTCATGATACAGATCAATCGTTACTGGTGTAAAGGCTGTGGGATCTGCGTCGCTTTTTGTCCGAAAAACGTCCTTCAATTAGATGATGAAGGAATCGTCACCGCTCCCCGGGAAGAACTCTGCATAGAATGCATGCTCTGTGAACTCCGATGCCCCGACTTCGCCATAGAAGTCATCAAGGAGGAGAAGCGTGCCTGACAGCCCCATCCGTTTTCTCCAGGGTAATGAAGTCCTGGCGGACGCGGCCCTGTATGCCGGCCTTAAGTTTTTCGCCGGTTATCCGATTACGCCGTCAACCGAAACAGCGGAACGCCTTTCATATCTCCTTCCCCGGGTCGGGGGGAAGTTTATCCAGATGGAAGATGAACTATCTTCCATGTGTGCCATCATCGGGGCTTCTCTCACGGGGCTGAAAGCCATGACCGCCACCAGCGGCCCCGGGTTCAGCCTCATGCAGGAAGCCATAGGGTACGCCGTCATGGCGGAAATTCCCTGTGTCATCGCCGACGTACAGAGGGGGGGGCCTTCCACGGGACTGCCTACCCGGGTAAGCCAGGGAGATGTGATGCAGGCCCGCTGGGGAACCCATGGCGACCATTCCATCATTACCCTGACGGCATCAAACCATCAGGATATGTTCACCATGACGGTAGAAGCCTTCAACCTGGCGGAGACCTTCCGTACCCCGGTAATCCTTCTGTTCGACGAAGTCCTGGCGCATATGCGGGAAAAAGTCACTATTCCTGAGAAAGATGAGATTCCTATTGTCGACCGCCTGGTAACCTCGGTGCCCCGGGGAACCGACTATCATCCCTATTTTCCCAGGGAAGACGGCCGTCTGCCCATGAGCGATTTTGGAGGCAGCCATCGGTACAATGTCACGGGGCTCTTTCACGATATGTGGGGATTCCCCACGGATAAGCCCGATGTGGTGAACGAGCTGATGCACCATCTGGTGAATAAAATCGAAAACCGGGTTTCCATCATCCAGCGTTACAAGGAATATCATATAGATGACGCCGAAACCCTGCTGATCTCCTACGGATCGGCGGCCCGTTCGGCCCGCCACATTATGGAAGACCGCCGCAAGGTGGGTATGAATATCGGCATGCTGGAGCTCCAGACCCTGTGGCCCTTTCCCCGGCAGCTGGTTCAAGAGAAAACGAAGAACGCCAAATATATCGTGGTGGTAGAAATGAACATGGGGCAGATAGAAAACGAAGTAAGGGCCTCGGTTAACCATTCCGACAGCGTTTATCTGGCCAACCGGGTCGACGGACAACTGATAACCCCCACGGATATAAAAAACTTTCTCCGGATCATTCACGGAAGGGGGATCTGATATGAGTTCCATGACCCAGTACCTGCGAACTCGATTTATGCCCCATATCTGGTGCCCCGGCTGCGGGCACGGCATTGTCCTGTCGGGACTTCTCAGGGCCATCGACGCCCTGGGGCTGGAAAAAAACGATATTGTCATTGTCTCGGGAATCGGGTGTTCCTCCCGTTTGCAGGGGTATGTGGATTTTCACACCATGCATACCCTCCATGGGCGAGCCCTGGCCTTTGCCACCGGGGTAAAATTCGGGCGGCCGGAGCTGAAAATCATTGTCCCCATGGGCGACGGTGATGCCCTGGCCATCGGGGGAAATCACTTTATCCACGCCGCCCGCAGAAACATCGACCTTACCGCTATCGTTATGAATAACAATATCTACGGCATGACCGGCGGCCAATTTTCTCCCATGACCGATACCGGTAAAAAGGCTACTACCGCGCCCGACGGAACGATCGACCGCCCCTTCGACACGGTTTCCATAGCCACTGCGGCCGGCGCCACCTTTATCGCCCGGACAACCACCTACCACGTCCACCAGATGATCCAGATCCTGAAAAAAGCCATAGTTCACCGGGGTTTTTCCGTCGTTGAAATCCTCAGTCAATGTCCGACTTATTACGGCCGGAAAAATAATGCCGGTTCGGCGGTGGACATGATGAATTGGTTCAAAGACAACACCTATAAACTGGGAACGAAAACTGCAGAGGAAGCCGGGGAGATGAAAGCCCTGGGGATCTTTATTGAGAAGGATGAACCGGAGTATTGCGACCGGTATAAAACCATCATTCAAAAGGTAGGCTCGCCATGATCTGCCGATTCGTTTTTTCCGGTTCCGGCGGTCAAGGAGTCATTACCGCGGCGATCATTATGGCGGAGGCGGCGGTGTATCATGGAGGCCTGAACGCCGTACAAACCCAGAGCTACGGTCCGGAAGCCCGGGGGGGGGCCGCCAGGGCTGATGTCATCCTGTCTTCCGAAGAGATTCAATACCCGAAGGTCGACCGGCCGAACATCCTGATTTGTCTGAGCAATCTGGCCTACAGCAAGTACACCTGGCTTGTTCGTCCGGGGGGTGTGGTCTTCATCGATCCGCATATCATTAAAACCCGCAGAACGGCGGATGCCCGGCAGGTGGAACTTCCTTTGTACGAAAACTGTCTTGAAGCCCTGGGTACTACCTTACCGATGAATATATGCCTGCTGGGCTGTCTTTCCCGGCTGGTCGGCCTGGTGACGCCGGAGGCCCTGGAGAAGGTGATTGAAAACCGATTCTCCGGAAAAAACGCGGAAATGAATATAAAAGCTCTTCATCTTGGGGTAGATCTGGTAACCCGTCTACCCGAAATGCCACCTATACAGTTTCTTTAATTTTTCGTGGAGGGGATGGATGATGATCGGAGGCATTCAACAGATCGGCCTGGGTGTGGAAAACGTGGAATCCTCATGGCGTTGGTACAGGAAGTATTTCGGTATGGATGTACCTATCTTTCAGGATGAGGCTGAGGCTCCTCTCATGACGGGCTACACCGGGAGCAAGGTACATTCACGAAACGCCGTTTTAGCCGTCAACTTGAGCGGGGGAAGCGGGTTTGAGATCTGGCAGTTTACCAGCCGGAAGACGGCTCCCTTCTCTTTCGAACCTCAGCTCGGTGATCTGGGGATTCACATCGTCAAGATGAAGAGCCGCGACATAGCTTCTTGCTACGCCCATTTTGAAAAAAGCGGGGTGGAGCTTCTGGGGGGGCTGAACCAGAACCCCCGGGGAATGTATCACTTCTACCTCAAAGACCCCAACGGACTGATCTTCGAGGTATGCGAGCACGACCAATGGTTCTCCAACCGCCGCGGCTGCACCGGGGGGCCTTTCGGCTGCGTCATCGGTGTGGCGGATATGGAGAAGGCGATACCCTTTTACGGTGATCTCCTGGGGTACGACCGCCTGCTCTTCGACGGAACGGATATCTTCGAGGACATGGCCTCCGTCCCCGGCGGGGAAGAAAAAATCCGTCGCGTTATCATGGAACCATCCACTCCTCCCCTGGGGGTCTTCGGGGCAATCTTTGGCAAGAGTAGAATTGAACTCATTGAATGCAAGGACCGAAAGCCGCGAAAGATCTTTCAAGACCGCTACTGGGGAGACGCCGGGTTTATTCATCTTTGTTTCGACGTCTACGGTATGGACGCCTTAAAAGAGACCTGCGCCTCCTTCGGGCATCCTTTTACCGTGGACAGCGGAGATTCCTTTGATATGGGCGAAGCGGCGGGACGATTTTCCTACATCGAGGATCCCGACGGTACCCTGATAGAATTCGTGGAAACCCATCGAATACCCATCGTGAAATCCATCGGGTGGTTTCTCAACATAAAGAAGCGGAACCCTAAAGTCCCGCTTCCCGATGTCTTTTTAAAACTCCTCGCCTTAGGACGGGTGAGAGATTAAGCCCCGTAAGCCCGGCGAATATTCGCCATCCCTTCCTGGGAAACCGGCAGCTTCAGAGCCAGATCATTTCTCATTTCGGCGAAGACCTTGATGGTCGTATTGATGTCTTCGTCGGTATGGGCGGCGGTGGGAATCATCCTGAACATGATCAAACCTCGGGGAATGACCGGGTAAATCACCGCGGTAACAAAGATTCCCTTCTCCCGGAGATACCCCACCATCCTGGCCCCCTCTTCTTCATCGCCGCTGGGGGTGAAGACCGCGCAAATCGGGGAAGCTCCTTCCCCGACAAAATAATCCAGGGCCCTGATGCCCTCTTTCAGTTTTTTGGAGTTTTCCCACATCTTTTTCCGGGCGTCTTCCCCTGCTTTGACAAGTTCCAGTGTTTTATGAAGGCTTTTGACATACACCATGGGAAGGCTTTTCGCGAAAACCTGGGTGCGAGCGTTATAGGCGATCCAGTCGACAACCTTTTTAGCGGAAGCGGCAAAACCGCCGATGGAAGCATAAGCCTTGGCGAAGGTGGCAAAATAGATATCCAGTTTATCCTGAACCCCGAAGTAATCGGCGGTGCCCCGGCCCTCTTTTCCCATGACTCCCCACCCGTGGGCGTCGTCCACGAAAATCCGGGCTCCATATTTCTGGCAGACTTCGGTAATCGCCGGCAGATTTGCCAGATCACCGGTCATTCCGTAGACTCCCTCGCCTACCACCAGAATACCTCCCTTGGTATCCCGGCTTTCTCTCTTCAGCACCATCTCCAGGTTTTCCGCGTCGTTATGCCTGAACACCCTCATTTTCGCCCCCGAGGCCTTGGCCAGAAGTACTCCGTCGATAATGGAAGCATGGGAAAGTTTATCCATCACCACCGTATCGTCAGGACCTACCAGGGAGGCAATGGTTCCGATAACACCGAGATAGCCGTAATTGAACAGGAATGCCGCTTCCTTCCCCGCCATGGCGGATAAGTCCCGCTCCAGGGCCAGGTGATGCTCGGTATTCCCGCTCATCATCCGCGAACCCATGGGGGCGCTGACGCTGAATTCTTTCACCGCATCCAGGGCAACCTGACGGACTTCTTCATTCCCGGCTAACCCGATATAATTGTTCACCGACCACATAATGTGCTGCTTCCCCCGGAAAAGCATCCTGTTTCCCGGCTGGGGATCCAGCACCGGCCGAGTCAGGTATGTATCTCCGGCATGCCGGTAAGGGCCGAAATAGCCGGCATCCGTGTCGCATTTCTCAAATAAGTCCATAGTAGTCCTCCATGTATCGTGAAAGCATACTTTCTTTCCGGTTATTGTCAAGGTTCTTTTGATTGTGGAATCGTAAAAAACCATGTATACTACAGCGATATTGAACCATGGATAAAGAAAAGCAACTGTTACACATAGGGACAGAACTCTTTTCAGAGCATGGCTACCGGTTCGTAGGCATTGAGGATCTGGTGCAGCAGGCGGGCTTAAGCACAGGCAGCTTTTATACCTATTTCAGCAGTAAAAAGGATTTTTACGTTGCTATCCTGGAATCCATAGAAAACCAGGGAAAAACCGAGGCGGATAAAATCGTCTCCCATCTTTCCTCTCCCATGAACCAGTTAAAAGCCCTCTACCATTTCATCATCCTGGGTTTAAAAAGCAGCCCCATCTTGAAAGGGGTTATGACGGGGAATAAAAAATACCTTTTCCCGGGGTATCATGAATGGAGTAAACGAAACGACAGCCTGGAAAACCATATTAAAGCCCACCTGGCGGAAATTATCCGCCGGGGAAGCATCACCCGCCACTTTCGAACAGGAATTTACCACAACCCCCAGATTCTCATCACCGCCCTCTTTGAAGCGGTGCTTCTTCACATGGATGATGAAAAAAACAGCGAAGCCCTGGTAAGCGACATCTTATTGCTGCTCCAGCGGGGCATTCGCCGGAAGATGAGGATACGAAAACGAAACGAAGACCGGGAGAAAAGGAAGAAACTCCCGGATTACCTGCAATGGTAGGGGAAAAATGAAATACAGTATCCTGCAGCCCGAAAGCACCCTTCCCCCCTGGGAACAGAAAGTTGACATCTACATCCTACCCGTCTCGGAAAATCCCGAGCACTACCTTCCCCTGTCCCCTGAATCCCTAAAAAAGGGGCGGGAGTTTACCCTTTTACGGCAAACCATAGAATTACGGGTTTACGAAAACTGCCCGGCCGCCGTCATACAGAGAGTGAAAGAGACCTTAGCGTTGAAGTTCAAGGAACGGGGAAACCGCTTTTCTTCCAGAATGAAAATGTTCTTCACCACCGGCGTGGCAGCCTTCATCCTGGGGCTTATCAACATGTTTGTTCCCGATCCCCTGCCCTACCTGGACGAGGCGGTGCTCCTTCTCGGAGGGGGTTTGGTTGCTCTTCTCAGTGGGCTGGCTCTGAACCGTCGGGTGGAACCTTTTCATCGCTGCATTGATGGTATCCGGGAAGGGATAGACGATGCGGAGATCCTTATTGATCCCCTTCTTACAACCCTGTATAAAGCCATCCGGACCAAAGCCAGGCCGGAAGAGTGCGGGAGCACCGGCGACAGCCTGGACGATATCGACCGAGAATCTGCCTGGCTGGTAACCTACCTTGATCTTCCGGCTTTGCTGCAGGACGGAAAGATGGATGAGACGGCGTTTTTTCATTTCATCCGGGTTCTTTCCCAGTCTTTCGGGCTCCGCCGTTTCAGGCTTCACCGTAAAGGGTATATTTCCGGGAAGAAAATGGAAAAACTTGGCCTGGACCGTCACGCCCGCGAAGTCTACGAGGCACTCTTTGTCCAGGCCGGTGAAATAGCCGCTCAAGGGGGAAAGAAGTTTCCTTGAGTTTTTCGATGCCCTTCGGACCTAGGGATTCTTCATATTGGCCGGTTGCCCCGTGGCCTGCAGGACATTGTGCCAGAACTGGGATTCGGGGTTTATCCGCTTTCGTTTCGAAACCGCCAGCTCAATGGGGACATGGGCGTAAATGTTATTCCACTGACCGATAACCAGGTCCGTTTTGCCCGCCATGCCGGCGTGCACGGCGTATTGCCCTAAAAGAGCGCAAAAGATGGAATCTTCGGCGCAGGCCGGCTGGCTGCGGATGATGTAACTGGGGTCGATGTATTTGATATTTACCTCCAGGTCCCGCTGTCGGAAATAGTCCTTGATTTTATCTTTCAGATAGATTCCGATATCCTTCAAAACGAGATTTCCCGAACGATCCCGTTCCCCTCCCTCATGGTCGCTGTTCAGGAGATCCTGCCCCGCCCCTTCAGCCACGCATATCACCGCATGGTGCCGGGAGAGAATCCTTTTTTCCAGATGCGCGAACAGGCCGTTGGGCCCCTCCAGGTCAAAGGGCACTTCGGGAACCAGGATGAAATTCACGTCGTTCATGGCTAATGACGCGTTGGCGGCGATGAAACCGGAATGCCGACCCATGAGTTTCACGATGCCGATACCGTTGGGAGCCCCCTTGGCTTCCACATGGGCGGAATAAATCGCGTCCACGGCTGCCGAGAAGGCCGTCTGAAATCCAAAAGAGCGTTGAATATAGCTGATATCGTTATCTATGGTTTTAGGAACCCCTACCACCACCATATCCAGCCCCCGTTTCAGCGCTATTCCGGCAATCTGATGAGCCCCGTTGAGGGTCCCATCACCCCCGATGGTAAAAAGGATATTCACCCTCCAGGATTCCAGCGTATCCACCAGCAGATCCATATTATCGGTACCGCCCCTGGATGAGCTGAGAATCGTGCCTCCGTCCCTGTGGATGTCCTCCACCAAATCGGGAGTTAGTTGAACCGGTTCCCAGCCCTTGGCGGGATTCAAACCGTTGTACCCGTAGCGGATTCCGAGAATTTTTTTCACCCCGTACTGGTAATAACACTCCATGACAATTGAACGGATCACATCGTTCAAGCCCGGGCACAGGCCTCCGCAGGTAACCACGGCTGCCACAGTTTCTTCGGGCTTAAAATGGATCATCCTGCGCTGCCCGGCCAGTTCAAAAGCGGCGCCTTCCTCCTCCGGCGGCAGTTTTTCCCCAAGAAATATGCGGTAACGCATTTTGATTGTGTCGGATATGAAAGCCTTGTCCAGGTGGGGAAATTTATCAATGAAAGGTGAGGGAATATCGCAGGAACCGAGATTTTTTATAGTACAATCCATCGCACGCTCCAAACAGAAAGGATCACAAGGAATTCTATCTCATTCATGGAGAATTGCAAGCGGAATATTTTTCTCTTGCGTGGTACAATGCCTGTATCGGGAAAACATCGATGCAATATGACGATCTGACCACCGATTTCAAGGAAGCCGCCGGGGACTATCGCTACCTCATCCGGCGGGGGTACTCCCGTAAAGTCGTCTTAAAACTCGTCGGAGACCGGTACGCCCTCAATGCCTGCCAGCGGACCATGCTTTACCGGGGTGTTTTTCCCCGGGAAGAATCGGACCGGCGGGTCAAACAACGGAGCTCCCTTGCGGAAGCCGAGGCCCTGACGATAGACGGCTATAACGTCCTCATTACCCTGGCGAACTATCTCTACGGTCGCCCTGTCTTTCTTGGCACCGATGGGTTTTTAAGGGACGCCGGCCAGGCTTACGGCAGCCTGCTGAAAGGGCCGGTCTTCCGGAGGGCGATCACCCTGTTATTGCGGTCTTTGGCTGCCCAGCAGGGGATGCCTGTAAGAATCATCTTTGACCGTCCCGTGCCGAAATCGGGGGATCTGGCCAAAGACATCAGGGCGGCCATGGAAAATCTCGGCATCCACGGTTCCGCTGAAACGGTTACCTCGCCGGATTACGAGCTGAAGCATGCCCTCACAGGCTCAGTCTGCACCTCCGATTCGGTGATTATCGACGAATGTCCCGTTTCCGTCTGTGATCTTTCCCGGGAGATCCTGGACAAGGCCTTTGAGCCGGAGTATATCGACCTGGCCAGACTCTTTCCAAAAGACTAAACGGGAAGAACAGTAATTGTTTCTCCCGCTTCCGGGTGAAGAGCAATGATTTTATCAATCAGGGAACGACCCCCCAGGACCGCTCGAGTCCCCTGCCGATAGTTCTCCAACAGACCTTCGGCGGCTCGTTTCAATTTTACCGTATCCATTTGAAGCATCTTCCGGTGTTTCTCCAGCCGTAGTTCGTCGGTGATACCGTAGAGGGATCTTCGCAGCCCGGTAATACTCTCCTCACCGGGACTTAAAGGGCGTAATTCCCTTCCCACGGCGGTGATAACGGCCTTCTCCAGGTCTTCCTCCGTCAGGTTCCCGGAAGCGGCGATCTCCAGGGCTTTACGGAAGGTCGTCAGGGTCTGCTCAACCCTGGGGTCCCGGTAACTGGTCATACTGAATAATCCGTCGGAACCGTTAGCCCCGGCGGATACTCCGTAGGCTCCCCCCCGCATGCGCACATGTTCCCAGAGAAAACCGGTAGTCAGGATGCGGCCCAGGAGAGCTTCCGCCGGATGCTCCTCGGTCCCCAAGATTGACGCGGGAAAAACCACGGCGGCGAAACCCACGGAGGACTGGGCCACCAGGGATTCCATGGTCAAACGTTCAGGGCTCAGGAAGCTGTCCGTCCGGGGACCTCCGGCGGGAAGGCCGGCGGCGAAACGCAAGGCTCTCCGAAGAGCCCGGTCAACAACCTTTCCATCCCCGGCGGCGTGCAAACGGATACGATCCCGGGTAAAAATCTGCCGCCGGAGGGACTGCAGCGCCTCCATCAGGGCTGGATCGGGCTTGGAAGAAGCCAGATCTTCCAGGTATAAAAACTGGCTGATTCCCCGCCAGGTTTCCTCCCTGGCAGCGGTGGCGGTCAACCGCCCGGCTGCCCTGAGGGCGGCCAGGGAATGGCCTGCGTCGAGAAAGCCCGATCTGAAGTCATTCCGTGTTTCCGCCGACAGATCGGCGATCCGCCGGGGATCGTCCAGGACTCCCTCCGAAAGAAGACGGAACACCAGGTCAAGAGCTTTATCCAAGGATTCCTCCAGCGCCTTGACCCGGAAGAGCAGGTACTCCGACGGGGCTGTAGGGCGGGGAAACGAATAATTCGACTCCAGGGAGCTGTACAGTCCGCCGGTATAAAGGGCCAGGTCGCGGGCCACCTCATCATACCCCTGGCCGGGAAGCCCGGTGGAGGTTATCAGGCGGGAAAAGAAAGGAAGCAGCTTCGAAGCTTCCGGGGTAAGACCGCCGACATCCAGAAGAAGATCCATGTACACCACGCCGTTGGTAAAGAGCTCATGGGAATAGAGGGAGATTCCATCTTCCGATCCCGTCCGGGTAGCTATTCTGCGGATATCCCGGGGTAGATCGTTCCTGCCCAGGCAGGGTACCGCCGCGTCGGGGGGGTCTCCTTCCTCCTGAAGCCGGTAAAATTCCCCGGTCTGCCGGGCCATTTCCTCAAGCAGCCCTTTATCCTGGCCGGTTTGTTCACGCAGAATTGTGGAAAGTTGCTCCTGTTCCCGAAAAGCATGGTCTTTATCGGGACGGACGATCAGGGTGCTTCTGTGAGGATTGTTCAGAAGTAAGTCCCTTATACAGGTTTCAAAATAAGGGCCTTGAGCCATCCTTTTCTTCACTTCTTCCATCCAGGGCTTGAACAACATGGTTGTTTCCGGATCGGCGCCGTTCATCCAGCCCCGCAAGGCCTTCCCCAGAAGCCGGAGGCCGAAGGGAATACCGCCCCGGATTTCCCGGTTTCTGAATTCCACGGTGCGGCAGGCGCCTTCCAGCACATCCTGTGGGATCCCCTGGTCCGCCAGATCTTCCAGGGTCTTCAGAATCAGTTCTTCAAAAGCGGCCCGATGTTCCGCCTCCGACCCCCGGATGCCGATACTGATCAGGGCTTCGGGCAGATGGGTTTCCAGGCCGCTGACCGGGGAAAGATCCTCCCCCAGCCCGGAATCCTGCACCACCTTGGTAAGGGGAGAGCCTTCATTTCCCATGAGAGCCTCGGCGAGAATTTCCAGGGTCAGCAGGGCCACAGGATCGGAGGCCGGCAGGGTTCTGTAATTCAGAAGAATCGTTGTTTTCCCTTTCTCATCCTGCCCTTCCGTTAAAGGACTGGTTTTTTCAAGAATCCGGGGGGCTTCCCACCTTTCAGCGACGGGAAGAACGGCAGGGTCCCTCCGGTCAGCGAAGGCATGGAGGAATTCCCGCTGCAAAAAATCGCACTGCTCTTCCGTCGATATGTTGCCATAGAGGAAAATACGACAATTGGAAGGGTGGTAATATTTCCGGTGGAATTCCACGAATTCCTCATAGGTTAAGGAAGGAATGGCCTCCGGAGCGCCCCCGTAATCGAAACCCAAAGGAGAATCGGGGAAAAGAGACCGGACCGACCACTCCGCGGCAATGCTGTCAAGGGAGGCATAGGCCCCCTGCATTTCACTGAAGACCACCCCCTGGAAAGAAGCCTCACCCCGCTCGTTCACGTCAACCCGGCAGCCCTCCTGCAAAAATGTCTGGCGGGTCAAGAGGGGAAAGAACACCGCGTCGCCGTAGACCGACATAAGGTTGAAATAATCCTTTTTCAGCACCGTCGCCCCGGGGTAGATGGTCATATCCGGATAAGTGGAAGCATTCAGGTAGGTCTGAACGCTGCCGTTCATCAAGGAAATAAAGGGATCTTTAATAGGATACTTTCTGCTGCCGGAAAGGACCGAGTGCTCCAGAATATGAGGCACACCGGTATTGTCCGGCGGGGGCGTTTTAAAGTTGAAGGAAAAGACGTTCTCTTCGCTGTCGTTGAGGAAATGAAACACCCGGCAGCCGGTAACTTCATGGATAAGATGAATCGCCGTTCCCTTGAACTCGGGTATCTGTCGGACAGCGGTTACCAGAAAACCCTTCAGCCTTTGTCCTGTCGCAAGCGTGCTCATATAGGTCCATCCTTTCCCTGGGGCCCAGGGCGGTTGTACTATATACTTTACCGGTAGAAATGACTATAACCTCTTGCCGTTGTCTTTCCGATGATAAACCTGTTGACACAAAAACAATAATATATTAATTTCCTAATATACTAAAGCAAGGATATACCTGATGACGATTACCGAGAAGGCAAAAGAGAATCTTGAGGAAACCCTGAAATCCAGCCCGGGGAAAGTCTTACGCATTTTCATCCAGGGCTACGGGTGAGGCGGTCCGCGAATGAGCATGGCTCTGGAAGAGCCTGACGACAACCTGGTATCGGCAGAATGCCAGGGGATTCCCTTTCAATATGAAAAACCGTTGCAATCCTTTGTGGAAGACACGAAGATCGATTATGTGAAAACCTTCTGGGGTGAAGGTCTTACCATGAGAAGTAACGGAGGGGGGTGCTGAAACACCCCTCCACCCGTGTATTGTATTCATAACAACCTTTCTCAAATCACTTCGGTTTCAAATTTGAATTCAATATTGAACTGTAAGGTTTTTGGATATATACTTGTTACCATAGAATGAATATGGTGAAGAATGTGCATACAACGGCAGATATCAAGTCTAGAAATAAAACACTCCGGTTGGTAGACCCTGCACCCGCAAGCTGATCACCTCCTTCTCTGATCCATAGATCAAAACTCATCATCGGCCCCTCAACATGAGCCTATCCCGTTACGGGCGGAAGGGAGGCATCCGATGCGAAAAGGTTCTTTCCGGCTCTGGCTTTTTTTTAGCGTTTTAATAATCAGTTTTCCGCTTTCTGCTGAAAGTCCCTTGTTCCTTTCCCTCACACCGGCGGCTGAAATACCCCTGGGTCCTAAAAACACTGATGACCGAATACCTTATTCAACGGGGGTTTCCGGCAGTCTTACAGGGGAATATCTTTTAGGAAGGGGCTTCTTATCCTTAGCGGGATTCCTGGATTACAACCTTTTTCCCACTCTGGCGGAAGAAAACCTTTCCATAGTTTCCCTGGGAGCCGGAGGCGGAGTAATCCTTCCGCTTTTTCCCTGGCTGAATCTCAGGATTCACGCCGGTGGTGGTTACGGCCTGGGCTTGTATCAAGGAATCCCGGGCGGAAGTTTCTTTTTTAAAAGTACCGGGACCTTTTCTTTTCGGTTATCCTCCGCCTTTTCCCTGGGAATAAGCGGCGGATACCGCTATCAGGACGGCCTCTATTCTTCAACCTTCCTGGGCCTTCATACGATTCTCACCCTTTCCGGCAGCCCAAAAGCGAACATTGAATTCCAGGACATCCGCTTTGACCCGGTCTTTCCTGTTTTCTATCACTATTACAACGATCATCCCCTGGGCAGTATCCGCCTGAAAAACGATGAATCCGGCCCGATTAAAGATTTGAAAATATACCTGTTTATAAAAGGATACATGGATAAACCGAAACTCTGCGCGGAAATTCCTGAATTAAAACGGGGGGAGGAACGAACCCTCCCTCTGTACGCCCTTTTTAACAGGTCCCTTCTCGGCATTACCGAAGGAACCAGGGTCAACGCGGAGATTAAAGTTTCCTACAACCTCACCGGTGATGAAATGGCGGGAGAAACCGACAGCACGGTAGAGGTTTACGACCGGAACGCCATGACCTGGGATGACGACCGTAAAGCGGCTTCTTTTGTTACGGCAAAAGACCCCACGGTTCTTTCCTTCGGCAAGCGGTACGGAGCCCTGGTCCGCAATCAGGGGAATTCCGCCATAAGCAGGAACCTGAAAACCGGCATGGGGATGTTTCAGGCTCTTGTGCTCTCAGGAGTGAATTACGTCATCGATCCGAAAACACCCTACCGGGACTTTTCCGAAAACAAGTTTGCCGTGGATTACCTTCAGTTCCCGGTACAGACCCTGCAGTACCAGGCCGGAGACTGCGACGATTTATCCATCCTCTATTGCGCGCTTATGGAGTCTGTAGGAATTGAGACAGCCTTTATCACCGTGCCCGGTCATATCTTCGCGGCCTTCGCCCTGGAAATCTCTCCGGAGGAGGTCCATAAAACCTTCCGGAATCCCGAAGCCTTCATTCTGCAATACGGATTAGCCTGGGTACCCGTGGAGGTAACGGCATTACAGGGTGATTTTCTCCAGGCCTGGAACCAGGGGGTTCAGCAATGGCGAAAACACGAATCCGAGGGACTTTCGAACCTCATCCCGATCCATGAGGCCTGGCAAACCTACAATCCCGTGGGCTTCGAATCCGACGAAAAACCGCTGACCCTTCCGACCGACCCCCAGGTCCTTTCTTCCTTTACCGACACGCTGGATAGTTTTATACAAATTCAACTAGGAGACCGCCTGGAGAAACTGCAAAAAGAGATTCGCGATACCGGCGGGAGCGGCAAGAGTTACAATAAGCTCGCCCTGCTCTACGCCCGATTCGGCGTCTATCCGGAGGCGGAAACTGCCTTCAAACAGGCCGCCGCCACGGGTTATCTGCCGGCGGAAATGAATCTGGGTAATATTTTCCTCGTTACCGGCCGACCGGATCTGGCGGTTTCTTCTTTCAGCGCTTTTCTCACTCAAAAACCCGATTATCCGGCCGCCCTGGCGGGTCTTGCCCGGGCTCACTACGATCTCCGGGATTTCAGTCGGGCTGAGGAGGTCTACCGCAGACTGGCCGTGGCGGCTCCGGAGGTGGCCGAAAGCTACGCCTACCTTTCGGACGAGACCGCTGCCACGTCCCGGGCCGCGGAGGGGGATATCTATTTCGCCCCTCTCTGGAACGAAGAATAGGGGGAAAGGATGAAACGACTAGTATCAGGTCTTATGATAATTATTACGGTCTCACTGCTCCTCACATGCGGCAATCCGCTGCTGGAACAGATTGAACAGGATATTGAGGAGTATGAGGAATCCCTGGAACCCAGGATCACCCTTTTCTCCCTGACCAGCGAAAATCCGACCAACAACCAGATGATATCCTTCGATCTCCAGGGTTCCGAGAATATCTCCCAGTGGTGTATCGATGAATCGGATACCCCGGCCGGTGCGGGATCGGATGCGTGGAAGGCGGATAAACCGGCAACCTATACCCTGTCGGAGGGCGACGGTATAAAAACCGTCTACGCCCGGGGCATGGACACCGCAGGCACAATCAGCGAAGCCGCCGCTCTTTCGGTTACCCTGGATACGGAAAAACCCGTCATAGAAACCTTTTCTCTCACAAGTGAAAGCCCGACGGATCAGCGAGCCATTACCTTCGCCCTGTCCGGCAGCTCCGACATTACCGGCTGGCTCGTCAAGGAAGACGACGCCGCGGCCCCGGCTTCCGACTCGGCCGCCTGGCTGGGGGAGAAACCCGCCGGGTATACCATCGCCGGCAGCAACGGCACCCGGACCATCTACGCCTTTGCCAGGGACGACGCGGGAAACGTCAGTTCCGGAGTCTCCTTCACCGTGGAGCTGGTAACAACCCCCTCGGCTTCCTATGCCGGTGAGACCGACATAGTCGGTCACGAGAGCATCATTATCACCTTCACCGACTCTATGGATACCGGTACGGTCACGGTAACCGGGGATATCGGTTCCGACGGCAAGAGTCTCGACTGGGGTGGCACCACCGACACCCTCACCATAACCCCCACGAACCACTGGACGGTGGGCGCGGGTAAAACCCTCGTAATCAACGGCGATTCGACCGGTGGTCTTGCCATGGAGGAGTTCTCAGAGAGTTTCGACATAACCGCCAGGATGCATGTATCTACAGCGGGGACGAACAATCCGGCCTATGGGACCACCGCTCACCCCTGCGCTACCATTCAGTACGCCATAACCCGAGCCGACAGTCTTTACGAAACAGCTGAAGTATTTGTGGCCTCCGGCACTTACGGGATAGACGGCAGAACAGGCGACGGGGCACCGATAGAGATGAAGAGTGGCATATCGGTCTACGGCGGTTATTCCCCGGCGGACTGGAGTACCCGGGACACCGCCGGGCAGCCGAGCATTATCCAGGATACTTCCGCTGCACCCGGAACAGGTTACCTTACAAATATAGTCGTTTCCTTTCTGTCTACTGTTCCGAGAATCGATAACGGCACCGCCCTCGACGGTTTTACCCTTTTACCCGGAACAAACAGCGGTTCAGCCTATGACCGGATCTGCGGAATTTCCTGTGAAGGATCTGACCCGACAATACGAGATGTCACTATCGAAGGAAATGTCGGAACAAACACCAACATTACCCTCTACGGTCTTTATATCGCCAACAGTGACGACAGTTCACCTGTTCTGGATGACTGTGTTGTCTTCGAGACCTGGAACGGCGGCTCCTGCGATTACAGCTATGCCCTGTTCAATTACGGCGACGGAACCATGACGGTGCAGGACAGCTCAATCTTCGGCGGCAGGGCTGTAAACGACGTATGGTCTATCTTCAGCTTTTCCGGTGATACTGTCACAGGATGCACCATAAAAACAGGCAGGGCCGGTAATGAGTCCATCGGTCTTTACGCCTACGCCGGGTCGTCATCCATCTCCGGTTGTACTATCTACATCGGCGATGATTCGGGAGTTTTCACCATGTATAATGCCTTCGGCATCTGGGCCGGTACCGGCGGCAGTACCCCCGCCATAGACAGTAATACCTTCTACTGGAATTACGGATCGATTTCGGGGGGCGTCTGCTATGCCATCTGGGAAGCCGGTTCCGGTGACGACCCTTCAAGTGTTTCCGGAAATCATTTTGACGATGACTTCATAAGCAACTCTTCCTACGGATATTACAGAGATGAAG
>JAFGDJ010000168.1 GCA_016932135.1 Spirochaetales bacterium | reverse complement strand
GGATCCATCAACTGGAGCATCAATGGTACGGCCGGGTTATTCTTCGCCTTTTGGAAGAGGGGACCCAGGGTAAGCAGTAGATTAAAAACTCTTTTATCGCTACAATTCAAAAACCAACAGGTACCGGAGGTTTTACGCGTGAGAGTACTGGTGCTGGGCTCCGGAGCCCGCGAACATGCCGTAACATGGAAATTTTCGAAAAGTCACAGAATCTCCGGGTTGTATATTGCCCCAGGAAACGCCGGTACGGATGAATTAGGAGAAAACCTCCCGGAGGTCGACCCTGAAAACGCCATACAGGTGGAAGAAGTCTGCCGGGATAAGAATATCAACCTGGTGTTTATAGGTCCCGAAGCCCCCCTGGCCGCGGGTGTGGCGGATGTCCTGCGTAAAAAGGGGATAGCTGTCTTTGGCCCCGGGGCGAAAGCCGCCGAGCTGGAGGCGAGCAAGGTTTTCAGCAAGAATTTTATGCTGCGCCATGCTATTCCCACGGCAGCGGCCGAAACAGTAAAGTCTTTAGCGGAGCTGGAGAATCATCTGGAACATCTCAAAGGGCGGGTGGTGCTGAAACAAAACGGCCTGGCTGCCGGGAAAGGTGTTTTTGAATCTTCCGACCGGGAGGCTCTTTATTCCTTCGGTAAGAAAGTCTTGGAAAAAGACTCTCTCCTGGCAGAGGAATTTCTTCAAGGCTACGAAATATCCATTTTTTGCCTCACCGACGGCAAGGACTACGTGGTTTTACCGACCTGCGCCGATTTCAAAAAGGCGGGATCGGGGGACAGTGGTCCCAACACCGGGGGAATGGGGGCCATATGCCCCGTTCCCGGGGTCGGTTCTTCACTCCTGGAGACTGTCCATAAAAAGATCATCGCCCCGACCTTTCGGGGTATGCAGGAAGAAAACCTCATGTATTCCGGGGTTCTCTATTTCGGCCTGATGGTCACCGACCAGGGACCGAGACTGCTGGAATACAATGTTCGTTTCGGAGACCCGGAAACCCAGGTGTTGATCCCCCTGCTGGAATCGGATTTCGGCAACCTTACCGAGGCGGCGTGTATCGGGCGGCTGAAGGATTTTCCCCTGCAGGTGTCTTCTAACTACGCCCTGGGGGTAGTTGTTGCCTCCCAGGGCTACCCGGAAGCCTATGCAAAGGATATACCGGTAAAACCAATTCCCATATTCCCGGAACAGGATGCCCTGGTATTCCACGCCTCCACTCACCGGAAGGGTGAGACGGTCTTAACGGGAGGCGGCCGCTGTTTTACCGCCGTCGGCCTGGGTCCCACCCTGCTGAACGCCAATGTCAGAGCCTATGAAGCGGTCTCCCGAATATCCTTTCAGGGTGCCTGGTTCAGGGACGACATCGGGAAGAAATTTTTCTTCGATGAAGAAGGATAAACCGTACATGGTGGATATTCTTTTTATTTTAGGATCCGAATCTGACCGGGAGAGAATGCAAATCGCCTTTGACCTGGCGGAGGAAAAAGGACTTTCCTGGGATTGCCGGATTTACTCGGCCCACCGCAACTTGAAAGAGCTTATCGCTTTTCTCGAGGAAACCCGGGGAACCTTCAGATCCGTAATAGCCGCCGCCGGTCTTTCCGCCGCGTTACCCGGAGTGGTGGCGTCCCTCACCGACGTACCCGTGCTGGGGGTTCCTCTGGAGGTGGGTAGTCTTTCAGGCTTAGACGCTCTTCTTTCTATCTTACAGCTCCCCAAGGGAACGCCGGTGGCGACCATGGGAATAGGAAAGCAGGGAATTCTCAATGCCGTTCATCTGGCGGAAAGAATCGTCAGGAACCCTGCCGGCATCGGATCTCATAGAGAATAATTCCCGCTGCCACGGAAACATTCAGAGAATCCACATGCCCCCGGGTGGGAATGGAAACAATCCCGTCACATCGTTCTCTTACCAGGTGGGAAAGTCCCGAGCCCTCACTGCCCATAACCACGGCAACCTTTCCCTTCAATTTCACCGACCTTAGAGGGGTTCCCCCCATAGCGGCTCCATAGACCCAGAACCCCCGGTTTTTCAGGGTTTCCATGGCCCCGGCCAGATTGGGCACTTTCACCACCTTGACATACTCCACCGCCCCGGAAGAGACCCTCGCCACGGTATCGGTGATCCCAGCGCCCCGGCGGCGGGGAAGGATCACGCAGTCAACACCGAACTGGTCGGCGCTGCGCAGAATCGCCCCAAGATTTTGGGGGTCCGTTATGCCGTCCAAAAGAAGGATCAGCGGGTCTTCCGCTTCCAGGGTTAGTAAAACCGAGGATAGAGAGAGATCCTCGGAAAAGGCGGTATCCGGGAGAACCAGGGCTATACCCTTATAGTCCCGGGCGCCGGTGATCTTCACAACTTCCTCTTTATCCCGGTGATGTACCGGCAGACCCTTCTTCCGGGCAGAAGAAACCAGGGCTTCCAGCCGTTTTCCCTTGCCGGAAATATAGAGTTCTCCTCGAATATCCGGCTGTTTCAGGTGTTCCTCAATCGCCCTGAGCCCCGTAATACACACTCTTTAATCCACCGTTTCCTCGGCATAGGTTTTTCTCAAGTCCACTACACCGTCATAATCGGTATCCCGGGCATACTCGGAGATATACACCCCCTCCTGCAGGTACACCCAGATATCCACCTGGCCGTCGTAATTTGAGTCTATTTCCCGATGTTCAAGAATCCCATCAAGGTAATAATAGAAATCATCCATCTTAGCGTCATGATTGTAGTCGATCTCTTCATAGATCTTCCTGTTTTCCAGGTCGGTTCGAAGGATATAATCCACCTTTCCATTGAAACTGGTGTCCACGCGAATGAGCCGGACATCATCATTTTCTAAAGTGATCCAGGTATCGGTTTTTCCGTCATCGTTTTTGTCAAAGGTCTGTTCCACCTGAGCGGATAAAAAAAGCGACGGCACCGTCAGAAGGAGAAGAAAAAGAAAGTAAAATCTCATGGCGTCTCCGATTATTTTTGTCTCTCTCCTATATCGGCACTTTGTTCCGGGTCATTGAATCCCCCCGGAGGTGCTGCCAGGAAAAAACGGGCGGAATAGAAATCTTCCGTACCGGCGGAATATAGCCTCCAGGGGCTGTTTTCCTCGGCAAAAAGCCGGCTCTGTTTTTCACTATCATCCATCAGGGCTTTTGATGGAGAGCAGCGATGCTCAATCCGAAGCCCCCCTGCGGCTTCCTTCGACAGCTCAAGGCTATAATCAGGCATCTTTGAAACCTTGAAAGAAACAATACCGCAGTAATCCATCACCGGCCGGATAAGATACTCCTTCAGTTCTCTCAGGGTACACGAAAAAGCGACCCCTGAATCACAGATCCATCGCAATGAAATGAGAAAACACCGGCAGGAGTAGGTCAGAATATCCCCCAGTTCCTCCAGGGAGTTCGTATCGAAAAAAACCCTGGTTTCAGGAACATCGGGAGTAAAGAAAATTTTCAGTAATCCGGTATTCCACCTCCGGTCCACCTCCCGGATAATTTCCTGAAGGGAAGATCTCATTTCTTCGGGGGTTCCCTCGGCGGAAAACTCGGCTTGAAGGCGGATACGATTAACACTGTTGGTGTACCGATGAAGAATTCCGTAGGAAAGAAACCCGCAAACTTCCAGGGCTTTTGGGTCCGGTTTCCCCAGGCTGTTCCGCCTAGTCATGGGAGCTTATTCTTTTCTAGAGGTCTCTGAGCCGGACGGGAATGGGAGCGGAATCCTCTCCCAGGGTTTCAGAGAGCTCCTGAAATACTTTTTTCGCTTTTACGGACAGCTTGGTAGGAATCTGCACGGCAATTTTGATATACATGTCCCCCCGCTTGTTCTGATTATGGAGGAAAGGAACCCCTTCATTCTTTAAACGAAGAATTTTTCCATTTTGCGTACCGGCGGGGATTTTTACCTTGATTTTCTTTTCATCCAGGGTGTGGACCGTGATCTCGGCACCCAGAGCTGCCTGGCTTACCGATATGGGAATAACACAATACAAGTCATTCCCCTCCCGTTCAAAATAGGTATGGGGTTCCACGGAGATAAAAACGTAAAGATCCCCCGGAGCGCCTCCGTTGGGTCCGGCATCCCCCTGACCGGGTATACTGATTCTTTTTCCGCTTTCTATACCGGGCGGGATGGTTACTTTAATCCGCTGTGTCCGCCGTTCCGTACCGGTTCCGCCGCAGACTTTACAGGGATGCTCTATGATGTAACCCTCTCCACCGCAGGTGGCACAGGTGGAGGCTATGGAAAAGAAACCGGAGCTGCGGCGGACCTGGCCGGTGCCTCCGCAGGTGGGGCACATCTTTTTCCCGCTGCCGCTTTCGGCCCCGCTGCCGCTGCAGGCGGAGCATTGAACCCGTTTGGTATAGCTGATTTCCGTTTTTGTACCGAAAACGGCGTCTTTAAAGGAGATCTCCAGGTTGTACCGGAGATCCGCCCCCCGCTGATAGGCCGATGACTGTCCCCTGCGCCGGGAAGAAGACCCGCCGCCGAAGAAAGAATTGAAGAAGCCCCCCATGTCGCCGAAGATATCTTCGAAATCCCTGAAAACCGATGAGAAATCATGAGACCCTTCTCCGCCACCCATACCTTCCACACCGGCGAAACCGAACTGGTCATAGGCTTGCCGCTTCTTTTCATTACTTAGAACTTCATAGGCTTCCGTAGCTTCTTTAAAACGTTCTTCGGAATGCTTGTCGCCGGCGTTCTTGTCTGGATGGAACTGTATAGCCAGTTTTCTATAGGCTTTTTTTATATCTTCCTGAGAAGCCGACTTGGAAACACCGAGGACCTCATAGTAATCACGTTTAGCCACAGCAGGATCTCACCTTTCTATAACCGGACTCCCTTTTCCGCAGGGGAAGAAGGAGCCCGGTTTATTTTTTAGTTGTCGTCGTCCACGACTTCGTAATCCACGTCTTCAACGTTACCCTTGCCGTCTCCTCCCGAAGCCTGGGAAGAAGAACCGCCGGGAGCAGCATCCTCGGTATGTTCGGTGCCCTCGGGGCCTGTCTGCCCACCGGGCTGGGCCTGAGCACCGGCCTGGCGATATATCTCTTCAGCCAGCTTATGGGAAGCCTGTTTGAGAACTTCCATCTTAGCCTTGATATCTTCGAGATTTTCCGAATTCTGTACAGCCTTTAAGGCATCAATGGCTGATTGTATATTGTTCCGGTCTTCCGAAGACACCTTGTCTCCGTAGTCCTTCAGGGATTTTTCCGTGGAATACACCAGGGCGTCCGCCTCGTTATGGACCTCGACCTTTTCCTTTTCCTTTTTGTCTTCTTCCGCGTGACTTTCAGCTTCGTGCACCATCCGGTTGATTTCATCTTCCGACAATCCCGAAGCGGATTCGATACGGATCTTCTGCTCCTTTCCGGTTCCCAGGTCCTTGGCGGAAACATGGACGATACCGTTGGCGTCGATATCGAAGGTGACTTCAATCTGTGGGATACCCCGGGGAGCCGGGGGAATACCTACCAGATCAAACCGGCCTAAGGTTCTGTTCTGGGCGGCCATTTCCCGTTCACCCTGCAACACGTGAATGGACACGGCGGTCTGGTTGTCCGCGGCGGTGGAAAACACCTGGCTTTTCCTGGTAGGAATGGTGGTATTTCTTTCGATCAACCGGGTGCAGACGCCTCCCAGGGTTTCAATTCCCAGGGAGAGGGGAGTGACATCTAAAAGAAGGACATCTTTCACATCTCCGCCTAAGATACCACCCTGAATAGCCGCTCCCATGGCCACAACTTCATCCGGATTCACACCCCGATGGGGTTCCTTCCCGAAGATCTCCTTTACCTTTGCCTGGACAGCGGGAATCCTGATGGACCCCCCGACAAGAATTACCTCGTCAATATCGGCGGCGGAAAGCCCGGCATCCTTCAAGGCGTTCAGGCAGGGGGTTTTTGTCTTTTCAATCAAATCACCCACGAGCTGCTCGAACTTCGCCCGGGTAAGGGAATACTGCAGGTGTTTCGGCCCGGAGGAATCGGCGGTGATAAAGGGCAGATTTATATCCGTCGAAGAAGTACTGGACAGCTCGATCTTCGCTTTTTCCGCCGCCTCCTTCAGCCGCTGCAGGGCCATCTTGTCCTGCCGCAGGTCGATGCCGTAATCATTCTTGAAGTTGTTCACCAGCCAATCGATGATTCGCTGATCGAAGTTGTCCCCACCGAGATGGGTGTCGCCGTTGGTGGATTTCACCTCAAAGACCCCGTCACCCAGTTCAAGGATGGAGATATCGAAGGTGCCTCCGCCGAGATCGTACACGGCGATCTTTTCATCCTTCTGCTCTTTTCCAAAACCATAGGCTAAGGAAGCCGCGGTAGGTTCGTTGACGATCCGTTTCACTTCCAGACCGGCTATCTTTCCCGCGTCTTTTGTAGCCTGCCGCTGAGCGTCGTTAAAATAGGCCGGAACCGTGATGACCGCTTCAGTGACGGATTCCCCCAGATAGTCCTCGGCGGTTTTCTTCATCTTCTGCAGCACGGCGGCGGAAATCTCCTGGGGCGAATAATCCCTGCCTTGAATGGAAACCCGCAGTTCCCCGGCGGAGGTTTCTTTGATATTGTAGGGCACCATCTGGATTTCCGAAGGAACCTCACTGTATCGGCGACCCATAAACCGTTTAATGGAGAATACGGTGTTCTCCGGATTGGTGATAATCTGGTTTTTTGCCGGCTGTCCTACCAGACGCTCGTCTTTGGCTGTGAACGCCACAATAGAGGGTGTAGTCCTCTGTCCCTCGGAATTCTGAATGACAACAGGTTCACCCCCCTCCATGACGGCTACACAGGAGTTCGTGGTCCCCAAGTCTATACCTATAATTCTACCCATTTATTTTTTCTCCTCTCTCGTTTCAACTTCAGGTGTATCATCCTCTATCCTTGATGGGGGTTCAGCTTTCGGTGAAGAAACCTTTACTCTGGCGTGCCTCATCACACGGTCATGCAGCATATACCCCTTTTGATAATCCTCTAATACTATCTGAACGGGGGAATCCCCCTCTTCCATGGCGATGGCTTCATGTTTTTCCGGGTCGAAGGGTCCACCTTCACTGTCAAACCGCTTGAGACCCCATTTCCGCTCCAGCATGCCGGTAAATTGTTTCTCAATCAGTTCTATTCCCGAATAGAAGGATTCAAAATCCTTTGAATCGGCGGACGATTTTATAGCCCGCTCGAAATCGTCAATAATGGAGACAATATCCAGTAACAAGCCTGTATTGGCAAATTTAATGGAATCCTCTTTCTCCCGGATCATCCGCTTCCTGAAATTTTCAAAATCAGCCTGCTTTCGAAGATACTGATCTTTTAGCTCGCTGTTTTCTTCTTCCAGTTCCTGAATTCTCTCCTCCAGAATTCTTACAGGATCGGTTTCTTTTTCAACTTCCGGTTCTGCTTCCGTGTCCGGAGCGCCGACTGCAGGCTCTTCGTTTTCCGCCTCGTCAGTCTCCATACGCTTTGCCTTCTCTTCTTTTGCCATACAATCTCCCGATCAATGTTGCGCCTTCCCTAGAGCATACCTAAAGGAGATAATTCCTTTCACTTTAAGGCGATGGATTTCTTCTTGTTTAAGATACTAACACGCCGGAGGATGAGTCAAGCTTTTTACCATGATGATTTCAAGGAAAAAAAGAGGCCGAACCCGGCCTGGAACCTTTTTGCCCGGCTTCCTTCGACATCCCGTAGTTCTACGAAGGAAGATAAAAGAAAATAACCGTGGCGGTTAAATACAGCCCGTATAGGCCCAGGAGCAAAAAACCTTTCCATCGCTGCAGTGTATATCCGGCCCGGGCCAGGAGAAGCATTACCAGAACCACCAGAATCATCACGGGAAAGGCAAAAAACATGATGTTTCGATCCACGACAATGGGATTTGCCACCGCCGCGGCTCCCACGATCCAGAGGATATTGAGGATATCCGCCCCAATGATATCCCCCAGGGCTAGATCACCATGGCCTTTCCGGGAGGCAACAATACAGGTAGCAATCTCGGGAATGGATGTGCCGATGGCGATCATGGTCAATCCGATGATTACTTCGGGCACACCGAAAAACCTGGCGATAAACAGGGACGAATCCACCAGAAATTCGCTGGCGATGAGAACCCCCGCCACACCGATTCCGAAACGGAAGAATTGGAGGGAGAGCTTCCCCGGTTTGATATGCTCATCCACCTCTTCTATTTCTTCCGCTTCTTCGGTCTCTGCCGCGGCTCCGGCGGCAGCTTTCCGCTTTTTCTCCGATAGTACCACGAACGCCAGGTATCCCGCCAGAATGGCCACCAGGAGCAGGCCTTCCAGCCGGCTGATGACTCCGTTGGCCGCCAGGCCGAAACCGATAAGATCGATACATATAAGGAAGATTCCCGCGGATTTCAGAATCCGGCTGTCCACCTTGAGAGCCACGGGTGCCACAATAATGCCCAGGGCTAAAGCCAGGGCGTCATCGGCGATAACCGAGCCCACGGCGTTTCCTAAAGCGATCTCAGGATGCCCCTTCAGGGCGGAAAGCACCGAGACGGAAAACTCCGGAGCCGTGGTGGCGAATCCTACCAGGACAATCCCGATGATCATCTTCGGTACCTTGAGTTTCGCGGCGATACCTACCGAACCGTCCACGAGAAAATCGGCGCTTTTTGAAAGAAGAAAAAAACTACCCGCCAGAATAACAAAATGAATCACAATATTATCGGGGATAAAATGCATCCGTCGGCTCCTTTACCAGGAAATGTACACAAAAGCGACCGAACTGTACAGGTTATTGAGACAGAATTCTTTTTCCCTTGAATATATGATGACTATGGCTGTATCTTATGACAGAAGATACAAATACCCGGAGAACAACATGGCCATAGTAGAGCTTAAAGACGTTCATAAAATTTATCCCCTGGGAAAGACGGAGGTTCACGCCGTAAAAGGCGTTACCTTTGAAATCTGCAAGGGAGATTTCATTTCCATTGCCGGACCTTCGGGCTCCGGGAAATCCACCATTCTCAACATGATCGGATGCATAGACACCCCCACTTCCGGGACGGTGATTATCAGCGGACAGACCACCGACACCCTGTCGGATAAGGAGATCACCGAACTGAGGCACAAGGAAATAGGATTCATCTTTCAATCCTTCAACCTGATACCGGTACTGAATGTGTACGAGAATATTGAATTCCCCCTTCTCCTGGGCAAAAACAGACCAAAAAAGAACGAGAAGAAGGAGTTCATCGACTTCCTGATTCATGAAGTCGGGCTTGATGAATGGAGAACCCACCGGCCCAACGAGTTATCCGGCGGGCAGCGTCAGCGGGTGGCCATTGCCAGAGCCCTGGTTACCAAACCGCGGATCGTCCTGGCGGACGAACCCACGGCGAATCTCGATTCGGTAACCGGGGAAGCCATCATCGAGCTTATGAAGAAGATCAATCGAGAGCTGGAGACCACCTTCATCTTTTCCACCCATGATCCCACCATCGTGGAAATAGCGGATCACATCATTCGCCTTCATGACGGCGTGGTGGCTTCGGAAGAGCGAAGAAACCGAGAGCCCTGCCGGAAAAACGAGGAAACCTGATGCCCGTGGTTCTCCGGATAGCCTTTCGAAATCTTAAACAGCACCGCTCAAAAACTCTTATCATCGGAATTATCATTGCCGTGGGAGTGCTTATCCTGGTGGTGGGCAATTCCCTGATGGATACGGCAGCCTTAGGAATTGAACGGGCCTTTATCGGCAACTACACAGGTCACGTTTTTATCAGCCCTCTGGCGGAAGGGGAAGTCTCTCTTTTCGGGGTTCAGTCCGTAGGGGGGATTGAAGAAACCCCCAGTTTACCTGAGTTTTCCGCCCTCTGGGATTACCTGGAATCCCGCCCTCAGGTAAAGGGAATAACTCCTCAGATTACCGGTTTCGCGGCGATCCGCTCGGAAGCCCGGGAAGACACGGAGGTTATGCGGGCTACGGTCCTCTTCGGCATCCGCCCGGAGGAATACCGGGGGCTCTTCGATAACCTGGTCATGGTGGAAGGAGAAGCTCTTATCCCCGGGGAGCCCGGGATTCTCCTATCCCAGGGGGCTGTGGAATACCTGGAAGAGGAAATGGAGATCGATATCTCCCCGGGAGATTCCCTGCTCCTCAACGGCTTCGGGACCTCCGGTTTCAAGATTCGGGAGGTATACCTTTCGGGGATCTTTCGATTCAAACAGGATAACGAAATCGCCGACCTTATCAGCTATGTAGACGCCTCCACCCTGCGGGCTTTGAAAGGGATGAACCTGGGAGGCACCGCGGAGGTGGAGCTGACCCCGGAAGAAACTGGTCTTTTATCCGCCGAACCTGAGGATCTGGACACCCTCTTCTCCGATGAAGGCCTGTTCGTCCAGGAAGACTTTTCCTGGTCCGAAGAGGGCGGGGATATCTTTTCGATCCTCGATACCCCGGAAGAAGAAGAGCCGGAGACTGAAATTGTAAGTCTACCTCCTTTGGAACCGGAAGAAGGTTCCTGGGAATACATCCTGATAAAACTGAAAAGGCCATCATCGGCCAGGCGGTTTATCCGCTCGGTCAATACCTGGATCGATGAACAGGGCATAGCGGCCCAGGCGGGAGGATGGAAAGCCGCGGCGGGCCCCTTTTCCAAATCTGCCGACGCCGTCCGGGTGGTGTTCAACGTGGCCGTTATTATGGTAGTTATTGTGGCCGTCATCATCGTCATGAACACCCTGGTTATCAGCGTGGTGGAGCGGACCGGAGAAATCGGTACCATGCGGGCCTTGGGGGGACAGCGCTCCTTTATACGAAAACTTTTTTCCATGGAAATCATGGCCATCACGTTAGTTTTCGGACTCCTGGGGATCGGAGTGGGAGTCCTGGCCCTGGTTATAATCAGGCTTATCGGCTTTGAGGCGGGAAACGCCTTTGTGGAAATCCTCTTCGCGGGGAAGGTGCTCAAACCGGTTATCGAACCCCTGTCCCTGGCCGCCGTGTTGGGTGGGGTAATCTTTTTCGGCATTCTGGCCAATCTCTACCCCTTACGGCTGGCCTTACGGGTTCCGCCGGTAAAAGCTATGCAGACCGAGTAAGGGAGAGAACCTTGAATACCTGGCGAATTGCAATCAAAAACCTGAGCCGACAGAAAAAGAGGTCCTTCCTCCTGGGAAGCGCCATAGCCTTCGGCGTCCTTATCATTACCCTGATCAACGGTTTCACCGGGAGCTTTGTGGAAAACGTGGGGGAAAACTTCGCCCATATTTTCGCCGGACACATCTTTATCGACGGGGTGGAAAAAACCCCCACCGGCAAAACTCTGTATATTGTCCGGAACGACAACGAACTAATCCAGGCCATTGAAGATCTGGAAATAGAATACAGTTTTCTGACAAGACACTCCGAGTTCAGCGGCACCCTGATCTTCGAGGGTGAAAGCGTGCGGCAGTCCATCATCGGTATCGACTGGGAGGATGAACAGTACTTTACCGGCCGCCTTATTCTAAAGGACGGCAGTTTCGAAAACATGCAAAACCCCAGGAGTGTCATCTTAAGTGATAAAATCGCGGATAAACTGAAACTCCAGGTGGGGGACCGCATGCTGGTGCAACTCCGTACCTATACCGGCCAGCAGAATGTGGGCGAGTTTACCCTGGCCGCTATTATTCTCGACCCCGGCCTGGTAGGATCCATATCGGGATACGCAAATAAAACCTATGTCAACGAACTGCTCAATCTCGCTCCGGACGAATACATGACCTTAGGGCTTTACCTTCCCTCCATGGATGACATCGATCCCACGGCCGAGGCTCTTTACCGCCGGTTGGCAGAAGACGTGGATCTTTTCGCCCGGGAAGGGGAAGAGGATGAGGTGAACCCCTTTATGGCCATCATGCAGCAGATCGAGGAGGAAGAGTGGGAAGGCCTCCGCTACCGCCTGTACACCCTGAACGATATGCTCTCCGAGGTGGAGCAGATTGTAGTCGTTTTGAACACGGCCGGGCTGATCATCCTGCTGATCCTGTTCATCATCATCATGGTGGGTATCACCAACACCTTCAGAATGGTGATGTTTGAGCGGATCAGGGAAATCGGCACCATGCGGGCCTTAGGGATTCAGAAAGGGGGCATCCGCCGGCTCTTTCTCACCGAAGCCCTGTGGATCGGCCTCGGCGGAGCCCTGGCGGGGCTCGCTGCGGCGGCTCTAGTGATGGTTATCCTCTCGCAGATTTTCTGGGGACTGGATTCTCCGATCTTCATCCTGCTGAAAAACGGATACATGACCTTCCGCCTTTCTTTCCTGCAGACCGCCGCCAACCTGGGCCTGGTAGCGGTGCTTACGCTCCTGGCGGCTTTCTTTCCCGCCGACAAAGCGGCGAAGCTTCAGCCCGCCGTGGCCCTGAGAACCCAGAAATAGAGGAGACGCGTTATTATGAGGCTCTTTAAGCCCTTGACAGTGCTATTTTTTCTTACCGCGGCATGTTTATCCGCCCAACCCGATTTTAAGGCCATGCTCCGGGAAATCGACGAATTAGGGAGTTTCGGCGAGGAGGATTTTTCCTGCGTCTACACCATCGTGGCAGACAAGCCGGGGGAGGAACAGGAGATCACCCAGGCCAGGATGTTCCGTCGGGACAGGACCGATCAGTTCCTCATTCTCATCCTCAAACCGGAGGTACAGAAGGGACAGGGATACCTGCAGGTGGATGAGAATGTCTGGTTCTACGATCCGGAAAGCAGGAAATTCTCCCATTCCTCTTTAAAGGAGAACATTCAGAATTCCGACGCCAAGAACGCCGACCTGGACGAGACATCCCTGGCGGAGGACTACGACGTCATTGCCTGGGAAGAGGGGACCTTGGGAAGCTTCAATGTGTATATCCTCACCCTGAAGGCGCTGAACGATGAGGTCACCTACCCGAAACTGAGGCTGTGGATACGAAAAGATCAGGCCATCGTGCTGAAGACTGAAGATTACAGTCTTTCCGACCGCCTGATGCGGACCAGTTACTACCCCAAATACATACAGGTGGGGGCCAAGCTGCTGCCTTCACAGATGCTTATCGTGGACGAGCTCCGGGAGGGTGAGCGGACCCAGATCACCATGCGTGATGCCACCACTGCGGTCCTGCCCGATGTGGTCTTCACCAAGGCATATCTGGAAAGGGTAAACAATTAAGGCGCAGGATATGAAACGAACCGGATTCCTGACGGCGGCTATCTTCTTCTTCCTTATCCCCCTGGCGGCCCAGGAGACAGGGGAATTCCCCGGCCAGGAACCGGCTGTCGAAGAAGAGCTCCCCTCGGAGACCAACGACACCGACGCCCTGTCCTTTGATTTCGAAGACCCCTTTACCGTGGAAGAGGAATCCTCCGGTAAGGACAGCCTTCCTTTCGATTTCGACGATCCCTTTGCCCTGGAGGAAGAACCCGCCGATGCCACGGAGGTCACCGATAACGAAAGTTTACCGGAAGGCTCTTCCTCCTTCGACAGCCTCTTCGAGGGCGATGACATGATCGAAAAGATCGACGAAGAAACCGCCGACACAGCCCCGCAGGAGGATTTCCTGACCTCCGAAGAGCTTACCTGGGGCGGCTCGTTCAGCGGCAGCTTCGACAGCAGTTGGAACTGGGAAGACCTGGCCGCCGAAGGTCTCGACTTCCTCGATTCCGACTCGTCGGCCCTGACCGCCGGGGCTTCGGCATCCCTCTACTTCGACGCCCGGCCGGATACCGATTTCCGAGTCTTCGGCAAACTGAAGATCCAAAACGCCGGGGAAGACGATACCTTGACTTCCCTGGCCGCCCTGGCGGCGGGAGGAGATATTACCGCGAACCTGCCGGAGGGGTGGACCTCCGCCGAGGATGAAGAGGGAAACACGGTGATCTACGATGCCGGGGGCAATGAAGTGCTGACCTTGGCGCCGGAAGAGGAGGACCCTGCGGCCGAAGACGAGGAAAGCGAAACCGGGACTCCCCAGGTGCTGGAGTTGTCGGTCTTCGAACTTTTTTCCGACTTCTCCTGGAAAGACACACTGTTCTTCCGTTTCGGCAAGCATACCATCCGATGGGGCACCGGCTACTTCTGGAGCCCGGCGGATGTCCTCAACCTGACAGCCATCGATACGGAAGACCCTACGGCGGACCGGGAAGGGCCCATATCGCTGAAACTCCAGGCCCCCTTCGGCCTGCATAACGGGTATCTTTATCTTATCGCCAATGAAGACATAAAACCTTCGGAAATTGCCGTGGCTCCCAAGATGGAGTTCGTCCTGGGAAACACCGAGGTAAGCCTGGCAGGGTATTACCAGAAAGCCCTGGTCCCAAGAGCCATTGTCATGGCCACAGGTTTTTTAGGAAAGTTCGGCCTCTTCGGCGAAGCCGTGGTATCCCAGGGTTCGGACAGAACCTTTGTGCGCCTCTCGAAGGATCAGACGGCGGCGGAGGAAGACGAAGAAGACGGACTGGAAACGGTTCTGGATACCTTCACTGTTCCCGACCGGCCCTTCTTCTCCGCCACCTTAGGATTCCGGCGGCTCCACTCCTTCAACGAACCGAAACTGGGGAGCCTGATGGTGGTGGGCCAGTATTACTACAACGGCGAAGGCTATGCCGATTCAACCCTCCTGGCGCCGGCCTACCGGCTGCTCCTCAATCCGGGGGAAAACGGCTTGACCATCTCCGACACCGAAGCCCAACCGGAAGGGTATGAGGCCCCCCCGGCCTTAAGTATTTCCGACATCACCAATTTCGGCCGCCATTACGGGGCTTTGATCTTTTCCTGGAACAACATCTTCGATGAGGATCTCTCTTTCTCGACTCTGTTCATCTCCAACCTGTCGGATCTCTCGTGCATCCTCTCGCCGAACCTGACCTTTACCCTTTTTGAAAAGGTATCCCTCACCGCCGGCCTCAGGTGGACCTTCGGTCCCGCGGGGGGCGAGTTTACCAACCCGACGGCCCTTATAGCCGGTGATACCGTCGGCGGGGGGACTCTATCCTTTACCCTGTCGGGCAGTATCGGAGGAGGTTCCTTCTGATGAAAAGAATACTTGTAATCATCACCGCTGTCCTGGCTGTATCGGCCTGCGGCTTCGGCCCGCCGTCCGTGCCCACGGGACTTACCGCGTCGGAAGATCTGCACAACAAGATAGAGCTCTCCTGGACCGGCAGCCCCAATGCCGGGGTATATTACGTTTACCGCGGGGCGGCTGCCGGGCTTACCGGCAGCGACGAGGAATACCTCGGCAGCACCGCTATAAACGCCTATATCGATACTACCGTAGAAACCGAGGTGCCCTACTGGTACGCCGTGTCCGCCGCCGATCCCTTCGGGAAAACCGAAACAGCCTTGAGCGAAGAAGTTCAGGGGATAGCCCCCGATCTTATTTGGAGCCTTCCCGTTACCGTGGCGGAAAGCACCACGGCCGCAGTCCTGACCGCCGGGGGAACAAGTCCCATTATCGTAACGGCTACCGCTGGAAGCCCCATGGGATGGTACGAGTTCGACGAGGAAACCGGCTGGACCGCCGCGGCGGAAAGCCCAGGTACGGCTACCGGCGCCGGCATCATCACCGCCGCGATCATCGGCGGGGCACTCCATGCAGCTTTTACCGATGCCGCGAGTTCCCCCGCAGGGAAAGTTACGGTCCGACGGTACTCCGACGATCAGTGGGAGACCCTGGGCACCCCCCATACTCCCATCGGAACTGCGGGAACCTTATCCCTGGCGAGTTCGGGTTTTCCGACTAATGAAGTATATCTGGGATATTTAGATGACACTGATGGAGTTACTGTTCGCTATTACCCCGATGCGGTAAATGCTTGGGCTAATCTGGGGACACCGGATGATACAGCTCCTGCTACTTTTTTGATGATTACCTCTGGCGGGGTACCTTACTTTTTCTATGAAGAAAGTTCTGCAACCCTTGAAGGACGAGTGTACGACACAGATACCGGTGTTTGGACTGCCCTGCCCGATGCGGTAGAATCAGGCGGAATAACCCCGGACTTTATGGCCGCCGTCACCGGCACCGACAGCATCTACCTGGCCTACTCCGCTTCGGCCGCCACGTTGAGCGTCAAGGAATACTCCGCCGGGGCCTGGTCCGACCTGGCTTCCATCAGCAGCGTAGAGACCTCTGGTCCCGTAGACCTGGCCGTGCTGAACGGCACCCTCTACGCCGCCTATGTTACCGCCACGGAAACCGTGGTATCCCGCTATGTGGATGAAGAGTGGGAGATCACGGCCGTCAATCCGGGGGATACCCTGGCCGCGGCAGCAGACCTGGACCTGGAGACCCACGGCGGGTCTTTACGCCTCTTGACGGTAACCGGCGGGAAGGCAGAAGTAAGGACCTTTGAGTAGTTCTCAGGAAAAGGGAATCCTTTGCGTATCTTTGCGGTCTCTGCGGCTTTGCGCGAGGTCTTCCGGAAGCATTTCCTCGCAATACCATGGCAGTTTTGGCAACGGGTAACCTCTGTGTATCTGGCTGCCTTTGGAAGGAAGTCTCAATCTTTTGAGCATTACAACCGGCAGGAAAGCCAAAGTAAGGGACTTCTAGGGATTATTTCATTTTTATCGCCTGAACAGGGCAGAAGTGCAGGCACCTGAAACAGGTGATACAGGTGTCTGAAAACGAATACTCCCCGCCGTTAGAGCGTATTGCCTGGACGGGGCAGTTCCCCAGGCATTGTCCGCAATCAATGCATAAGCCGGTATCCACATACCATCTTTTATAATGCTCTTTCATTTGTTTACCCAGGACCTTCCGTACCACATAACCGCCCAGGACCCACGGACCGACTCCGGATATATGTTTTCTGTGGTAAAGGATATCACCGACAAGCCTGGTGATACGGCTGTCCTGTTTAACCAGGCACTCTGATCGTGCATTATCATATTGAGTTATTCTTTTTGTACTGTTCGGCATCCGAAGGACAATATGGTTCTTCAACAGCAGCCCGAGTTTTTTCAGCTCTTTTTTCATCAGAAAGGGGCCATAGGCATTGATATAACCCACGGTGGTGATCACAAAGGCTTCTCGATTGTTGAATTGACTGCCCTGAAGACCTATCAGGAAATCTTTATATATCCGGGGCAGGTCCGCGCCGAAGACGGGGTACGCGAAGCCAAAAACATCGGTGTTTCTGATAAGATCTTTTACCTGGCTATCATTGCCTTGACCGTGTTTCTCAACATTGATTATCGATACCCTTGCGTTTTCCCGTTCCATCTTTATCTTGAAGGCGTCACAAACCGCTTTTGTGTTCCCCGTACCGCTGAAATAGAAAAGGGTTATCCTCATTGTTTAATACCTCAATACCCCGGCAGCTTAAAAACCCCGAACAGGGCAAAGTCCTCCGGGTTGGCGGTCCACAGGGTGGTAACCCCCTCTTCGGCATAGACGGCAGCCATCTGTGTATCCACAAGACGTTTTTTACCCAGACTGAAAGCGGTCAGCCACAACAAGCATCTTTTTAAAGAGGTATCGGCCGGGTAGAGCACCCGTATTCTTTCCTGACCCGCCCAGAACCACACCCGTTGGACAGCCCGATCGACGGAAAGGGGTGTTTCAAACCTGGCCGGATCGGTAACCACTTGCAGAAACTCAAGAAAAACATGGTGATACACGCAGAGGAGGGAATTCCCTTCACTCCGCCACGATTCAAATAACCGTCGGGCTCCTGCATGCCGGGGAGACTCCTTCACCTCGAGATCTACCAGCCAGGTAGTGTCGATACCCGTCACCCTCGATACCCCCCATCGAGCATTTCACGTCGGAAGGAACCGTCCGCCCAGTCTTTCTTTACCCCGCCCAGCGAGAGGGGCGCCCATTCATCCAGTCCCCGGTGAGGATGAAGTTTTTCAGTAATATAGTGTTCCATGGCTTCGCGGATCAGCTCGGCGGCCGTTCGATCCCTCTTGCCGGCTTCGGCTTTATAAAGGGAGTAGATTACTTCGGATACATATATTGTTACTGGTTTCACATGTATATTATACGTATATTATAGATTATTATCAACATATAAGCTGATGACAGTCGAAGATTTTCCTGCATCATCGCCGCCGTCCCTGGCCGCCCAGGACCTCACCGGGACAGGCCGGGGCAGGCTTCCCGGACGAGAACTTTTCATCTCATCCCCCCCTTCTTCCCGATTCCAGGCCTGCGGAAACCCGAAAACGGAAACCAGTTTACAATTTTAGGTTTCCGTGATACCATTATTCCTTCCGGCGTCCTTTCGGATCCGGGACCGGGAGGCTTTTCATGGCAGATAAAGACATATCCATGGACATCAAGATGGGCTCGGTGTCCTTTCCGGGGATGAAAGACCTCTTCGAAGGGCGAAAAATCGACGAAGCCCAGATAGAGCCCCTCTGCCGCTTCGTCGATGAACGCTACGACTGCTGCGATTTCAGGGCCGTGGTGCTTCTCAAGGCCGTCTGCGCCTTCTCGGATCTCCTGAGCGAGGCGACCCTCGATCGGATAAAGAAAAGCCTCCTCGGTTTCAAATACTGGATCGACGAGAGCGGGGAGGATTCGATCTGCTACTGGTCGGAGAACCACCAGCTTCTGTTTCACACCTGCGAATACATCGCCGGGAGCCTGTACCCGGAGGATGTCTTTTCGAACAACGGCATGACGGGCCGCCGGCACGCGGAAAAGGCGCACCCGAAGATCCTGAGGTGGCTCGAGCACCGGTGGAAATACGGTTTCATCGAGTGGCATTCCAATACCTACTACGAAGAAGACATCGCGCCGCTGGCCCTGCTGATGGACCACGCCCCGGACGAAGAGATCAGAAAAAAGGCGGTTACGATCACCAACCTCCTGCTCCTGGACATGGCGATGTTCTCTTTCGAAGGATATTTCAGCACCACCAGCGGCCGGTGCTATGAAAAGCAGAAAAAGGACGGAAACCGGCAGGACACCCTGAATATCTACCGTCATGCCTT
>JAFGDJ010000022.1 GCA_016932135.1 Spirochaetales bacterium | reverse complement strand
TGGCTTGACGAGGACCATGTCCGGGGTTTCGCTCCCATGGGAGGACAGGACCAGATCGAACAGATCGCCGACTTTATCAAAGACCTGCTGCCCGCCGGAAAGGGGCGGATCGGTATCGAGAGCGGGATGTCCAACTACCTGCCTGAAGGAAACATCACCCATTACGAATACCAGGCCTTTTCCGAGGCTTTGGAGGGGTGCACCCTGGTCAACGCCCACGGTATGATAGACCGGCTGGCCCTGATCAAGGATGAAGGAACCATCAACCGCTTCCGCGAGGCCTCCCGGATTGTGGATCTGGGCCACCAGGCAGTCTATGACGCCCTGAAAGACGGAGGCTGGAAGGGGATGACCGAGACCGAGATAGCGGGGCTAGCCGGCTACGCCATGCGAAAAGAAGGCTCGGTATGGGAATGGTCCTTCACCGGGGGGAACGAGATCGCCGCGGGGTACCGCACCGGCTTCACCGGCGGGGCCTGCACCCCCGCCACCACGAAGAAACTGGCCGCCGGGGAGCCCCTGATGGTGGATATTCACGCCATGTTCCGCCTCTGCCTGGGAGACCACAGCCACAACTACCTCATCGCACCGGTAAGCGAACGGCAGCGTTGGCACGCCAGGAACTTCGTGGACATCGTGGATCTGACCTTAAAAACCTACAAAGCCGGTATCACCCCCTCATCCCTGGCCGACGAGATGATGCGCTTCGCCGAAGACCGGGGTTTCGCCGACTACATGGTGCCGGGATTCGAACACGGCATCGGCATGCTGGGGGACGAGTGGAGGATCGGCATGAACGACGGCCCCTTCCCCTACTGGACCAACCCGGACCATGAGTACGCCGAGAACGAGGTCCTGATCTGTGCCATGCAGTACGCCTGCCAGGACGACGGTATCGGTTTCAGGTACGAGAATCCTATCGTCATACAGAAAAACGGCTGTGAAGTAACGTCGAAATTCCCCTTACGGGTGGATGAAATCGAATAGTCCGTTGACGCCGCAGGTATGATCCGGACGGAAGAAGGAGGGACCCTCCTTCTTCCGTCTTCCCAAGTATCATGGCGAAAGACGAAGGACCTCTACCACCCTTTCAGGGGTTTCGAAAAATACCGAGCGATACCAGGCTCGGGCAAAAGACTGATCACCCAAGGATTATGTAAAAATGATTTGACAAGTAACAATTTCTCTAATATAGTAAATTGTTCTAATCATATTCTCAATAAACGAGGAAAAAGATGAAAAAAACATGTACTCTTCTTGCATGCGGGCTTCTTATTCTGGCTGTTTTTATTACCGGTTGCAGTAAAGATGAAGGAAAAGAAGCTGAACCCGAAGTCATTAAAATCGGAGTGTTCGAACCCATGACCGGGGCGAACGCCGCCGGCGGCGCGATGGAGATCGAAGGCGTCGAACTGGCAAACAAACTCTATCCGGAAGTCCTGGGTAAAAAGGTCGAGCTGGTCATCGTGGACAACAAATCGGATAAAGTTGAGGCAGCGAATGCCGCGACCCGACTGGTGGACAAAGATAAAGTAACCGCCATTATCGGCAGCTGGGGCAGTTCGTTCTCCATGGCCGCGGGACCTATCGTACAGAACAGCCAGGTACCCACTGTCGGCGCATCCTGTACAAACCCCCTGGTAACCAAGGGGAACGAGTATTATTTCCGGGTCTGTTTCATCGATCCTTTCCAGGGAACCGTTATGGCGAATTACGCCTACAATGAACTGGGGGCTCGAAAGACAGCCATCGTTCAGGAAATTTCCAATGACTATTCCGTCGGCCTCGCTAAATTCTACACCGACGCCTTCAAGGCGCTGACGGGGGATGAGAAAGCCATCCTTGGAGTGGCCAATTACAACACCGGGGACCAGGATTTCACCGCTCAGCTTACAAACCTTAAGCAACTGAACCCTGATGTGATTTTCGCGCCGGGGAATTATACCGAGTCCGCCCTTCTGGTAAAGCAGGCTCGTGAATTAGGTATCACCATACCTATTCTCGGCGGAGATACCTGGGAAGCGCCGGAATTCCTCGATATCGGAAAAGCGGCGGTGGAAGGTTCTGTTTTCTCAACCTTCTTTACCACGGAAGTTCCCATAACCCAGGAATCGGAGAAGTTTCTGGAGGAATACCGCAAAGCTTATGGGAAAGAACCCGCTTCTGTTACAGCCCTTGGCTACGATGCCTATCTCGTGATTCTCGACGCCATCAAGCGCGCCGGATCCTTCGACCGGGTAGCGATTCGTGACGCCATCGCTGAAACAAGTGATTTCCCCGGAGCCGCGGGAATCATTTCTCTCGATGAAAACGGCGACGCGGTAAAAAGTGCGGTTATCAAGCAGGTTAAAGACGGAGGCTTTGTCTACCTGACCACTGTGGAACCCATTAAATAAGGTTCCCGGGATAGTACGCGTGTAAATGCCGGTTTTCCCCCGGGAAAGCCGGCATCCTTCCTTTTTCCCGCCGAGGAGGCTTTATCTTGTCTATCCAGATTTTTTTTCAGCATCTGGCCAATGCCATATCATTGGGCAGCCTGTACGCCCTCATAGCCATCGGCTATACCATGGTGTACGGTATCTTGCGACTGATTAACTTCGCCCATGGCGATATTTTCATGATCGGAGCATATTTCACCTTTTATCTTGTCACAATGTTTTTGATGCCCTGGGGTGTGGCATTTATTGTAGCCGCCGGGCTGACCTGTATGTTCGGAATTGCCGTAGAACGGGTGGCCTATCGCCCCTTGAGGGATTATCCCCGGATATCCGTGATGATTTCCGCCATCGGTGCTTCGTTCTTTATCGAGAATCTGGCTATCGTCATCTTTGGCGGCAGGCCGAAAGCTTTTCCCGTTCCCGATATATTCGGAAAAGTCATTCATTTAGGCACTGTTTCCATCGTGAGCGTTACGTTTATAATACCGATCATCACTTTAATCTTTCTTTTCATTCTTCTTTTCATTATAAATAAGACAAAAACCGGCATGGCCATGCGGGCGGTTTCCACCGATTATGAAGCGGCAAGGCTCATGGCCATTGATGTTAATAAAATCATATCAATCACCTTTGGTATCGGCTCCTTTCTGGCGGCTGTAGGCGGCATTATGTGGGGGCTCAAATATCCCCAGCTACTGCCCCTGATGGGGCTCATGCCGGGATTGAAATGTTTCATCGCCGCCGTAGTGGGGGGCATCGGCAATATCAAGGGAGCCGTGTTAGGAGGCTTTATTCTCGGTCTGTCCGAGATTATGATCATCGCCTTTCTTCCTTCCCTCACCGGCTACCGTGACGCCTTTGCCTTCATTCTCCTTATCATCATCCTGCTTGTTCGACCGAGCGGGCTTCTCGGCCAATCACAGATGGAGAAGGTATAGCCATGAAACGAAAGAACTCTGTATTGTCTTTTGCCGGTGTGGTCTTTTGTCTCCTTCTCCTTTTGCTGTTCAATAAAACCTTTGATTCTTACAAAATGAGAATTTTCAATCTCTGCGCGATCTATATAACCCTCGGATTGAGTCTGAATCTGGTCAACGGATTTACCGGTCTGTTCTCCCTGGGCCACGCCGGTTTTATGGCGGTGGGAGCCTACACCTGCGCCCTCCTGACCCTTTCACCGGCGAACAAGGAAATGAATTTCTTCCTGCAACCCATACTGCCTTTCCTGGCCAATACGGAATGGCCGTTTTTCCCGGCCTTGCTCGTCTCCGGATTATGCGCCGCTATCATAGGTTTTCTTATAGCGGCGCCGGTACTCCGGCTCAAGGATGATTATCTGGCCATTGCCACCCTGGGATTCAGTGAGATAATCCGTGTCATCTTCACCAATACCCAGCGTCTCACCAACGGAGCTCTCGGACTGAAAGGGTTACCCAATTACACCAATGTCTGGTGGAGTTGGGGAGTGGCAGCCCTGACCATTGTATTTATGATACGGCTTATGCGCGGCAGTTACGGCAAGGCTCTTAAATCTATCCGGGAAGATGAAATCGCCGCGGAAGCCATGGGAATTGATGTGTTCAGACACAAAGTTATCTCCTTTACCATCAGTTCTTTCTTCGCCGGGATAGGAGGTGCCCTTCTCGGTCACCTTCTCGGCACTATTGATCCACTTATGTTCCGTTTTCTCCTGACGTTCAACATTCTTCTCATCGTCGTTCTCGGAGGAATCGGCAGTATAACCGGCACGGTTATAGCAGCTATCGTCGTTACCGTTCTTATGGAAGTCTTACGAGTTCTTGACAGCTCCATAGACTTCGGACTCTTTGTCATGAAGGGAATACCCGGGCTGAGAATGGTGATCTTTTCAGCTCTTCTCATGGCGGTGATTCTTTTTTATCAACGCGGCCTGATGGGCACAAATGAATTTTCCTGGGACAGCCTGGGAAAAAGACTTCGACGTATAAAGAAGAGGGGGCCCAAGTGAAAATGCTGGAGACGAATAGGATCACCAAGGTTTTCGGCGGTCTCGTGGCAGTGTCGGACCTGACCATATCCATACAGAAAAATGAAATTATCGGCCTCATCGGTCCGAACGGCGCGGGGAAGACCACCGCCTTTAATATGATTACCGGTATATATCCTCCCACCAGAGGTACCGTAACCTTCCTTGATCAGGATATAACCGGCCATAAGCCCCATTTCGTTACTCGCCTGGGGATAGCCAGGACCTTTCAGAACATTCGACTTTTCAAGGAACTCTCAGTACTGGAAAATGTATTCGTGGCTAATCATCTGCGCTTAAAATCGAATATCTTCTCTTCCGTCATCCGGACACCCGGATACGTGCGGCAGGAAAAGGAGATGTATGAAAAAACAATGATGCTTCTGGAAAAAGTGGGCTTGATAGATGTGGCTGATGAAACTGCCACATCCCTTCCCTACGGAAAACAGCGGCGTCTTGAAATCGCCCGCGCCCTGGCTACCGGACCGAGCCTTCTTTTACTTGATGAACCGGCGGCCGGAATGAATCCCCAGGAATCCCATGAATTGATGGATTTCATTTTCCATGTGCGTGAACAGTTTGACATGACAATATTAATGATTGAACATCACATGCAGGTTGTTATGGGTGTTTGTGAACGGATGTACGTTCTTGATTACGGTATTACCATTGCCGAGGGACCGCCGGAAAAGATACAGAACGATCCGAAGGTCATCGAAGCCTATCTGGGGGTGGATTGATATGTTAAAAGTTGAAAACCTCACTGTCCATTACGGAGGCATACAGGCTCTCCAAGGCATCACCCTTCATGTTCCGCATAAACGCATAATATCTCTCATCGGAGCGAACGGTGCGGGGAAAAGCACCACCTTAAGAACTATCATGGGTCTGGTAAAGAGTTCCAATGGAAAAATCCTGTATGACGGAAAAGATATAACCACGGAAAAAACAAAGAATATTGTCGAAACAGGTGTAGTGATGGTTCCCGAGGGTCGAAGGGTGTTTCCGAATTTAACGGTCATGGAGAATCTCATCTTAGGAGCCTATGCCAGAAAAGACCGTGAAGCCATAGAACGAGATAAGAAACGGGTTTTCAAACTGTTTCCCCGGCTTATGGAGAGGGAATGGCAAAAAGCGGGAACTCTTTCCGGGGGTGAACAGCAAATGCTCGCCGTCGGCCGTGCTCTCATGTCAGACCCGAAACTTCTTTTAATGGACGAACCGTCTCTGGGTCTGGCACCTTTGATCGTCCGGGATATTTTCATGATCATCCGGGAAATAAGCGAGAATGGCGTCACGATACTCCTGGTTGAACAAAACGCGAAGGCAGCCTTGGAAATCGCGGATTACGGCTTTGTGCTGGAAACCGGCCGGGTAACCTTAGAAGGAACCGGAAAAGAACTTCTGGAAAACAACGACGTAAAGCGTGCCTATCTGGGGGATTGATTCAGGACATACCTTCGCTGATTCAAAATTAAATAGTTCCGACTTCCTGTTTATATCCCACCCCGGATTTTAACCCTTTTTCCCTGGAAGCTCCGGCGTTTTAAAACGGATAGAAGATAATCCACAGACCCGGATTCCACCTGGAACCGGGTCCGGTCGGGACCGATATCGATTTTCCCGATATCCACCGACTGCCCCCGGGTACAGGAATTGATCATGCTGATGAGTTTCGGAGGAGTCACCCCGTCAATCTTTCCGGCATTGAGGGTAAGCCACATGAAGGAACCTTCGCTTCTGCGTGAAGGCGCTCTGTCCCCTGGTCTCCCCTTCCTTTCTCCCCGCATCCTCTGTGGAACCTCCCTTTCCGGCATTCTCTTCGGCTGCTGCAACGGCGTCAGATCAGGCAGGTTCCTGTAAGAATCGAGAAAACGGTTGAACTCCAGGGAAATAAAGCGCTTGATCAGGTCTTCCCGGTCCAGTCCGTCGAGCTTTTGGAGAATAGCCGGCAGGTAGGATGCCAGTCGTTGTTCATCGAACTCAACGGCGGTGACCCGGTCCATCATGTCCAGAAGCTGGGCCTCGCAGATTTCCCGGGTACCGGGAATCCGTCCTTCCTTCAGCTTTCGTCCTATGGTCATCTCGATCCGCCGGATTTTATACTTTTCTTTCATGTTGATAATAGCCAGAGACTGCCCGGTTTTCCCCGCCCGGCCGGTCCTGCCGCTGCGGTGGTTGTAAATCTCCAGGTCGTCGGGCAGATCGTAATGAATGACATGGGTCAGGTCCTGCACGTCCAGCCCCCGGGCGGCGATATCCGTAGCCACCAGGAGCTGAAGCTTCCGTTCCCGGAACTTGCCCATGATGTATTCCCGCTGGTCCTGGGAAAGGTCTCCATGGAGAGCGTCGGCGTTGTACCCCTCACCGATCATCTTATCGGCCACCTCTTTCGCGCCGCCTCGGGTGCGGGTGAAGATAAGACCGTAGATGCCGGGGTGGGAATCCACCAGGCGCTTTAAAACCTGGAACTTGTCCCGAGCATGGACCATGTAGTAGGTATGCTCCACCGACGCCGTGGCCACGTTCTTTTTGCCCACGGTTAATTCCGCCGGGTCACGGAGGAACCGCGACGCAATCCGGGCAACCTCGTCGGACATGGTGGCCGAAAGCAGCAGGGTCTGCCTTTCTTCCGGCGCCGCCTCTAAAATTGCTTCCAGTTCTTCCTTAAAGCCCATGTTGAGCATGATGTCCGCCTCGTCCAGAACCAGGCACCAGATACGGCTGATATCGGCGATCCCCTGGCCGATAAGATCCACCAGCCGGCCGGGTGTGGCTACCACGATCCGGGCGCCTTCTTTCAGCTTCTGTTTCTGCGTTCTATACGAGGAGCCGCCATAGACCGCCACAATCCCCGGATCGCTGATGTACTTGGAGAAGGACCCCATGTCACGGGTAATCTGCAGGCAAAGTTCCCGGGTGGGGCAGAGGATCAGAGCCTGAACTCCCCGGAAGGACATATCTATCCTGCTTAAAATCGGCAGACCGAAGGCGGCGGTCTTGCCGCTCCCTGTCTCGGCCAGGCCGATCATATCCCGGTCCGAAGAAAGGATATGGGGAATCACCTTCTCCTGCACCGGAGTGGGATGTTCGAAACCCAGGGCTTCGATGGCTTTCAGTATATTGGGATTCAATCCAAAGACGGTAAAACTCACGATTTCATTCCTAAAGGTAAAAAAATTTTCCTGCTGAATGGCCGTTAGATTTTTATAATGAAAGAATGTCAATCGGCGGGAATGAGGAGACTATAGAGGAAAATACGGGAAAAGTCAATGAGAGGTCAGCCCTTAAAACCCCATTGACAAAGCCCTTCGGTTGGAAAATGATCACCTAAACAAGGAGAGATCCTATGCTCGACTATAGAAACATGTACGACAGGAACGAAGAAACCGGTGCCTACCTCATCGAGATAAACCTGGAGCGGTACCTGGATT
>JAFGDJ010000167.1 GCA_016932135.1 Spirochaetales bacterium | reverse complement strand
GAAAAAAGGATTGATTCTTCTCCCGTCCCCGCTGTAGTCTTAGAAAGACCGGGGAAGGGAAAAAGGAGGAAATCAATGCAGGAAAACATTCTGCTTTTCTTTCAGGATCTTTCAAGCCCTCTGCTGGACAAGGCGGCCGAAGGCATCACCATGCTGGGGGAGCAGTATTTCTACATCGCCGTCATCGCCTTTGTGTTCTGGAATGTCTCGAAAAAATCGGGGCTTACCCTGGCTTTCAGTTACCTCATCTCCGCCTTAATCAACACGGCGGTGAAACTCCTGGTGAGGGCTCCCAGGCCCTTTGAAAGTCTCGCCTCCATCGAAGGCAAACGGCTCCATACGGCCACGGGGTACTCCTTTCCTTCGGGCCATACCCAGGGAGCCGCCGCTTTTTTCACTGCCGGGGCATTCCTTATCCGGAAAACCTGGTTCACTGTCCTGGCCGCGGTGCTGGTGGTCCTGGTGGCCGTAAGCCGGGTGTACCTGGGGGTCCACTGGCCGGTAGACGTCCTCTTCGGCCTTCTCTTCGGTGTGATCATCGCCTGGGGGATTTTTGTTCTGGTGGACCGGCTTTTTGAAAACCGGCGTCTTTTTCTGAAAATTCTGGGTATCCTGGTGGGGTGCCTTGGCGTCGTCACAGTGATTATGCTGATCCTGGATGCCGTGGGAAGCTTCGAAGGGATCAAGATAAACGACTACTTCAAGCTCGCCGGAACCACCCTGGGCGCCCTGGGCGGTTTTCTCCTGGAAGAGAAGCTCGCCCCCTTCAGCACCGGCGGAAAGGCTTTGAGGAAAGCTCTTCGCTACATCCTCGGTGTGGCTACCACGGTGGCCGTTATGACGGGATTGAAACCCCTCTTCCCCGAGACCGATGTCTTCGACTGCCTGCGGTACCTGCTCACCGGGCTCTGGCTGACTTTTCTGTTCCCCTGGGTGGGTATGAAGATCAAGCTCTTTGAGAGGGAAAAGCCTTAAGGTTTCCCGGGCTTGAAGGGGTTAGTCCAGCATCTTCTCCAGGGCTCCGAAAGAGATCACCTCGTTGATGTCTTCCACAAAGCGGATATGCTCGGGCTTTACACTGGCTAAGGAACCTTTAAGGATAATCGGAGCGAGATCGATGTCTTCGGCTCCCCGGTAGGTGGAAAGAATACAGTATTCCGCGCAGAAGCCGGTGATAATCACCGTATCGATTCCCTCTTCCTCCAGGTTTTCCCGTAAAAGTGTTTTGTTGAAAGCGTTCCCGTAGGTTTTGTGAATATGGATATCCTGGGGAAGAACCTTCAAGGCTTCGGGAAGATCGAATGCCGGGTTTCCCGGTACCAGGTTATCTTCTTTATTGACCTGCTGAACCACGATGACCGGAAACTGCTTTTTGCGAAAAAGGGCAATGGCGGCATTGATATACTCTATCGCCTCCGTGAGGGATCCGGCGGTTCCGGGGCTTATATCAAAAAACTGTTTCTGAACGTCTATCACCAGAAGAGCGGGTTTCACGAGAGCCTCCTATAAAAAAAAGAATGTCTTTTCACTATAAGGGCTCGGCTTGAGGGGTGTCAAGGAAAAGACGCAGCGGCGGCAACGGTGATAGATTTGGTGATTCCGTGAAGCCGGGGCTGATGAAGGAAGAAATACCTGCTTAACTTTTCGTTGAAACTGCCTTTACCCACCCCTCAAAAAGCCTTGGTCTTCGCCGGGTCGAAATCCTTGAACAGTTCTCCCAGGATAGAGGTCATCATCTTCTTGATCATCTTTCCGGCCTTCACCGGTGCCAGGCGGCTCATGAAATCCATGAACCGGGCGTCTTTTCCCACAAGGATCCTGGGTTTTCCCTTTTCCATGCCCCGGAGGATGATCTTCGCCGCTTCCTCCGGGGTCGTCACCTTGTAGTTGGAACCGCCGGTATCGGCGGGGACGCCCTGGGTGACCCCGGAGTTCTTGGTGATGTTGGTGCCCACACCGCCGGGGATGACCACGGATACGTTTATGCCGGAATCCGCCAGTTCGGAGCGAAGGCTCTCGGAGAGGAGCTTCAGTGCGGCTTTGGAAGCGCCGTAGAGGGATTGTCCCGGTACCGGGACGATTCCGCCCATGCTCGATACGTTGACGATACCGGATTCCTCCTGCCGGGCCAGATGGGGAAGGAGAGCCCGGATCATCAGCATGGGTCCGTAGAGATTAATATTGATCACCCTTTGGATGGTCTTGTAGTCCATCTCTGCGAAGGGAACGAAGGGCTGAATGATCCCTGCGTTGTTGATGAGGATGTCGATGCGTCCGTGTTTCGCCGTTATCTCGTCGGGGAGGGATCGGACCGCCTCAGGATCGGTAATATCCGCCCGGTGGGTCGAGAGCCCCTCGGCCCTGCCCGCCGCCAGACGGGTCGTCTCCCCCAGGGCTTCCGCATTGATATCCACCGCGGCAACCCTGGCTCCCCTCTCCAGCAGAGCGAGAGAAAGCTGCCGGCCGATACCGTTTCCGCCGCCGGTGACGACAACGACTTTATTCTGTATCTGCATTTTTTAACCCTCCTTACAGTCTTTAAAAATCTTTATACCTGGTGAAAATATAGTTCTTTCTATATAGAATGTAAAAGGGATTGTCCGAAAAGG
>JAFGDJ010000166.1 GCA_016932135.1 Spirochaetales bacterium | reverse complement strand
TCCATTCTCTTCTCGGAGCTGCCATTGTTGTCTATATCTTCTATCTCCTCTTAAGAGTTCGCGTAAATCGATACAACGCCGAAACCCAGAGGCTGGAAGAAATGGTGGCGGAGCGCACCAAGGGATTGCGGGAAGAAATGGAGCGGACCCGGGAATTACAGGGCGATTTACAGATAACCCTGGCGGAGAAGAACCATCTGCTTAAGGAAAAGGATGTGCTGCTGAAAGAGGTCCTCCACCGGACAAAGAACAACATGCAGCTGATTTCCAGCTTCATCAGCCTGGAACGAGACAACCTTGAAGACTCAAAGACCGATAATGCCCTGGAAAAGAGCATGAACCGTATCAACACCCTGGCCCTGGCCCATGAGCTGCTGTACCGTTCCGAGAATCTGAACGTGATCAATCTCAAGGTCTATGTGGAACGACTGGTTCGGGAAATCTGGAGCGATCTTTTCGACAGCAATGTCCTGTTGGAAACAACGATCCCCCGGGATATTCCCACCAACCTGGATTTCGCTATTCCCCTGGGGCTGATGCTGAACGAATTTATTACAAACGCCTTTCGTTACGCCTTCCCGGATCATCGGGAAGGCGTTGTTTCCATCGATATCCGGTTGAAAGATCAGACCCTGGTGCTGCTGTTTCGGGACAACGGCGTCGGCATGCCCTCCACGGTCAATCCACAATCGCCGGATACCCTGGGGCTGCAGCTGGTCTCGGAGCTTCTGCAGCAGAACGGGGGAACCTATATCCTTCGCAGGGATGAGGGTACCGAGTGGGAAATCCAAATTCCTTTTACCACCGATCGGGCATAAAAAAAACGGTATGCTTCTGGACGTAAAAGCATACCGTCGGTGTATATACAGGAAGATGTCGCACTCCCTGTAGTTATCATCGGAATCTGAAGGCGGAACTTTACTGCAATCCTCCGGTTACCTCGCTTCGTTTCTGTACAGTTCGATTAAGAAGATCCAGATGATATTCCAGGGCTTCCTTCAGTCCCTCATAGAGAATTCTTGTGGATACCAGGGCATCGGTTCGCCCTTTCCCTTCCGGATCTTCCTTCCGGGAGGTAATCATGGAAATAAAATCCTGCATGAGAAAACCCGCCAGGTCCTTGGTTTCAGATGAGAGGATTTCTCTGTCCAGGGCATCCAGGAGTTCAAGTTCCCTGGAAAAATCTTTTCCCCGGTCTCTTTTTTCATGAATCTCGGTGAGCGTTGACAGGCCTTTATTCGCCGCCTGCTCCAGGTCTTCCAGAGCCTCCCGGAGCTTCCGGATTCCCCGGGTCAGGTCATCCGGCGTTTTACCGGCCGGCGCGGCGGTGAGTTGAATTTCCCTTACGCGGCGGTCTATCTCCTCACGGCACTGAGGATATGATAAGAGTTCTTCCATGGAGGCCTGACCCAACCCCTCCAGGTATAAACCCTGGAGGGACAGACTTCTGGTCGTCACCTGGGAATAAGTTCTGAACTGGTTTTCGAACCACCATTTGTACACCTTCAGCCGGTGATCCGTTAAAACCCGCTCCCCCCCGAGGCTCGGTTCGTAAAAAGGATCGGCGCTGTGCAGGGCTTTATAGGCTTCCAGCTCCGTGGGAACCAGGCGGGTCCCGGCGGCCAGCTGCAGATGCTCGAAGAAACAACCCCGGTAATGGGTTTTCATTTCGGGGAACCCCAGGTCCAGACCGGCGCAGATGATCTCCTTACACCCCCCCCAGCGGGCCAGGTCCCAGGCGCTGGTGGCCACGGAGCCGCCGGCTCCCAGCTCCCCGGTGATCGCGGTAAACCGCTCCAGGTACCTCCCTAAGGGGAAGATTGAACTGCCGAAGAACACCGGCCCTTTTAAAAGGCGGAATACCCGGGGATGGGTGGAAGATTCCGAAATCAGCAGGGATTCCCGGAAGGCCGCCGTATCCAGGTACCGGGTGTTCCAGTACTGGGGGTCCACCACCACCAGGATATCCGGTTCGATCCCCGCGGCGGAAAGAAGGCCCGCGCAGGTGTCCACGGAAATCAGGATAAAACGCTTTCGCAGTTCCTTGAGGAAGGGGAGGACCTCTTCCACCGTGGGCCCGGCTGCCAGGAGCAGGGCGGGAAGGCCCTGAAAGCGGTCCTTCAAGGCCGCCGTACCCCGGGCCCGGGCCATCACGGGAAGGTTGCTCATCAGGTTTCTCACCCAGACGCCGGCGAAGCGTTTTAAGGTATTTCTGTTGATATCCTTTCTGGCCAGGTACGCGGCCAGGGCTTTTTCCACACTGTCGAAGTACTGCTCATAGAGCTTCGAGAGGAGACGGTGTCTGATCACTTTAATGTCGGCATACCCCGCTGATGATACGAGGCGTACCAGGTTGTCTCCTTCCACCGCCAGAAGCAGGCTGACGTTGTCCCGGGAGAAGATTTGGTCCAAGGGGCGCACGGAAAGGAGGGCCAGGAAAAGGGAAGGATCGCTCTCTACGATAATCAGGGGCATTGTGGGCGCCTTCCGAAGAACCGCCTCGGCCAGGTAACCCAGGCCGAAGCCTTCGAGGACCACGCAGTCTTCTTCTCCGGTTATCGATTGTTCGACGATCCGGTGTCCTTCGTTAACCGGGTCGTTCCGGGAATGGAGGTAAAGGCCGTCGAGGATTGCCGTCGGGCTTCCGGAAGGGGTGTCGAGTTTTTCCAGGTTTTCCTTGGGGGTATAATTATCCAGAATGTCTTTCTTGAAGCCCGGGAATTTAGCGCAGAGGCAATGGAGGTTCCGCCGGTAAACCGTCATTGCAGTTCCACGGAGATAGTCATTCCCTCGGTAACCGTTGTTCCCGCCGGGGGGTACTGGCGGACTACCCAGCCGGAACCCTGTATCTTCAGGGTGAACCGGTGATCCTCCAACAGGGGTAAAAGATCCTTCTTCGAAAAGCCGGTAAAATCGGGGAGGGTGGCGCCTACCGTTAGCGCCTGCTGCGCCGGCAGGGTAATCATTCCCGGATGTTCGATAACCCGATAACCCTCTCCGGGAATACCCAGGTAGGTCAGTATCTCCGAAGAGATGGCTCCCACTATCGGCGCAGCGATCCTGCTGCCGTAATAGATTCCGGTCTTTGGATAGTCGATCACCACGTACACAATCAGAGCGGGATCATCCGTGGGAAGAATGGCCAGACAGGAGGCGAGAAAGGCTTCCTTCGAATAGGTTCCGGTTTTCGGGTCAAGAACCTCCGCCGTTCCGGTTTTGGCGGACATCCGGTATCCCTCCACGGCAGCTCGGCGGGCCGTGCCGGCAGGTCCGGTGGCGGCTTCCATCATATTGAGCACCGTGTCGGCCGTGGCGGCGGAGATAACCTCTCGTATAGGTTCCCGGTTGTATTCTTCCAGGACCCGGCCGTCGGGAGCGACGATCTTTTTTATAATATGGGGCCGAAGCATGATACCGCGGTTGGTGAAGGTGGTGGTCGCCTGGATTATCTGCATGGCCGATACAAGGATTTCCTGGCCGAAAGAGATCGTCGGCTTCGAGCGGGAGGACCATTGACCCGGATCCCGTACCAGGCCGTGGGATTCCCCCGCTAAAGGCAGACCCGTGGGTTTTCCAAAACCGAAACGGGTAATCATCATGTGAAAATCTTCTATACTGATGGTATCCGAAGCGTAGGCCGCGCCGGCGTTGCAGGAATACTCCAGGATATGTTCCGCGTCCACGGAGCCATGGGCTCCCAGGCATGCGATCGGTTCCCGCAGAAGGGGATTTTCGTAGAGGCCGTTGCAGAAAAAGGTTGTATAAGGGGTAATGGAACCGGTATCGAGAAAAGAGGCGATACTGAAGATCTTGAACACAGAGCCGGGCTCATAGGAAAAGGTTACCGGCAGGTTTTTCCTTTCTTTCTCCGAAAAATCCATAAAACTGTTGGGGTTGAAGTCGGGAGCCGAGGCCGATGCCAGGATATCCCCGTTTTTCGCGTCCGCCACCAGGATCATCACCGAATCGGCCTGGTATTCCTCCAGGGCCTCTCGGGCCAGTTTCTCGGCGGTGTGCTGAATAGTGATATCTATGGTCAGAAACACCTGGTTGCCGTAGAGGGTATCCTGGTGCCGCCCTTCCGGTTCCGGGGACAGGGTATCCTCCAGGGCGTATTCGATCCCGTCTAAGCCCACATTATCCGTTCCCACGTATCCTATCAGATGCCCGGCGATGCGCTGCTCCGGGTAGTTCCGTCCGAATTCCTGGCGAAGATAAATTCCCGGCAGGCGGTCCTGGGCCTGTAATTCCCTGATTCGGGCAGCCTCGGTAGGGGTGATTTTGCGCTTGATCCACATGCTGCCGCTGCGGGTGGTAAAAGCCGTGAAGAGTTCTTCTTCATCCATTTCCAGGATTTCCGCCAGAAGACCGGCGGTTTCTTGCGCCTCTCGGATATAGGGGATCCAGGCTTCCACGGAATCCATGGCGGTCTGAATGGCGAGAATTCTGCCGTTCCGATCCAGGATGGGACCCCGTTCCACCATGGGTTTCCCCGGGATTGTCCCGGCTTGTTTCTCCCCGAATAACATGATGGATCCGTATTTCCAGACAATCAGGGTAATGAACAGAGCGGTTATTATCAGGAAAAAAAAGAAACGCCGTTTTTGCGACCCTTCAATCACGATGTCCGTCCTTTGTTATGACCGATGACCTTGCCCCTTATTCGTTCTCGGGGAATAAAACCGTAGGAACGGGAGTCGATGGAACGATTCCTGTTATCCCCCAGTACAAGAATCGTTTTCTCCGGCACCCTGGTGCAACCGAAAAGATTTTCGGAAAGCTCTTTCGTCAGGGGAAAGGTCTGTCCTTCCAGTCGCAGGATTCCCCCCTGTATTTCTATCGGCGTTCCTTCCACGGCGATACACCGTTTTACCACTGTTCTGTTATCCAGGGGGCTGTTGAAAACTACCAGGTCTCCCGCTTCAACGGCATGCCAGAAGACAAGATACCGGTTAACCAGGGGAAGCTGCAACCCGTAGGCCAGGCGGAAGATCAATACCACTTCACCCTCCCGGAGGGTCGGTTCCATAGATGTTCCGGTGATACCGGAGATATCCAAAAAAAAGAGATGAAAAAGGATGACAAAAATCGTGGCACCGAGTATGATACGAGCTGTAGATATCTTGGTTTCAGCCATATTTTATGGGTCTTATAGTAATATGAGAGGGTTTTCTTGTCGATATGAATAATGATTGATATGACACCCATAATACTTGAGCAGAAAGTCCGAAAGCGACGAAAGAAAAAAATCAGTTTTCTCCCTTCACCGGAAAGGCAGGCTTCGGCGGCTCTTCTGTTCCGGCGGCTCACCCTGAGAGTAAAGAAATTCTTAGGACAGCTTACGTGGAAAAAAAGCGACCGGGTTCTTGCGATCAGCCTGGGCGTTTTAGGCATTGTTCTTCTTACCGTGGTTTTTTCCGGTCTGGGTCGGAAAAAAGTTGATATCCTTCTTCCTGAAGATCCGGTTCTCAATTCCAGCCTGCTGAACGTTGTCTCCTCGGAATTTGAGGGCCAGGGGTCCGGCGAGGTGAACGATATGGATTTCAGGTTTATTTCCGGGATCGACCCGGTAAACTATGTGATCCAGTCGGGGGATACCCTTTCGGAGATCGCCCGGAAATATGATATCTCCGTGGGAACCCTCATCGGCTATAACGGGATTGAGAATGTCCGTCGAATCTACCCAGGAGAGGTCTTGAAGATTCCGGAAATAGACGGTATTCCCTACAAGGTAAAAGCCGGGGATACCCTGGAGTCCATCGCCCAGGCGTATGGGACCAACGTGAACCGCCTATTAGACGCCAACGATCTGACCACCAATCTCATTCTGCCGGGGGACGATCTTTTTATTCCCGGGGGACAGATCAGTGAATACGAATACCGAAAAGCCACCGGTACCCTGTTTTTATATCCCACCAATGGCCGGCTGACCTCCTACTACGGCTACCGCAGCGACCCCTTCACCGGCCGGCGGCAGTTCCACTACGGCATCGATATCGCCAACCGAACAGGTACCGCCGTTACGGCTACCATGGCCGGAGTGGTGGTAGACGTGGGAGAGCGGCCGACGGGATACGGCAAATACGTCATTATTCGTCATAGTTACGGCTTCCAGTCTCTCTATGCCCACCTGGAACGGGTGAGTGTGCGGGAAGGCCAGCGGGTGGAGCAGGGACAAAGGCTGGGTGACATGGGAAGCACCGGTCGAAGTACCGGGTCGCACCTCCATTTTTCCATCTATAAGAACAACAGTCCGATCAATCCCTTGAACTATCTGTTTTAAGGATTTCTTAACGACCGCAGCAGTACTTGTACTTCTTTCCGCTGCCGCAGGGGCAGGGATCGTTTCTGCCGACCTTGGGGGTGGTCCGTCGCACCTGCACCTTTTCCGGCTGGGCGGCGGCGCTTTCACCCCCTGAAGCGGCTCGGGCTGCGGGAACGGCTCCGGCCAGGGCAAACTGGCCGACCTCCCGATGGCTCTCGTTGGTTACCGACAGGGCTCTGCCGCGGCGGCGGCCGGCGGATTCGGGACTGACGAACCGGACTTTGATGATCTTCTTGGCTATGTTGGTCTTGATGTCGTAAATCATCTTATCGAAGATATCGAAACCTTCAAGCTTATATTCCAGCAGGGGGTTTTTCTGCCCGTAGGCCCGCAGGTATACCGCCTCCCGCAAGGCTTCCAGGTTATCCAGGTGATCCTGCCAGCGGGTATCGATGTTCCGTAAGTATTCGTAACGGATGAAGTTGGTGAGATTTTCGGTATCCAGGATGCTTCTTTTTTCTTCCAGGTTAGACTGAAGTTCCTGTTCCAGCATTTCGAGAAGTTCTTCCGAGGGTTTTTTCTGTAACCCGTCCGCGTCTTCCGGATCCCACTGAATGAAAAAGTCGTTGCGCAGATGTTCCGCCAGGGTTTGAAAAACCGTGGGATCGCCGGAGCCTCGCTGCCTGGCGAACTCGTCTATGTAATCGGCCACCAGGTCCTTGGCGGTTTCCAGGATTCGGACCGAAAGATCACCTTCCGCCAGGATGGCGTCCCGCTGGGAATAGATGAAGTTCCTCTGTTCGTTCAAAACGTCGTCGTATTCCAGGAGGTGTTTCCGGATCTCGAAGTTCCGTTCCTCCACCCGGGTCTGGGCTCGTTCGATAGCCTTGTTGATCCAGGGGTGAAAAAGGGGCTCCCCACCGGACATACCGATCCGCCCCATCAGGTTTTTTATATTGTCCCGGGCGAAAAGCCGCATCAGATCGTCATCCAGGGAGAGAAAGAAACGGCTTGTTCCCGGGTCGCCCTGGCGGCCGGAACGCCCGCGAAGCTGGTTATCGATTCGCCTCGATTCGTGCCTTTCGGTACCGAGGATATACAACCCGCCGGCTTCCTGTACCCGTTGGTATTCCGCCGTCCAGATTTCCCGCTCCTTTTCCAGGGCTTTGAGAAAGTCTTCCTCGCTCCCTTCGGTGCCGACTTTTCTCCGGGCGCGGTATTCCGGGTTTCCCCCCAGTTTGATGTCCGTCCCGCGGCCGGCCATGTTGGTGGCAATGGTTACCGAACCGGCAGCCCCGGCTTCTGCGATGATCATGGCTTCCCGGTGGTGGTTCTTGGCGTTCAGCACTTCATGGCGAATGCCTTTTTTGGTCAGCATGTGGGAAAGCTTTTCCGATTTCTCTATGGATACGGTACCCACCAGGATCGGCTGACCGGCGGCATGGACCCGGGCGATCTCATCGCAGATGGCGTCAAATTTAAAGGTTTCCGTGAGGTAAATGACGTCGTCCTCGTCTCTTCGAATAACCGGCCGGTTGGTGGGAATAACCACCACATCGAGGCCGTAGATGCTGTTGAATTCCTTGGCCTCGGTGTCGGCGGTTCCGGTCATACCTGAAATCTTTTGGTACATCCTGAAATAGTTCTGAAAGGTGATGGTTGCCAGGGTGCGGTTACGCCGGGCCACCTTGATGTGTTCTTTCGCTTCAATAGCCTGGTGGAGACCCTCGGAGTAGCGACGGCCATGGAGAATGCGGCCGGTAAACTCATCGACGATCTGAACCAAGCCGTCTTCAATGACGTAATCCACGTCCCGATGAAAAAGGCAATGAGCCTTCAGGGCCTGGGTGAAATAATGGATGTATTCGAAGTTTTCATCGGTATAGAGGGAACCGGAAATCACCTTGGCTCTCTGGAGAATTGCCTCGATGTGGTTCATCCCCTCTTCGGTAAAGGTAATCCGTTTGCTCTTCTCGTCGACCTTGTAATCCCCCTCAGGGTCCTCCGGATAATCACCGGTTTCCGGGTCCTTGGAACATTCTACCAGCTGGGAAATCAGGCGATTCACATCGTTGAATTTGGCTGTGTCGTCTTCGGCCTGGCCGGAGATGATTAAGGGGGTTCTGGCTTCGTCGATGAGAATCGAGTCAATCTCGTCGATGATGGTGTAATGATGACCCCGCTGAACTCTACCGTCCAGGGTCCATCGCATATTGTCCCGGAGGTAATCGAACCCGAATTCGTTGTTCGTTCCGTAGGTAATATCCTTGGCGTAGGATTCCTTTCGCTGGTCGTTATCCATCCCCGAAAGAATGCAGCCCACTGTAAGCCCCAGGTATTCATATACCGGGCCCATCCAGCCGGCGTCCCGCTCAGCCAGGTAGTCGTTCACGGTGATGATATGAACACCCTTTCCCGTCAGGGCGTTGAGGTAAGCCGCCGAAACGCTGGAAAGCGTCTTTCCTTCACCGGTTTTCATCTCCATGATTTTCCCGCGGTGCAGGACAATGCTGCCCAAGAGCTGGACATCATAGGGACGCTCACCTAAAACCCGCCGGGATGCTTCCCGGGTCAGGGCGTAGGCTTCCGGCAGCAGGTTGTCCAAGGTTTCACCCCGGGCAAGGCGCTCTTTGAAACGCTCAGTCTGGGCCTTACATTCTTCTTTTGTAAGGCTCATAGCCCAGCCTTCCAGTTCGTTTATCTTTCCCAGCAGGGGTAGCATGGATTTCAGATCATGTTCATGCTTGGAACCGAATATTTTGGTCAATGTTTTCTGTAGCATGTATACCGCTCTCGTTTTATTTTGTCTAGAGAGTAATATACTAAAAATCGGGTAAGAAAGAAAGGGGGACTGAAAGTACCTCCTTAGGGGGTCACCCCGGAAGGGAAAGGGCGGACAAAAGATCCCGAAATGGTATATGATAAGAATCTAGGGGGGCGACAATGCGGTTGTTTGTGTTGAAAAATGCTCAGGGTATGGAGATGACCGTTCTCAATTACGGGGGCATCGTGACCGCCCTGAAGGTCCCGGACAGGAACGGAAGGCCGGAGGATCTTGTCCTGGGATTCTCCACACCGGAAGCCTACCTGGGGAGGCATCCCTATTTCGGAGCCATCGTAGGACGCTACGGGAACCGGATCGCTGGGGCCCGGTTCAACCTTGCGGGGCGGGAATATCGCCTGGCGGCAAACAACGGTGAAAACAGCCTCCACGGCGGAGAGAAAGGTTTCGACAAGGTTGTATGGAACGCCCGGAAGCTCGATGTCGATGACGGCGAGGCCCTGGAATTGACCTATCGCAGTGTCGACGGCGAAGAGGGGTTTCCGGGGAATCTCGATGTCACCGTAACCTATACCTTGAGCCGGTCGAAGGAGGTGAGAATCGATTATCTTGCCCGGACCGACGCGGCGACCATCGTCAACCTGACCAACCACACCTACTGGAATTTATCCGGCGAGGGTTCGGGGGACATTCAAGGCCATGAGATAAGGATCAACGCCGATGCCTATACCCGGGTCGACAGAGCTCTGATACCGACGGACATCGCTCCCCTAGAGGGAACCCCCTTCGATTTCAGGAAGCCTCGCTTCATCGGCGAAAGAATCGATGAGGATAACGAGCAACTGGCTTTTGGAAAAGGGTATGACCATAACTTTGTTCTGAACAAGAGCCGCCCGGGTGACATGACCCTGGCCGCGGAGGTCTATGAGAAAGTCTCGGGTCGGTACATGGAAGTCTTCACTACCGAGCCGGGAGTCCAGTTCTATACCGGCAATACTCTCAACGGAACACTTGTCGGGAAGAAGGGAAAGCCCTACGGCCCCAGGGCGGGTTTCTGCCTGGAGACCCAGCACTTCCCCGACTCCCCGAACAGACTCGACTTCCCTTCCGTGGTCCTGGAAGCGGGCGACGTATACAGGACCTCCACGATATACCGGTTCAGCACCCGCCCGGCCTGAAACCATCGGATAACCCTGAATGGACCGATCGGGAGTGCGACAAAACATTTGCTCACTGAAGCAATACAAATCCGGCATGGTAAGGCCCTTGAGGGGCTGAATGGAACTACCCCGAGGACTTTTGACTTCGTCCGAGGGATATGTTCTTTTCTACAAAAAGCCTTATCATCGACAGTGCTGGATAACCCTGAATGGACCGATCGGGAGTGCGACAAAACATTTGGAGCGAAAGCGACATGTTTTGGCCACTCCCTCATCGGTCGTACAAAGGAAACGACTGTCGATGATAGGTGCGACCATCAATTGACACACTCAAGAGGTGAATTGTACACTTTTTCCATGAAAATCAGGTTTATCATCGGTGTTCTTGCTTCTCTTCTGATCGTTTCCTGTGCAAACCGGGGTGAGATCGACCTGGAACGGGAGGATCTCTTCCGTCTTTCCTACGGAAAGATGGAAGACCAGCTGGATATCATCCAGATGCCGGGAACTCCTTTCGATACTTCCACTAAAATGGTCATGCGGGACGGTTTTTTCTATATACTCAACAGATCTTCGGGGAAGGTGATGAAATTCAACTCCTACGGAGATATTGTTGAACTCTTCTACAATCCGGCCATGAACCCCGAGCCGGTACTGTTGGAGAAGGAAAGCGGTGAAGGAGATCCCTCCACGCGGCGGGCCTTTTCGTACCCCTTTGAGGATATCCGGAATTTTACCGTATCTCCCCAGGATATCATCTATGTGAATGACCGGATTGTCGAAAGCCGCCGGGAATACGACGAAGAAAACGACGCCATGCTGGACCGGATAATTCTACGATTCAATAGGGACGGTCGTCTTTTGGACTATCTCGGCCAGGAAGGCGTGGGGGGTACCCCTTTCTCTTTTATTCAGCGAATGGACATCAGCCGACAGGGGGAACTTATCGTTACCACCAGGAATATGCGGGGTTGGAGAGTCTTCTGGTTTTCCCAGGAATCCAAACCGCTGGTCACTCTGGATATACCTCTTTTAACCATTCCGATTCCCGAAGGCAGCGATTATACCGCTTCTTTAGAGTCTATTATTCCCGACCCGAGGGTGCGACAGCTCTATCTGAAGGTGGACTATTACGGAACCGAAAGCTTGAGCGGTTCCGCGGACAACTACGGATACATTTCTTCCGCCATCCTGGTGCTGAACGCCGAAACAGGGTTGTACAGCGATTCCATTGAGATCCCTATACACCGACGGGAATCCTCCGAACCGGCGGGTTTTACGGGAAAGGGGCAGATCATGCTGTACGAGCTCCTGGGGGTGGCGGAAGGAAAAAACTTCTTTCTCTTGAGCCCCGAGGATGGTCCTATGTACCGCCTGTTGATTATCGACCGGCACGGGGCAGTCATTAGCCGCCCCAGGATTGAATTAGCCGACGGAGATCTGATGTATCGGGATATGAATGTGGGGTTCGAGGGAATTCTCAGCTCCGTCCTTTGTCTTGAAAATCGGGTGGAGGTTGTATTGTGGCGAACCGACCGATTGCTTCAGGGAGTGGAAGAATGAAACTGGTAACGGGGACGGAAATGGCGGAACTGGACCGCCGTAGCATCGACGATTACGGATATCCGGGTTTAGTGCTAATGGAAAATGCCGGCCTCCGGATGTTTGAAGCCTTCGAGAAAGAATATGCGAAGGATGGGAAACATCCTTCCCTCGTATTCCTCGCCGGGGGAGGGAACAACGGCGGAGACGCTCTGGTGATGGCCCGGCAGGCTTTTATCAAGGGATATTCCTCGATTCAGGTTCTTTTGTTGGGCGGCCGCTTCAGCCCCGCGGTGGAGACCCATCTGGCGATCTGCCGTCACCTGGGGGTTCATCTTCATACCTGGGGGTCTTCGAAGGAAGGAGACCGAAAACTGAAAAAACTCCTGGCAGGGTCTCAAGTTTTCTTCGACGGTCTCACCGGCACGGGCTTAAAGGGCTCCCTTTCCGGGAAGGCGGAAGAACTGGTTGCCTTCGTCAACACCCTTCAAGGGATGAAAATAGCCCTGGATGTGCCCAGCGGTATCGGAGATGCTTATGAAGAAGGCTGGACCGCCTTTCAAGCGGACATAACCTTAACCGTGGGGCTGCCGAAGCTGGCCTTGTACCGTCCGCCGGCCAGGCCTTTCTGCGGAAATATCCGGGTTATGGAAATCGGTTTTCCTCCGAAACTCCTGGACAACCCCCAATATCCGGGGGAGCTTCTTTCCCCGGAGGATCTGCCTCCTCTGCTTCCCCGGGTATCTCCGGCGGTTCACAAGTACCGGCGGGGAAGCCTCTGTATCTTCGCCGGCAGTCCCGGCACTTCCGGAGCGGCTCGGCTGACTTCCGAGGCGGCGGCCCGCAGCTCCGCCGGCCTGGTAACCCTTATGCTGGAGGAAAAGCTCTACGGCCTTATGGCGGGGTCCCTGCGGTCAGTCATCGGGCGCCCGTGGGATCCTGCAAAGAACCCTGAAATGGGGCTGCTTTCCAAGCACACCGCCCTTTGCGTGGGGCCTGGCTGGGGAATGGAAGACCGAGAGACCTGGCTGCGCTTCTGTATGGCCTCCGGGCGCCCGGGGGTTCTGGACGCCGACGGTATTACCCTTTTATCACGAATGCAGGGGAAGATCGATTTCCACGGCTCCTGGATCCTCACCCCCCACGCGGGGGAATGCCGTCGGCTGCCCGGGGTGGATGAAGACCAGGTCCACAGCGAGCCCTGGAAGGCGGCCACCGAGGTGGCTAAAAGATACAACGCCCTGGTGCTGCTCAAAGGCCCCGTTACCACCCTTGCCCGGCCGGACGGAAGGTTTTTTCTTATCGACGGGATGGAACCCTCCTTGGCTACTGCCGGTTCGGGAGATGTCCTGGCAGGGCTGGCCGGGGGACTCCTGGCGGCGGGCTATTCCGCCGAAGATGCCGGAAAAACCGCCGCCTTAGTTCATCTTCAGGCGGGAAGGCTCTGTTTTCGGGAGAAGGGGTGGTATGCCGCGGAGGATCTTCTGCCGGTAATTCCGAGAATCTTAGCAGGGATAGAGGAATTGTAGTGGTGGAAAAGAAAGAAACCGGGGAAGACGGGGAGATTATCTTTCATTACCGCAGGGAAGACAGAATCGGTCCAAAGAAAGAGGAAGAGGGGAAAAAACCCTTCGGCCTGCTGCGGCTGCTGCGGCTCAATACATCCTCCGTCATCATTCTGCTGGATATCATGATACTGACGGTGATTTTTATCGCCTTCCGCCCGATTCTCTACGGCAAGGACCATATCTACCAAACCGATGACCTGAAGATAGAATTGTCGGGATTTCTTTTCGATCAAAAAGCCTATGCCTCGGTAAAGGTTACCGCTCTCAAGGATCATGAGGGCGGTCGGCTGACCCTGGAGGTCTGGACCGATGAGGCCGGTGAAGTAGCCACCCTGACCGAATCGACTCCCGTAAAGAAAGATGTTTCCGAAGTTTTCCGCTTTGAACTGCCTCTGCCGGAAGGAGACCGGGAGGTCTTCGCCCGTCTTCGCTTGGGAGAGGAAGAACCGGTGGAATTGAACGCGACCTTGAAAGAATAGAAGCAAAAAGGCCGCTTTTAAGAAATATAGTTGACCATGATCTTTTCATTGGCTATGCTGTAATTAGCCAAATAATAATAGACGAGGTGGAATCCATGGTTCAGTTCTATTTTCTGTCTATCCTGATCAGTGTGCTGGGAGGCCTTGTTCTCGCCTCGGACCGATTGAAAGGAGCCTTTCCGGTAGCGAAAGCGGCCAGAGATTATCTGGATGAAAAACCCACGGTAAAACTCATCTTTGCCCTGGCGGCCGTAGTAGTGGGAATCCTCAAGCTGTTGAGCGCTACAAAGGGTGACACCCCTGTGGTGGGAGACCTGTTGCCGGTTCTCGCCGGATGGGCCGTGGGCGTGGTGCTCTTCCTGGAGTACTATTCGGTACGAAACGATATGGATGAGACTTCCATGGGCACTCCGACCAATGTCCTGGTTCGCAACAAGACGATTATAGGTATTGCCGCCGCGGTTATCGGCCTGGTGCATTTCTTCATTCCCGGAGTTCTTTTCCTGTAAGCACGATGCCTATTTCCACCGCCGGAGTTGTTGAACGAAACGGAACCTATCTACTCGCCCAGAGAAAACCTGGAACCAGCATCGGTGAGAGTTGGGAATTCCCCGGCGGAAAGGTTGAACCGGGGGAAACCCCGGAAGAAGCCTTGGAGAGAGAGTACCTTGAGGAATTCCAGGTGTCCGTGAAGGTGGGCCGGCGCCTCTGCATGGGCACCTTCAGCAACCGGGGGACCGAGTATACTCTGATGGCCTATGCTGTGGAATTGATAGACGATGATTTCGTTCTGACGGAACATCAGAGAATCCGGTGGTTTCGTCTCGGCGATTTATCGAGCAGACCCCTGGCACGTTCCGATCGAATCATCCTCGATTACCTTCTCTCCGAGGCATAGCCGTGCCTTCTCTGCAGGATCTCCTTAGTTCTCTTCTTTCCCGAAGAGAGCTTTCGGAATGTGTAACCCTTCATAAAACGATCCCTCAAAAAAAGGCGGTGGAGGTAGACTTCCCCGCCGAATTGGGAGAAAAGATAACCCGGGCTCTTCAGAGCCGGGGGATTCACAAACTCTATTCCCATCAGTATGAGACCTTCAGAACAGTGAAAGAGGGGAAGAACGTGGTGGTGGTTACCCCCACGGCTTCAGGAAAGACCCTTTGTTACAACCTGCCGGTGATGAGCCGCCTTTTGTCTTCCCAGGACGCCAGGGCCCTGTATCTCTTTCCCACCAAGGCTCTTTCTCAGGATCAGCAGGCGGAACTCAATGAAACAGTCCTGGGGGCGGACCTGGGGTTGAAGGTCTTCACCTATGACGGTGATACCCCCTCTTCCATCCGGGTGGCCGCCCGGGATTCCGGACGGATCGTCATTTCCAACCCCGACATGCTCCACGCGGGGATTCTCCCGAACCATCCCAAGTGGATCAAGTTTCTCGCTTCCTTGCAGTTCGTCGTTATCGATGAAATTCATATCTACCGGGGAGTGTTCGGCAGCCATATGGCCAACCTCATCCGGAGGCTCAAACGTATTCTGGCGTTTTACGGCGCCCACCCGGTATTCATCTGCTGCAGTGCCACCATTGGAAATCCGGACCACCTGGCGGAAACCCTGATCGGTGAGCCGGTAACCCTGGTGAACAACAACGGCGCCCCTTCGGGGATCAAGCACCTGGTGCTGTACAACCCCCCCCTGGTTGATCCGGTTCAGGGGATCCGCCGGGGAGTGGTAACCGAATCGGTCCGCATTGCCAAGGAATTTCTCTTAAACGGGGTAAAAACCATTGTCTTCGCCCGCTCAAGGGTCAGAACGGAGCTTATCGGTTCCTATATTAACCGCGATCTGGCCAACCGGTATTCCGACAATCGGCATATCCGGGTGGAAACCTACCGGGGCGGCTATCTGCCCAGGGAGCGCAGGATGATCGAGCAGGGGCTGCGGAACGGTTCCATCCAGGGGGTGGTTTCCACCAACGCCCTGGAACTGGGAATCGATATCGGGGGCCTGGATGCCGCTGTCCTGGCGGGGTTTCCCGGTTCCATTGCCTCCCTGTGGCAGCAGGCCGGAAGAGCCGGCCGGCGGAGCGATGAATCGGCCGCTTTTATGATCGCCTCGTCGGCCCCCACGGATCAGTACCTGGTCAAACACCCGGAATACCTGCTGGGAGAGTCTCCGGAGTCGGCCTGGGTGGACCCGGATAACCCCTATATCCTCTCGGATCATATAAAATGCGCCGTTTTCGAAATACCCTTTAAGGACAGTGAAACCTTCGGCCCCGCCGCCGGAGAGATGCTCCGGATCCTGGAGGAGGAAGGAGTGGTGCGGTTATCCGGCGGCACCTGGTACTGGGCCGATCGCTCCTACCCGGCCGAGCAGATCTCCCTGCGATCCAGTTCCCCGGAGAACGTGGTGATCATCGATATCACCGGGGGCAGGCAGGAGGTCATCGGCGAAATGGATGTGCCCTCGGCCAAGGAACTGCTCCATGAAGGGGCTGTCTACCTGCACCGGCAGGACCAGTTTCTGGTCACGGAGCTGGATCTGGAGCACCACACCTGCCGGGTAACCGGCAAAGATGTGAACTTCTATACCGATACCATCGTGAAAACGGATATCAAGGTCCTCCACGAAGACCATCGGGAGCTTACCGCCGGTGCCGGGGTGCTCCTGGGGGACGTGCTGGTCCGGACCCAGGTGACCAAATACAAAAAACTGAAATTCCGGACTCATGAGAACCTGGGGTACGGCGATGTCTTTCTTCCTCCGGAAGAGGTTCATACCCGCAGTCTTGCCCTTATCTTCCAGGAGGAGACACCGATACACAAAGCCTTTTACGAGGCCCCGGAGTATATCCGTGAACAGCTCATCGGTCGGCTGGGAAATCTGCTGATCCAGGTGGCTCCGGTGTTTCTCCTCTGCGACAGCCGGGATCTCGGTACGGCGGAACGCCTGAAGGACCCGCATACGGGATATCCCACCATCTATATCTACGACCGGGCTCCCGGGGGGTCCGGATTATCCGAAGGTTTCGCCCGGCGCCTTGAGGTTATCCGTGACGCCGCTGCGGCTCTGGTGACCTCCTGCCCCTGCGAGGGGGGCTGCCCTTCCTGCATCGGACCGGAAGATGAAAAAGCGGCGGTGGGAAATATCAAGGAAGCGGTTATCCGGTTCTTCGACCACTGGAAATGAAGATGGGCGACTCGGATTCCCTGAAGTCCCGCCTGGCCATACTGAGAAGTCTGCGAAATCCCGCTCTCATGATGGAAAACCCTCCGCCTCGAAAACCGTCGACGCCCCTAACACTGGAAGGATGGGAGCAGGCAGGCAACGCCGTGTGGCAAAGGAAACTGTCGGAACCGGCGGGAATACCGGATTCGAGGGACCCTGACGCCATACTGCCGGAGCTGCGGCCGGAGGCTCTGCGGTTCTTCGACCTGGAAACCACGGGACTTTCCGGCGGAGCCGGTACCGTGGCGTTTTTGGCCGGGGTAGGGCTTTTTGAGGGGGAAAAAGCGGTGGTATACCAGGTTTTTCTCGCCGATTTCCCCGGGGAAAGAGAGTTCCTGCAGATTCTCCAAGGCCTCTTGCCCGAAGAATCCCTCCTGGTATCCTATAACGGTAAAAGCTTCGACCTTCCCTTGTGGCGAACCCGCTGCCTGATGCAGGGGCTACCCTGGGCACCGCCGAGAGAACATCTTGACCTGCTGTTTCTCTCCCGCAGGCTGTTTCGCCCTCTTCTGGGGACCTGTTCCCTGGGAGACCTGGAATCACAGATTCTTGGAATTCCCCGGGATAATGATGTGCCTGGATTCCTGGTACCGGAGGTGTATTTTTCTTTCTTGAAAACCGGCGACCGGACAGAATTGAACAGGGTTTTCCGGCACAATGAACAGGACATCCTGTCCCTGGTTTCGCTTCTTCGGCACCTCACCTTGCTCCTGGATCACCCTTGTTCCGCGGATAAGGTGGACCGCGCGGGTTTAGGTCGTTTGCTTCTTTTGAACGGACACCCGGAGGCTGAAGGCTTCTTGCGCAATGCCCTGGAGGCGGGGGACCGGAAGGCGGGGTCTGTTCTGGCCTTCCACCTGAAAAGGGCGGGGCGGTACGACGAGGCGGATCATACCTGGAGAATCATTATGGAATCCTCCGCCGATCTGGCATCGGCGGAAGAGCGGGCGAAGCACCTGGAGCATCGGAAAAAGAACCCGGAGGAAGCCCTGAAGGTACTGAATGAGGCTCTTCTATTCTCCGGGGTCGACGCGAATGAGAACCCCTGGATTCTTCATCGGATAAGGCGGTTAGAGAGAAAGATCAGCCGTGAGACAGGGCGGGTTTCCCCGGGTACGCTATAAGGTAGGTACCGTAGGTTTTGAAACCCCCGGCCAGGTAGAGGGAGATGGCCGGCAGGTTTTCCTGTTTGACAAAGAGGCAGGGAGTTTTTTCCCGGCTTTCGATATCCCGGACCAGGGAATCCATCACCGCCTTTCCCAGCCCCTGGCCCCGCAGGCCCGGCAGGGTGTAGACCCCGCCGATCTGGTAACAGTTCAAGGCCCGGGTATTAGTGTTGGCCTTGGCCAGGGCTTTCCCGGAGGAGTCCAAGGCGGCGTAGACCAGTTCCTCGGATAAAAGCCTTTCCAGATTGATTCGGCTGATCCGGGGGTTGAAGGCTTCCGGCTCAAGAAGCACTTCCTCCAGTTCGTAGCCCTCTTGAAGCATGAGAAGCCCGTCCAGATCCTTGAGTCCCATCTTTTTTACGGTTATCCCGGGTAGTTTCCGTTCCGATAGGGCATAAAGGCTTTTTCGCACCATGAGATAATACTCCACGGTTCTGCAGTCTGTTCGGCCGTACCAATCGAGGACCTGCCGTGCCCAGGGTTCTTTTCCCATGATGGAAAAGGGCTTCGGGGGGAGGAGTTTTGCCGGCGGCGGGTCGAGGTGATCCGGCTCATAGGATTCATGAAAAACCGGATTTAAAACCCCTCCGTCGGTTACCGAAAGAACGGCGGAAATGCCGTCGGAGGTTTCATAGATCAGAAAGGAAGATCGGACTTTCGTCTTTCTTCCCGCCAGAGCCCCGGACAGGGGGATTCCCCAGGGCTCTCTCGGCTCAATCCACCGGCCTAAAGCGATGAGGTGTTGCTTTTTAGCGTAATACCAGGTACCGCCGGTCATGGGAGAGGACCGGTAAACTCAACGGGCAGGGTTCCTTCCGGATGGAACATTCCCGACAGGGCGGCAAAACCGGCGGTGAAAGAATCGATACCGGTGCCGTACACGGCCACGGCTCCCGGTACCCAGGGAACCTCCTGCAGATAGATCGGGGTAAGGGTTGAAAGGACGATAATCCGGGCATCGAAGCTTTCAAGAGCCTTCAGGTGCTCCAGGCTGTTAGGATTGGCCAGGCAGAAAATAATGGTATCGTAGTTCCCGGCCATGGCTGTAAGGCTGCGTTTTTCCGCCGGCACGGGGTAGTAAAAGGGGGAATAGGAAAAATCAAAGGTATCCGCCTGGGGGAAATAGGTTTTTCCGACGGAAAAGAATTCTTGAAACTGGCCGGCCAAAAGAATCCGTTCATCCGGAGAGATCGAAAGAGGAAGGGCGGAGTCCCGGATTACCGTGACGCTGCGGAAGGATTGTTCAAAGAAAAAATCTTTTCCCTCCGGGGTAGGTACCAGGTTGGCCAGATGCTCCGTGTCCGGGTACAGGGGAACCCCGTCGCTACGCTTTAAGTATTCCAGTTTAATTTTCAGTACCCGGTACGCCGCGTCTTTCAGCCGGGATCGGAAGGCCGGATCGTTCTTCAGTTGTTTCATCATGGTATTCCAGACCCGTTCATGGGTCTCGGGGAACCGGGAAATGAGGATAAAGTCGTTTCCCGCCATCATGGCCTCCGCGCAGACCTCTGCCACATCCTCGGTCCGCTGGTGAGCCCCCACCATATGCAAATCATCGGTCATGACAATGCCTTGAAATCCCAGGCGGTTCTTCAAGAGTTCGGTCTGAAAGAAATAACTCAAGGATGAAGGGGTCCTCTCGTCTATTATCCCGGGAAACCCCAGGTGACCGGTCATAATAGCGGGAATTCCTTCGGGAATCATCATCCGGTAGGGTACCAGGTCCCGGTTCCAGAGGACCTCCAGGCTGTCATGAATCAGAGGAAGAGTGCCGTGGGAATCTTCGTCGGCATTGCCGTGGCCGGGAAAGTGTTTTGCCGTGGCGATGATTCCCGCGTCTTTTAAGCCTAGATAATAGGCCGTGCCGAGAACGGCGGCCTGCACGGGATCTGAAGAAAACGCCCTGGGGCCGATGACATGGGCCTGGGGATTGGCATACACGTCCACCGTGGGGGCGAAATTCATGTTGATTCCCAGGGCCTTTAATTCCAGGCCGATATAATAGCCGGTAAGGTAGGAATCCTGGGGAAGCCGTGAGGCCCCCAGGGCCATATTGCCCGGGGTGTCGGAAGTCGTGTCTCGGACATGGCGCACCCATCCCCCTTCCTGGTCGGTAGCCACAATCAGGGGGATCTTTAAGGGTGTTTTTGCCGCTTCTTCCTGCATCCGGCCTATCCCGGCGGCCAGGGTTGTGGTGTCCCGGACATTCCAACCGAAAATCTTCACCCCGCCGATATAACGATCCCTGATCCAGGAAAGAAAATTCCTGTCCGGGGAATAACCGAGATACCCAAGCAAGAGGGTCTGCCCCAGAAGTTCTTCATCGGACATGGCGTTTACCAGAGCCTCCGCCGCTTCCTCCGGGGGAAGGTCCGTCCAGAAATCGAGAGGGGTGGCGGAAATTCCTGTCAGCCTCAGGGCGAGAAGAAGGAAAAAAAGGAAAAAGGGACGAAAGCGGAGACTACTCGTAAGCCTGCCCTTTCAGATCATCGATATAACCGGCGGCCATATGGGAAGCAATGGCTCCGTCGGCGGCGGCAACGACAATCTGCCGGAAGGGAGTTGCCCGCAGGTCTCCGGCGATATAAAGGCCCGGCATCTCGGTGGCCATGCCCTGGTCGGTAATCACATATCCGGCCTCATCCTTCGGCAAGTCGGGCACCAAGGCGGTCTGAGGAATGGAACCGACAAAGACAAAAACGGCGTCGAAGGCTTCTTCGTATTCTTCCCCCGTATCGGTGCGGGTCAGAACAACTTTTTCGACCTGGTTGGTTCCCTTTATCTCTTTCGCGGTAGTGTTGAATCGAACATCGATCCGTTTGTTTTTCAGAACCCGGTCCGCCAGGGATTTCTGAGCGCGGAAACGGTCCCGGCGATGTACCATGACCAGCTTATCCGTCAGCTTGGACAGAAACATAGCTTCGTCGCAGGCCGCGTCTCCACCTCCCACCACCAGGATCTTCTTGTTTCGAAAGAACGGACCGTCGCAGGTGGCGCAGTAGGAAACCCCCCGGCCGGAAAATTCCTCTTCTCCCGGAATATCCAGGTGGCGATGCTTCGCTCCGGTGGCTAAAATCACCGCCAGGGAGGTAATGGTTCCCTTTTTGGTTTCCACATGGAAGATATCACCTTCCTTTTTCAGGGCTGTAACGGTGGTGGAAAGAAATTCCGCGCCGAAAGCCCTGGCCTGTTTTTCCATCTTCTGGGAAAGCTCGATTCCGCTTACCGGAGCGTCAAAACCGGGGTAATTCTCCAGGTCGTTTATGAGCAGACTCTGCCCGCCGGCAGCCATTTCTTCGATCACCAGGGTGTTCAGGCTTGCCCGGGCGGCGTATTGAGCGGCGGAAAGACCGGCGACTCCGCCGCCTATGATGACGATTTCTCTGTCGGTATTCATATTACGTACTCCTGTATATTGTAATGTTTGCATATATCTGACCATATCACGAAAATCTTTTCTTTGGAATACTTCCAAGGGGTATGTTTTTTATATTCCGGAAGGTAAATCTCTAAACCTCCATTTTCAGATACCGAAGATAGAAGTAAGGAGTACCGGCACATGGAACAAAGAGCGGCAGTTACAAAATTACTTGATCTCATGGCGGAGGAAATTCTGCTTCTGGAGGAATTCGGGAGTAGAGAGGAAATGGTGCGTTCCTGCGTCAGGCAGAACAATTGGAGTGAATTAAATCTCACCATTCAACAGCTTTCTCCCCTGGCTGAGAAGATTGAAGCGGTTGAGCGTTTGCGGGATGAGGCCTTTACAGCCCTGAAAACCGGCTATGGTGAGAGTGAAGACGCCAGTTTCTATCATGTGGTGTTTCATCTCCCCGACCGGGAAAGGGATATCAGTGTTGAACTCTATCGGAAGCTGAAAATGGCAGCCTTACGAATTCAGAGTATCACCCTGTGTATAGATTCCTATGTCCGCACGGTTTCGGGAACGGTACGACAGATTCTGGAGGAGATTTTCCCCTATCAGAAGGGGAAAATTTATTCAAAGCATGGGGGAGCCATGGACATCCAGGCGGAACCTATGGTTCTCAATACCAGTCTTTAGGAGCAACACCGTGCAATCCACCTTCGCGGGAATTGAAATCGGCAAGAGGAGCCTGGTGGCTCACACCCAGGGTCTTTCCACCGTGGGGCATAATATCAGCAACGCTTCCAATCCGGGATACAGCCGTCAGCGGGTGCAGCTTACTCCCATGAGCCCCCTCTATATGCCCGGATTAAGCCGGGAGGAAACCCCCGGCCAGGTCGGCCAGGGAGTCGTGGTTCAGCGGATAGAGCGGGTGAGGGACCAGATCCTGGAAAAACGGATCGTCGCCCAGGCCAACGGAACGGGCTACTGGGAAGCCATGGACCGGTATCTTCTGATGGTTGAACAGGTCTATAACGAACCCACGGAGCTCTCCACCAGAACCCTGATGGACCGCTTCTGGGATTCCTGGCAGGAATTATCCCTGCATCCGGAAGAAACGGCTTCCCGTTTGGCGGTGCTGGAACGGGGAGAGGCCCTGGTGGAGGGGTTCCACCATGAATTCGCCTCCTTGAAAGAGATCCGGGACATGCTGGAAGAAGAAATTCAGGTTACCGTGACCCGGGTAAACGCCCTTTTGAAGGAAGTCGCGGAGGTGAATGAACAGATCGTCAAGATCGAGGCTATGGGAGACAACCCCAACGACCTTTTGGACCGGCGGGACCTGCTGGTGCAGGAACTCTCGGGAATCATCAACATAACCGTGGACGGCCGGGACCCCGACGAGTTTACCATTCATACCGGGGGACTGCATTTGCTGCAGGGGCGGAACGTTCATCCCCTGGGAGCAGAACCTTCGCCGCTGAATGAGGGCTATTCCCGGGTTACCTGGCAGGATTCCGGTGAAACCGCCTATTTTGCCGGCGGAAAGCTCGCCGCGTTAGTGGAACTCCGGGATATCGACTTGAAAAATGAAATTCAAAACCTCGATATGATGGTGGTGAATTTCATGGACCTGGTCAATGAAATTCACACCTCGGCCTACGGCGCCAACGGTAAAACGGGTTTGGAGTTTTTTACCGAATACCCCTTTGTGGAAAATATTACCGGTAATTACGACCGAAACGGCGACGGTGAGTTCGATTCCACCTGGTTGTTCCGGGTAAACGGAACCAACACCCTGCATCCGGAAGAGCAGATCGGCCTGGCCGGGGTTATCACTCTGGCGGCTCCCGGCGGAACCCTGGAGGTGGAGTATTTCCCCACCGATACGGTAGCCGACCTGGTTCACCGAATCAATGTTTCCGGCGCCGAAGTCTCCGCCCGGCTGTCCCGGGAAGGAACATTGTCCCTCCGGGCAACCCCGGCGGCTCAGGAAGGAAACCCGGATTTCGTGCTGCGGTATCTTGAAGATTCGGGGCAGTTTCTCACCGGCTACGCCGGTATCCTGATCAATCCGGGACCCGAAGGCGCTTACCGCTGGGATACCGCCGACGCGGCGGTGTCTTTAAGGGGCGGGGGGCTGGAATACGCCGTGGCTCCCTTGAGCCACCCCGCCGGGTGGATCGAGATAAACCCCGCCGTGAAGGCCGATCCTCTTTCCGTGGCGGCAGGTTTCGGCATTAACGGCAGACCGGCGGAAGAGGGTGACGGCTCGGCCGCCCTGGCCGTGGCGGCCTTGAGAAACAACGACGTTATGGCCGGGGGCATTACCAGTTTCGACAATTATTTTTCCGAAACCGTGGCCAACGCGGGGTTGAAAGGCGAGACCGCCCAGCGGGCCTACGAGACCCAGAACGCCATTATGCAGGAACTGAAATCCATGAGGGACTCGATTTCCGGGGTCAACGTGGATGAAGAATTCGCCCAGCTCATTAAATACCAGCACGGGTATGCCGCGGCGGCCCGGTTTATCACGACCTTTAACACCCTTTTGGATACCATTATTAACAGGATGGGGGTATAACCCTAGATGAAACGAATAAGCACACAAATGCCCAATGACGATATGCAGTATCAAGCCAGAATGCGGGAATGGAGAATGAGCGAGCTGCAGAACCGGATGGCCGGGCAAACCAGGATCAAGGAACTGCGGGATGATCCCATCGCAGCGGCCCATTCCACCCGTTACACCTCCAAGATTCAGCGGCTCACCCGGTTTACCCGGAACATCGACACCTTGCGGGGAGACCTGCGAATCGCCGAAGGGTATATGAGTTCGGCCAACGATATTGTTCAGCGGGTGCGGGAAATCGCCGTCCAGGGAGCCAACGGCGTATATACACCGGAAGAACGGGCCTACATGGCGGAAGAAGTGAACGAACTGCTGAACGAACTGGTGGAGATCGGTAATGCCGTGGACGGGGAGGGCTCGGCCCTTTTCGCGGGGGACAAGACCGAAGGCCAGGCCTTTCGGGTGCTTACCGGCAGCGTCCCCTGGACGGACAAACAGGTCATCACCTCGGTGGACTACCTCGGCACGGCCAATTCGGGGAAGGTGGAGATCGCCGAAGGCAGTTATGTCGACCAGCTTCTCCAGGGAAACAGGGTCTTCTGGGCGGAACATCAGCAGGTCTATTCACAGCGGGACGCCCAGGCGTTTCAGGTGCAGGAAGATTCCTTCATTCTGGTGGACGGCATGGAAATTTCCTTGAAAAGTGGGGATTCGGTTCACAGCGTTATCGCCAAGATCAATGAATCGGGGGCGGCGGTAAAGGCGTCCTTGGACCCTGTGAGAAACAGCCTGGTGTTGACCACCACCGTTCCCCACCAGTTGATGCTGGAAGACCGGGGAGATGGCCGGGTACTGAAGGACCTCGGTATTCTGGCGGAAAACGGAAGACCTCCCCTGAATTACCACCGGGACGCCCGGGTCTCCGGCGGATCGGTCTTCGATATGATGATGAATCTTCGGGACAGCCTCTACAGCGGCGATACCCTTCAAATCGGCGGCGGAGCCTTGAAGGGACTTGACCTGGCTCATCACACCCTCTTGTCTTCCATCGCGGGCCTCGGGGCCCTGGATGAACGGATGCAGACCGTGGAAAAACGGCTTCTTTACGAAATCCCGGAACTGAAAGAGAAGAACTCCAAGGAAACGGATATTGATCTGGCCGAGGCCATTACCGACCTGAAGATGCTGGAATATACCCACAAGGCGGCTCTTCAGACCGCCGCCCGAGTGTTGCAGCCTACTTTAATGGACTACCTGAGGTAAAAATCTATGCGCGTACAGACCAAGGCTTACGGACCGGTGGACGTGGATGAACGTCAGAAGATTCTCTTTCCTTTCGGTATTCTCGGATTTGAGAATCTCCGCGAATATGTTCTCCTTGACGCGGTGCAGCAGCCCTTCTACTGGCTTCAATCCCTGGAGGTCCCCGAGATCGCCTTTGTTCTTATCAACCCAAAGGTGTTCCGTCCCGATTATACCCTGGATATCCAGGATGGGGACCTGGAAGAACTGGAACTGGATAATGATGACGGGAGCAACACCCTGGTTTTTGCCATTGTTACCATTCCGGAGAATCATTCCCGGATGACGGCGAACCTTCAGGGTCCCATTATTATAAATCGTGAAAAAAGAATCGGCCGACAGTCAGTTTCGATCAACGACACCTGGAAGGTCCGGCACTATATTCTCGATGAGTTGGCTGCCTTAAGGAATGATGCATGCTGATCCTCGCCAGAAAGGTCAACGAGAGCATCAATATCGGCGATCAGGTAGAAATTTCCATCGTGGATATCCGGGGCGACCAGGTAAAGATCGGTATCCAGGCGCCGCGAGAAGTTAAGATCTACCGGCATGAAGTCTACGAAGCCATTCAGCAGGAAAACCGGGCCGCCGCGGCAGCGGGCACGGACCTGCCGGTGCTGGATGTGATCTTTCCAAAGCCCGATAAAACCAATTAATCTTTTTCAGGTTCATCCTTCAGCAATTCATAGACTTCTCGAATCGTCCCGGAAAGTTTCACGAAGCAATTCACCATGGCCGGATCAAAATGACTTTCCGAAGAGGTTTGTATAATCTCCATGGCCTTTTGATGCGGAAAGCCTTCCTTATAACTTCTTTTCATCCGCAGAGCGTCATACACATCCGCCAGGGCGACAATCCGGGCGGAAAGGGGGATCATCTCTTCGGAGAGGTTGTACGGGTATCCCGAGCCGTCCCAGCGTTCGTGGTGGGAGAGGGCTATCTGTTTCGCCATCGGGTGGGGATAGGTAGCCATGATATAGGCGCCGTTGATGGTATGCTCCCGCATGACATCCCACTCCCAGGGTTCCAGGGGGCCTTCTTTATTGAGAATATCATCGGGGGTGCCGATCTTCCCCACATCGTGCATGGGGGCAAGAAAAGTGATATTATCGATAAACTCCGGTGTTACTTCGGGGAAGGCCGGGTCTTCCATGAGGCTCTTTGCCATGAGACGGGAATATTCTCCAACCCGTTTGATATGCTTTCCCGTATCGTTGTCCTTCATCTGCGAGGCATGGAGAAGACTTAAGAAGGTTCCCCGGAGAATATTTTTGTTTTCTTCGGTCACATCATCGAAGCATACCGAATAACCCAGATGAACCTTATGGCCGCTTTCTTCGGAAAAAAGGGGAGAGACGAGCATGTTGGCCTGCAGGGTAAGACGATGAGGATCTGAAGATTGAACCCGGCCCCGGTAACTGAAACCAGTCTCAGGAGATTTTATGGCCTCGGTAAAGGACGGTCCGGATGAAGAGCCGGGAACGCCGTCGAAGGGATCGAAAAGGTGGTTCCCCGCGTCGCAGGATTCCATCCCGAACATCCGGGGAAAGGCATCGTTTCTCCAGAGAATCCGTAATGAGGTATCGATGAGCAGAAAGGGGAGGGAACTCCTGTCTAAAGTGCTGATCAGTCGAGCGATAAAGGGATCCTCTAAGACCGTTACGTCAAGATCGCCGTAATCCTGGAGTTCTTCAAGGTTTTCCAGTTCTTCCAGCGTTTCCAGAGGTTCCAGATCGGCAAAGAAATCCTCTTCCATAGGTATCAGGAACTCCTTTGTATCTCCGCGTCACTTTTTCGCAGATACACGGGACCCATTCCGGGAAGGTCAGCCCCTTTTTCCTGAAAGCCTTCTTTTCCCAGGACCGCCAATGACGCGGCGACGGCCTGAAAGGGACCCGGGGCCAGACCCACTCCCTGGCGCCGATCGTTCCAGGCTTTCTGCAGAAGAAAGGCTCCGGGACCGGTAAGGAGCACCTGGGGATAATCGGAAGAAAGCTCCAATAACTCCTCATGCCCGCAGTCCAGCTGATCTGTCTTCCGCCGGCCTTCGGTGTACAGGGCGGCGTAGAAACGGGATTTCTTCGCGTCCAGGACCGGTATAACCGCCCCGTGGCAGTACCTGTAGGGATACGCCAGCGCGTCCAGGGTATCCACGGAAAACACCGGTACACCGGTCCCTTCCGACAGTCCCTTGGCGGTGGCCATACCGATGCGAAGGCCGGTAAAGGAGCCCGGTCCGCGGGAACAGACCACCAGGTCCAGGTCGGCAGGAGTTAATCCTGCCTGGGAAAGGACATGGTTGATACCGGGCAGGAGGGTTTGCGCGTGCTTCAGCTCTCCCCGGGTTTCGGTCAGGAACTGGTTCTGCCCGTTGAGAAGACAGATACTCAGGATATCGGCGGAAGTATCGAAAGCCAGAATCTTCAAAGCCCGTCTCCGTTATAGGTTATCCGTCGGGTGCCGTCGGGGGTAATGGAAAAGGAAATATACAGCGTGTCTTCCGGAAGGGCTTCCGCAGCATGTTCGGCCCACTCGATAACCGAGACGCCGGATCCCGACAGAAGTTCCCCTCCGCCGGTGTTTTCAAACTCTTCGGCCGAATCAATTCGGTAGAGATCCATGTGATACAGGGGGATGTTTCCCTGGTACTCGGAAATAATGGTAAAGGTGGGGCTGGTGATGGTTTCTTTTACCCCCAAGGCCCGGGCAAGGCCCTTCACAAAGGTCGTTTTACCGGAGCCTAAAGGACCCGACAGGGCCACCACGCTTCCGGGGGTCAACCGGCTGCCTAAAGAGACACCTTCTTGAATTGTTTCTTCCGCCGACGCGCTGTTCAGGGTTTTCAGAGAAGGGTTCCTTCTTTTTCGATGGAGGATATATACGCCTTCAAGGAACGCAGGGCGGGAACCCGGGGGTAATCAAAGGCTTCCGGCAGGCGTATTTGTATGTCCACGGTTCCCAGGGCAGACCTCTCGATGGAAAACTCCACCGGTTGATCCAGGGTCGTTCCGTTGGTTATTTCATAGACCACCGTTCCGGAATAATCGTTCCGATAGAACAGGTGGTTCTCTTTCTTTAAGATGTCTTTTATGGTGACGATTTTCACGTCGTTATAGTAGTATATCTAGGCTTTTTTTTCAAGTTCGTAGATATAGGCGTTGATGGTATTCAGGTTCTTTCTGGAAAGGCGGGTGAACATGATGTTCATGATGCCGCCGACCGGTTGCGCCCGGGTCATATTTTTCACCTTTCCAAAAGCGGCCACGGACTTTTGCTTTTCGGTCTCGAACTCCACCTTTATCAGGCTGCCCTTTAGCAGAGGATAGGAGGTTTTTACGGCACACCCTCCTGCGGAAATATCAAGAATTGTCCCCAGGGCGCCGTTCTTGGTCTCCACAAAGGCCTTCTTTTCCTGTTTTCTTCCCGTACCCATGGTTAGGATCCGAACCGGGTAGAAATAGGTGGGGCGTTCCAGGGTCTTCCGGCGATAGCGTCGCTGGTGGGCTTGCTTTACGGCATTGGAATGTTGCAGCAGAAGACAGGTAGTGCCCTTTAAAGCGTTATAACCGGCGACCTTGGTAAGAAAGGAGTAGCTTTGCCCGTTACTCTTCCAGAAGAACACATTCAGTTTCGTCCCCCGCTTCCAGCGGATTTCCTGCAGCCCTTCATTCCTCGGAATCTGTACCGCCAGCATATCCCGGAGGTTTCCCACCACTGTGGATGGAAAGCGCCCTCCCGATTCGGGACTGAGCATCAGGCTCTGATTGATACTGATTTGTTTTGAGCCGCTTAAAGAAGAGCGGCCCTGCCTCTGCCGTTCCACTACCTGCTTAATGCCGTAAATGGTGGAACGCTGAGATTCCTTCACATCGGGAGAAGACACCTGGTTATCGATATCCGCCAGGGCTTTTTTTAAGATCAGGTCCAGCTGGGACGAATTCTTTAAAAGAGCGTAGGGTTGACGGACCGTGTAGTTTTCCATGAAGTTTTCCAGGGTACTGATCTGTATCTTGGAAAGACCGATGGCGGTGGCCTTTTTTCGGAAGGTGGATTTCCGAAAGCGCATCGGTTTTGCTTCCTGGCCGGATTGATCTTTTTTACCCCCCGATACACGGCCGGCAATGATCAGGACCAGGAAAAAACCGGCGAAAAGAACGATACCCAGAACAATAGTCTTTGAATCGACTGCCTTGATCATGGGTTGCAACTGTAAAAGAACGGGTGAAACAATCATTGTGTTCGTTCCTCGGAGGAAACAATATCCGCCAGGGAGGGAAGAAGGGATTCCAGCCTGGGAGCAACTTCATATTCCAGGAGATCACCGATCAGCACACTGTCGTTAACCTGAAAAGCCTGGATAAGTTCTTCCATGGTGGCGTTAAAATCACTATAGAAATCCTTAATAGAGCTCTCCCCCACGGTCAGGGTATCCGGAGAAATACCAGACTCGTCCAGGATAAGAGGGTAGAGCCGGATAATCTTCGAGACCAGTTCGATACACGATAAGACCAAAGCCATGGCTTCCCTATCCTTCCCGGTCTGGAGAAGGAGGGAAACATCCCGGAGGGAACCAAGCATAGCTTTTAAAGCTTCGGAAGACTTTTTCAGCTCTTCCGCCGGAGACGAAATTTCCCGCATCCGTTCAGCCAGCAACGTTAAGAGGGAATTTAAAAGCTCGATTAAAGAGTCGGAATCTTTATACAGCGGCTGATCCGAGAAGACATTAAAACGGTGTATCTGCTCATCCAGGATCTCGGCCAGGGGGTTCCCCGGCCCTTGACTGGAAATCAGGGGGTCCAGGGAATCCCTCACCGAGGGATAGTCGATGGAAAGATCGGTCAACAGGGGGGTGTTTTCTTTCAGAAAAGCCCCGCGAACCATGGAAATATACTGGCGAACCGTGTTGAGGTGTTCAAAGGTAGCTTCCCGGAGGGTCTTCGCTTCTATATCCAGAACCCCCACGTGCTCCAGGGGAAGATCGGCCCAGGATGTTTTCTCTTCGGGTATGAGTTCCTCTCCGTTGTGCTGAATCCGGGATATATGGAATCCCGCGTCCTGAATGAGCCTGTATAGTTCATCCACCACATCTGACAGGACCTTTTCATCCTCCATGGTGATGTCGAGGGGTTCCCGATTCAGTCGAATTTCCACCGGCCGTTCTCCTTCTTTTACCTTGAATTGTCGAAGGTTCTGTTGAGATTTTCGATGTCCTGGGATGAACTTTCCAAGGCGTTGATAGCCCCTTCCATCATTCCATATTTCCGTCGAAGTTCTTCTTCCTTCGCCACCAGCTTGGCTTCGTAATTCACAATATCCCTGTCGGTTCTGTCTATTTGGCTATCCAGGGAGGTTATTTTATAGCTTATTATACCGCCGGTTTCAACATAGGGGCGGACATAGGATTCAAGGGCGTACGCGGCCCCCGCGTCGACGATCAGATCGTTGTCGGTATCCCGGCCAAAGAGCTGAGCTACGGCTTCCAGGTTGCTTTCCAGCGCGGCATCCAGGGTTTTCTCATCGATTTCCAGGTATCCCCTTAACCTGGATGAATCGAAACCGCCGGACAACCCTTTGACATTGGTAGCTATCCCTATTTGAGAGAGCAGGGCCAGTTCCCGGCCTGCCGACGTCTCATAGGCGTTCATCATGATGGTTTGCAGCCGCGACTTCAGCTGAAGCAGGGTGGTATCGCCCTGGTACAGCCCCAGTTGTTCCTCGGCGGCTTCCCGTTCTTCGTCGGTGAAATAGGAAATCTCGTCTATCACCTCTTCATCCGATGAGGTGAGAATCTGTATGGTGGCCAAAAGCTGATTGTAATATCCCACAAAGGTGATGAGCTGTTCTTTCACCGATTCCCGGTCCGGTTCGATTTCCAGAGAAACCGGATCGTCCGAGGCTTTCTTCAGATTCAAGGTTACCCCGGGAATCAAGTCGTCGATGGAATTCGTCTCCCGGACGACCTGAATCCCCTCGAATGAGACAATGCTGTTTCGGGCTTCCGAGATAACATTTGCCGGGGCGTAATCTCCCCGAGCCGTGGGGTCGAAAATCCTTACGGGACCCATCTGTAGATTTCTGTGAGTGTTTCGATTTCGCAGCAGCAGGGCGTCTACCGAGTCGACGTAATCATCCAGGGCGATACGGATGGTCTGGGGTGCCTCGGTGAGCTGTAAGACCGGCAGGCCTACCACTCGATCTCCGGATTGCAGGAACAGCACCGCGGGGTCATCCACCCGTTTCGGTGGTTCGGGGGGTGTCCATTCCGGGAGTTCTATCCGGCTGGAAGCGCTATCCACGGTAATTCCCTGAAAGGTAACGCTCCCGCCCGGAGGAATATCCGGACCCGGGGGAGGGGAGGGGGGCAAGGTTGCGTCGCCGCCCAGGTCGGTAAAGCGAACTTCCATCTCCAGATAGAGCCCCCGGACGGATGAAAGCCCCGGCTGAATCGGCAGGGACGCTTCGGCTCCCGGAGTCGCCAGGAGGAAGCCGCCTTCCGACTGAAAGAGCTCCTTTTGTAAGGGGTTCGACCATCGGCGGAGGGCTTCCAAGGCGGGTTGAATCTCCCGGCTGTCACCCTTCATTTCGCGAAGAATCCCCGATTCCAGGGCGAAGGTTTCGGCGGTTTCGGAGAAACCAAGCCTGTTGGCTTCCCCGGAAACCAGAGATTCGATAAGTATAACCGAAGTTTTTGACGTATCCTTGACGACCTGGGCCCGCAGGAGGTCCTTACCCCGGCGATTGACGCTGGAGGCAAAGTCGTTCAAGGACCCGCCATTGTAGTTGAAGGATATCTCTTTTTCTCCCACGGTAAAGCGATAGGTCCCTTCGGGAACCTTGTAGTCGTCGGGCAGGGAAGCGGATAGAAAACGGTCGGCCCCGGCGGTCTGAATAACCTGTACGGAACTGGAATCAAAGGCGGCCTGGCGGGTTGCCGTGGCGGTGAGGACCCCTTCGTCGTCGGAATTGGCGATTCTGCTTTGGAAGGGATTTTCAAAACCATAAAGGGTTCTGGCCGTGTCCCGCAGGGATGAAAGCCTCTGAGTAACGTCTCTCCAGACCTTTTTCTGGTCTTCCAGGAGGTCGCGATCGGCTTCAAGACGCTCCAAGGGAACCCTTTCAAGTTCCATGAGTTTCTCGATCATTTTATCGGTCTGAAGTTTGCTTGTAACGCCGGGGATGGATATATCAGACATAGGTCCTGTTATCCCCCCTTATATTTGACGTCTAAATCTTTTCGTCGAACAAAAGTCCCAAGGCTTCCTTCATCCGTATGTGAAGCCGCTGAAGTTCCGCGGGAGGAATTTCCTTAATTACTTTATCGGTTTCCCGATCGATGACCTTTACGACAACCTGTTCGAGCTCTCTGTTGATGGTAAATTTCAACTTTCGATTAAAGGTATCCGTCATGCGCATGATATCTTTGAGATACTGCTCAACGTTTATGTCGGGCATTTCGACGGCGGCTTCTTTTGCCGCAGCCTTGGTGGCTTCAACGGCTCTGGCAGCCTGACTATTAGTATGAAATCTCGTTTGTTGAACCGTCTTACCCTGAATACTGGAAATGTCCAGTTCCATGGCGTTTCCTCGATATATGAAATAGGGGGAAGGCGGCGCGAGCCTTCCCTCAACGATCATGAAAAAAGAGATTACGTCCAGATATCTCTTTCTTCTTCGAATACCCCCCTTCAAAAGGGTAGGCCATTCTTTACAATAACTGAAGAACCGACTGGGTCTTGGTGTTGGCCTGGGCCAGCATGGCGGTGCCGGATTGGGTAAGAATCTGATTTTTCACATATTCTACCATCTCGGAAGCCATATCCACATCGCGGATCCTCGATTCTGCGGCCTGCAGGTTTTCCGCCGCGATGGCGACACCCTTTGATGCCATTTCGAACCGGTTCTGATACGCGCCAAGGTCGGCCCGCTGCCGTGACACTCTCTGAAGAGCGGAATCAACGGTACCGATAGCCCTGTTGGCCTGATCCGGATCGGCGATAGTAAGAGCGTTATCAAGCCCCTGTTCGCCTTCAAGACCAAGAGCCAAAGCCGTCATGGTGCCGATGTAGACCCTTTCATTCTGGTCCATATTCGCGCCAACCTGGAACTGCATGATTCCTTCCCCTTCCTGAGCAAAATTACCCGTCAGCATATTCATGCCGTTGAATTGGGCGTGGGAAGCGATGCGGTTCACTTCGTCGATCAGCTGGGATACCTCAACCTGGATCTGCATTCTGTCTTCATCGGTATATACACCGTTGGCAGACTGAACCGCCAGTTCTCTGAGGCGGTGTAGAATGTCCTGGGTTTCCTGCAGGTATCCTTCCGTTGTCTGAATGAAAGAAACGCCGTTCTGAATGTTTCTTTCCGCCTGGTTCAGTCCTCTGATCTGGCTGCGAAGCTTTTCTGAAACTGCAAGCCCTGAAGCATCGTCCCCGGCTTTGTTAATTCTCATACCGGAGCTGAGCTTCTCGATGTTGCCCGCTGTGGCAGCCGACTGAACACCCAGAGTACGGTTGGCGTACATGGCACTCATGTTGTGGTTTATAACCATATATACCCTCCTTGATATAATTCAAAAGGCCTCCTTGGCCTTTGTCCTATGCGGCATCAGGGGGAGCCGGAAGAAAGTCGCGCCACTTCCGTTCCGTTCGCGCTCCTGTGCAACAAAGAGAGGTTTCCGGTTCTCTAGAAACTCGAACCGGAAACTCTCCTTTTTTTTCATAGGCTTCAAGAGGGTCTGTTTTTCAAAGATCTTACAAGCCTTTTTAAGGCATTAGTTCAATTATAATGCCTTACCCCAGTAATTGCAAGACAGACTGGGTTTTCATGTTTGCCTGGGCGAGCATCGCCGTACCGGCCTGAACAAGGATCTGATTCTTGGTGTATTCCACCATCTCGGAAGCCATGTCCACGTCCCGGATTCTCGATTCAGCGGCCTGCAGGTTTTCGGCGCCGACTTCAAGGCCCCGCACAGCATGCTCGAGCCGGTTCTGGTAGGCTCCCAGATCCGCCCGCTGCTTGTTGACCTTCTTCAGGGCCATGTCGATGGTGCCGATGGCGCGGTTCGATTCTTCGGGAGACTCTAAGGTCAGGATTTCGTTGGAACCAAGATCACGAATCTTCAACGCCGAAGAGGTCATGGTGCCGATGTAAACCCTTTCCCTCTGATCCATGTTGGCTCCGATGTGAAACCACATGGAAGCGGTGACGGTATTCTCTCCTGTTTCAGAAGCGAAACGACCGGTGAGCATGTTCATACCGTTGAACTGGGCGTGAGAAGCGATTCGATCAATTTCATCCACCAGCTGGGAGATTTCCACCTGGATCTGCATCCGGTCCTCTTCCGAGTAGATGCCGTTGGATGACTGGACGGCCAGTTCCCTCATGCGCTGCAGGATGTCCTGGGTTTCCTGGAGATACCCTTCAGTCGACTGGATAAAGGATATGCCGTTGGAAGCATTCTGGGAAGCCTGCTTTAAGCCCCTGATCTGGGACCGCATTTTTTCCGATACCGCCAAACCGGAAGCATCATCTCCCGCCCTGGTGATCCTGAGACCCGATGAGAGCTTTTCCATGTTCTTCGTCAGGTTGTTGTGGGTGTTTGCCAGTTCCCGGTTGGCGAAGAGAGCGCTCATGTTGTGATTGATTATCATACGTATCCTCCGTGAAAATGTATTCGGGCATCCTTGCCCTTGACCCCCCTTAAACGGGGGTTTGGTACCTTTTGTTTTTGGCGGTGTATCTTGCTTTCCCTGAAGAAACCCCTTATGGACCCTCAAGAAAAGGCCGATATACTACCTAGAGGGAAAAACCGGCCTGTTTCGGCCGTCAACAGGCGATAGTACCCTCTTTTCATTCTATCGACGGGGGGGGTGTTAATCTTTAATGGAGGATGAAGGAATAAAAAAAATTATTCGGGAAAACCGAGGAATTCCAGGTATTTTTTTGCGATTTCGTCGTCCGGGTTCAGGTCCAGCACCGTTCGGAAAAACCCTGCCGCCAGATCCGGATTTTCCTGCTTTATTGCCAGAATACCCATGTTCGAGATGATTTTTGTATTTTCCGGTTCTATTCGCAGAGCCTTCTCCAGCTCCTTTTTACTTTCCGAGTATTCTCCCAGTTCCAGCAGACAGATAGCCAGTTCGTTATGAGTGTCCGCCTCGACGGAACCATATTCCAGGGCCTTATAGAAGGCTTTTCGGCCTTCCTGGTATTGCCCGAGGCGGCGGTGCGCCCAGCCGAGGAGAAACCAGGCGTTCCAAATCCCGGGGTTCTCCTGAAGGAATTCCTCAATCCGCTGAATTCCTTCCCTTTCCTTGCCCATTTTTATAAAATCGTAGGCTTCGGTAAAAAGAACGTCCTGACGGGTCCGACTTTTTATCCGGGTTATCATGTCCAGGGCTTGCCGGCGTTTTTTAGAATCTTCAGCCAGGTCAACGAAGCGCTCCAGGTGAAGAAGGGCTTTCTCAAAGTTGCGCCGTTTTAAGAAAAAGGTACCGGCACACATGTGTACGTCCGGGTTATCGGAGTCTACTTCCAGGGCTTGCTTGTAGGCTTCAAAGGCCAGATTAAAATAATAATCCGCCAGGTCTTCCTTGTCGATTTTCTCGTAGGCTTCCCCGTGTTCTTCATAGGACAGGGCGAGGTTCACCGCCGCGGCCAGGTCGTTTTCGTCCAGGTTGCGAAGAGAAAGAAAGATTTCTTCCGCCAGGGGAAAGTCTTTATTCCGGGCTTTTATCACCCCCGCTTCCAGGAGTTCCTCTCGGATATCCGGTTTTACCGCTTTTATGAGTGTACGGTAATAATCGGCGTGTTCATGAGCGGGGTTGTAGGCGAGGATCCGCAGCATGGCGGAAACGATCATCACCCAGGACAGTTCCTGGAGATTGAAGTCTTCGGGAGAACCTTGCAGCTCTACCGGTAACAGCACGGAAGGATCTATCGGGAGGTCCTGGAGGCCTTCCAGGTCGTCGGGAATGGAGATATAGACAATATTGTCCAGGATATCGGAAGGATCTTCTTTCATGCATCCTCTAAAGCGGAGAGATGTTTTTTCGGTACGCGGATATACTCATTTATCCGCATTTTGTAATCCATGGGAACCGACGCCTCGTCGAAATGAATGGCCAGGGCCAGAATATCCTTTCTTCCCTGAACCGCTTCATGGCGGATAATCGTTCCGGGAATCTGGGTAGGCTTTTTCGCGTCGTCGAATTCCAGGCTCAGGTGAATCGGCTTATTATCAAGGAATTTCCCGATACCGGAGGTGATACACTTCGCCCCGGAAAAGGAGATGTCCCTGAGAATACATTTTCTTGGGATGCTTTCAATGTAGATATAGGTGCTTTTTGATTTCAGACCTAAAGAACGCTGCACCTCGTCGGTAACCTCGATACGCTCTTCCTTTCGCTTTTTTGAGTTGACATTGGTTTCCAGAAGACGCCCCAGAATAGCTATCAGGTCATCCGCCGGCCGCTGAGTAAAATCCAGGGTGATGAACATAAGATCGGGTTTTTCCTTGTTGTACGGGTTGTAACCGGTAATTTTCGCGGGGATAAAAAAAGCCAGGGGATCTGTTTTATCCTGTTGATTGAAAGAAAACCGCAAGGAGACCACGTTGTTGGCGGATCTGATTTTATTGAAAAAGTCTTGTGTCAATCCGGCCACGACCTTCGCTCCCACCATGGAAGAGGAATAGATGACACAGGGCCATTGAGTCCCCAGGCATTTCAAAAAATTCTGATCCGTCCTGAGTCCGGTAACTTGAACAACTCCCTTGGTAAAAGTTACGTCAATAGATCTGAACTGTTCGAAATATCTTGATAATTGTTGTCCGGTAATTAAAGCCATAGCGTTCTAGAATAGTAGTATCTCCCTTTGTATCCTGTCAATAATGGAAGGGATTATTCCGGGATAATAAAATCCCCGCGATGCCGCTTGGGGAGAAATCTCTTGAACTCCAATTGTTCAAGTGGGTTTCCGCATCGGGGCATCCTGTGCCGAACCGCTCAAGGCGGAGAGCATTCAACCCCGAGATTTGGAATCCCGTTCTGATGGGTTGACCCAAGAGATATAAACCCCTCCCGAACACCGCAGGGTTATCTACTATCCAGACTTCTGTCAATTTTCTCCAAGAGGCTGAGGGTTATCTTCTCGGCCTCATGCAGATCCTGATCCATAACGAAGCCTTTGTGAAGCTCATCCGCGATGGTCAGGCATGTTAAAATAGCGGTTTTTAATGGATCTTTTACCCGTACGGCTGATTCAATCTCGTCGGTCTTTTTGCTTACGTAATCCAAAAGGCGCGTGAAATAATCGGCGTCTTCATCCGTTTGTACAATAAAGGAAGTACCCAGCAATTGTACCTGAAACGCGCGTTTTTCCATGGCCGCCCTTCAGAAAATATCCAACTGACCCGATGATTCCGGATCTTCCTCCGGTTCCTCGAGATCGTCTTCCGACAAGGATTCCTCCCGAGATAGAGGAGGGGAAGAAAAACCGGATGAACCGGCCGCTGAGGGCGCCGGCGCTGCAGGGGTAGATACCGAAGGAGGTGCTTCCACCGACGGAGCTGTGCCGACGGGTTCTTCCGTACCCTGTTCGTTATACATACTGTCTTCCAGGGAATTAAGCTGTTCCAGCACATCCTTAATGCCCTGTTCGATCTGATCCTGATCGTTCCTGAATCCGTCGATCAGCTTTTCGAGTTCCTTCAGGCGGCTTTCGCTCTTTTCGAGGCGTACCTTGAGTACCGTGTTTTCTTCCCGCAGGCTGTCGATCAGATCGACAGCCCTTTTGACACGGGCTTCCAGCTGTTTTACCTGCTCAAGGGTAAGCATGTTCTCTTAACCGGTTACGGCAGCGGAGGCTTTTTCGACCAGAACCTTGAAGCCTTCCTTGTCCGCCACGGCCATATCGGCCAGGGCTTTTCTGTTAATGGTGATGCCGGCATTGTTTAAACCGCTGATAAACCGGGAATAGGTAATACCGTTCAACCGGCAGGCAGCGGAGATCCTGGTTATCCATAAACTCCGGAAATCCCGTTTCCGTTGGCGCCTGTCCCGGTAAGCGTATACTCCGGCACGGGTAACCGCGTCTTTTGCTGAGCGAAGAAGCGTACCGCGGCTTCCCTTATATCCTTTCGTTTCTTTGAGAATTTTCTTTCTTCTGTCTTTTCTTCTTGTTCCGTCAACTGCTCTGGGCATGGATGTATCTACTCCTTCTGTTGGACTATTCTATCCGTAGGGCATGAGCCGTCTGGCTCTTTTTTCTTCCACAGGGCTTAAGATCCCGCTGTGCCGCAGGTTCCGTTTTCTCTTGGTACTCTTCTTCGTCAGAATGTGCAGGAGTCCCTGTTTCTTGTATTTTACCTTTCCGGTACCGGTAAAGCTGTACCGTTTGGCGGCTGCTTTCCTTGTTTTCATCTTTGGCATAGTATCGTTCCTTTCTATCCTGTTAATCTGTTGTGCATTGGATTCTATTTAGATTTGGGGTTTAAAACCATGGACATAAACCGCCCTTCCATCTGGGGGTTTTTATCCAGAACGTAGGGTATTTCCAGCATCTCCAGGACTTCATCCAGAACCTTCCGGCCCAGTTCAGTGTGAGCCAGTTCCCGTCCCCGGAATCGAATGGTTACCTTAACCTTGTTTCCCTCTTCCAGGAATTCCTGGATATGCTTTGTTTTAAACTCCAGATCGTGTTTCTCGATTTTCGGCTGCATCCGGATTTCTTTGATTTTTACGAGTTTCTGCTTCTTTTTGGATTCTCGCTGTTTTTTTTCCAGTTCGAACTTGTATTTTCCATAATCCAGGATCTTGCATACCGGCGGTTTAGCCTGTGGAGAAACCTCCACAAGATCACACTCCGCTTCCTTAGCCACACGAAGGGCATCTTCAATATCGACAATACCGTGTTGGGTGCCGTCGTCGCCGATCAACCTGACCTGCTTTACCCTGATTTCTTCATTCACTCGAAAATCTTTTACAGCCAATCTACCTCCTCTGCGACGCAGTGCAGATCTGCCTCCGCGTACCGGGTACTATATCACCTATGAAGGATTTAGTCAAAGGGGAAGCGTAAAAAGCAGGAATTCGAAAACCGGTATTTGAAAGATTTTTCTGTAGGCGAATACGAGAAAAGAGGTTTTGACAACCGACGGTGAATACAGTACTATCCATCCATACGGAGGAGAAGGGTGGAGTATTTTGAAATTACCGGTTTCTTGGGGGGGAAGCTCGAAGAAATACGCGAGCTTTGCCGAACCTATGTCAGGGGGATAACCAATACCGGTTCGAGGAACCTTATCTATTCCCTGACGGAACAAAAGAAAGCCCAGCTGATAGAACTGGAAGACCTGTCCGGTGATCATGAACTCAACCGGATGAGTTTTTCCGATGCGAAAGTACATCCTCTCTTGGAGAAGGTGGCGGATTTCTCTCTTTTTCATCCGGCCATGGAACCGAAAGACTTTCTTATCTTTATTGAACAGCGACTCATCGCCTTCTATAGTTTCTACGCTTTCCTGGCGGAGAGTGTTCCCGGCGGCGATACGGCCTATGTCTTCCGGCGCCTGGAAGAAGAGGACCGAAAGCAGGCGGCTCTGTTGAAGGACCGAATCGATCTGCTGAACCTATCATCGTAACTTTCTCTTGCCTTAAAGGCGCCTTTCATGATAATTTCCCTTTTATGGTTCTCTTTCTGGTATTAGCGGTTCCGCTGTTCACTCCCTTTATTATTCCCTTTTGTTTTCCGGCTTCCCTGATCCGAGGCGATGCCTTTCTGGCATGGTTGAAGGGGTTTCTTGTCTTTCTTCCGGGAGTCCTGATCTTTTCATTCCTGCGGAAAGCGGTGCCGGAGGTTTTTACCCCCTTCGGACTGTATGTGTATTACCTGTTCCATGATTATCTGCTGCCCCTGCTTCCGGCATTGGCAGGGTATATCCTCCTTTTCCGAACCCGGGAATACGGTGATTACCACAGTTTTTGCAGTAAAACCCTGCTGTATTACGCAGGATATTTCGCTTTCTTCGGGATAGTCGAGATGATCATCCATTTTATGTGGTACGATCCGCAGATCCTCTTTTTACGGCCCCTGCTCTTTATAACCATGATTCTTTTTTCATCTTCTTTATGCGTTGCCGCCTTTGAAAGAGAAGGCTACGGCCGGTGGCTTCTTCTTCTCGTCGTGCCGGCGGGAACAGCCCTTTTTGCCCTGGTACCGACCTTCTTCCTGGTGTCTTCAATTCTACCGGCCGTGCTTGTTACGGTGGTTTCTTTAGGCGCAGCCTTCTTTCTTTTCCTTACCACTGCCGGGAGACTCTCCCGCCGATAAAAAAGCCGTCCCTGAAGGGACGGCTTTCATTCCACGGATCAGGGGTTTTAAGCTTTCCCCGCCGAACCGAGAACGTCTTCGTTCTTTCTTTTATATAACTCTTTCAAGGAATCCCTGGCGGGTCCGAGATATTTCCTCGGGTCGAATTCATCGGGTTTTGTGGCCAGAACCTTTCGTATTGCCGCGGTCATGGCCAGACGCCCGTCGGAATCGATATTGATTTTACAGACCGCCGATGAGGCGGCTTTTCGAAGCTGGTCCTCCGGTATACCGATGGAGTCCCGCAGGTCGCCGCCGTATTGATTGATCATCTCCACCAGGTCCCGGGGAACCGAGGATGAGCCGTGCAGAACAATGGGAAATCCGGGTAGCCGCTGTTCCACCTCCTTGAGAATGTCAAATCTCAAGGGAGGGGGAATAAGGATTCCCTCGGCGTTCCGAGTACACTGTTCCGGTTTGAATTTATTCCTTCCGTGGGAGGTGCCGATGGAAATGGCCAGGGAATCCACGCCGGTTCTGCCGACGAAATCTTCCACCTCCTCCGGCTTGGTATAATGGGTTACCGCTGAAGAAACCTCGTCTTCTATGCCGGCGAGAACCCCTAATTCGCCTTCCACGGTGACATAATCGGGTCTCGAGTGGGCGTATTCCACCACCTTCTTGGTGAGGGCGATGTTCTCTTCATAGGGCAGGTGGCTGCCGTCGATCATGACGGAGGAAAAACCGAAGTCGATACAGTCTTTACAGGTTTCAAAACTATCTCCATGGTCCAAGTGCAGGACGATGGGAATGGAGTATCCCAGTTCCTTCACGTAGGCCACGGCACCCTGGGCCATATACCGAAGCAGGGTGGCGTTGGCATATTGCCGGGCGCCCTTGGAAACCTGGAGAATGACAGGAGATTTGGTTTCCACGCAGGCCTGCAGAATCGCCTGTAGCTGTTCCATGTTGTTGAAATTATACGCGGGCAGAGCGTAGCCTCCGGCTACGGCTTTTTCAAACAGTTCCTTGGTATTTACAAGGCCTAATTCTTTATATGATACCATGGGTTCACTCCTTCCGGCTATCGTAAGCCGTTCTTTCCTATTCTAAAATGGTGACTTCACCGTGTCAACGTCTCTTCTTGACCGGCTTCCCGTGCCGGTGCTACCATGGCCCATGATTCGTCGGCTGATCGTGGGGCTGCTTACACTTCTCTTTCTGTCGTGCGGAAAACCCGACGCGCTTTTCCTGGTGGATGAAGCCTGGATGGTCCTCAACGGACCGGAAAAAGCGGTCCTTCGGCAGTTTCGCAAAAAAGGATTCCATGTGGATATCCAATCCATCAGCCTGACGAACATGGAAAACCAACTCCCGCAGGCCGTCGAATCCGCGGATACCGATATCCTTTTGTTCAGCCCCCTGCTTTCCGGGCATGCCGGTCGATTGGCCGAACAGTTCCCCGGGACCACCTTTATCGCTTACGGATCCTGGGAAAAAGACAACCTGCTCCCGGTTCTTTCGGACCGCCGGGAAGCCTTGAAGGAAACAGGCGGGCGCTGCGCGGCCTGGGTCCGCGGACAAAATAAGGAAGGCTCTGTAACCGCGGCGGTCTTTCTGCAGGGAAACACCGCTCGGGAAGAGGAATACCAGGCCTTCATGGAGGGTTGGCGGCAGGTGGATCCGTCCCCCCCGCTGGAGGTAAAAAGGCTATCCTCGGAAGCCGGCGAGGATGAAATGGACCGATTTCTTTCCTTGAGCCTGCTGGACCGCACCGTCCTGGGGGTCTTTTTCGCAGGAAGATATAATAAGAAGGGAATCGATTATTGTCTCAGTGTGGACCTTCCGGTGGTCACGGAAGATATCCCCTTACCCCCGGGCCAGGAAGGTCAGCCTTTCCTGGTACTCCGGGAATCCTATGTCACCGGCTTGATTGAAGCCTTGCAAAGGGTGAAAGAAGGGATCCATGAGACGGTTTTCCTTCCGGTGAGCCTTCAGGGTGGAGAATTTATGGAAAACTGACCTGGATGGAAGACTGTTTCAACGATCCTGTCCGGATGACGGCTTTTATAAAGCGGTCCTTTCCTGGCAATAAAAAAGGGTGCCTAGGCACCCTCTAAAAAAAAGCGGAAGAAATGTCTATTTTGCCGGAGTGGCAATGACCCAGGGCTGCTGGAGGGGAAGGGACGATTCGTAGACCCCTTCCCGCCACATGTAGAAGAAACGCTCGGCGGGAACGATGAAGTAGCCGTCCTGCCAGTGATCGCTGGTGTCATAGGGATCCGCCATCACCAGGACATCGTCGCCGAAGTGATCTTCGGTGCCCATGGTGTCGTAGCCGATAATCGCCTGCCAGTGGCCTGCCCAATCGAGCCAGTCCACTAAAATGGGGATATCGTTCCCCAGGTTTTCCAGTACCCAGGCGGTGAATTCCGCGGGATCTTCAAAGGTATAGCCGTCATAAACCCCTTCGTTCAGGCTGCTGGTAACGTTCCAGCCCTCTTTCTCGAAGTATTTCACGATTCCCGCCACACTGACGCCGGTCTCTTCGCTGATTTCAGCGACCTCGGCGATGGAAAGTTCATCCTGGTCGGCCACGCCGAAATGGTTGATTACCATCAAGATCGTGCCGGCACCGCAGGTGTATTCCGTGGTCTGCTGGTAGGTCTCGAACCGGGGGATTATCACCAGACTGCCCTGGGACTCCATGTTGTAAAAGTCGGGGTGTTTGAAGTAGGGGGAATCAAAGTGATCCCCGCAGCCGTCATAACAGGAAGCCCCGGTGGTATACAGGTCGTAATCCGTGGGGTAAGCGATAACATTCTTTGCTGTAGGCGCCGTCTGGCAGGAAAGAAGCAGAAGCAGAAAAAGAACAGGAATCAAAACCAACGAAACTTTTCTCATTTCACCTTACTCCTTTTATTTATTTGTTGCAGAATAAAGAGGATTGTATGCAATGTTCGGTAAAATAGCAATATATTTTTAATTGCCTGCAGATGCGGAATTACCGGGTTTGGATAAAAATGTTTGACAAACATATTCGATAGAAATATAATTCTACATGCCTGACAATGGATACTACTATAAGTATGTAATGAAGGAGTTAAGAATGAAACGAGGCAGTCTCCTTTTTTTGTGCCTTTTACTGCTATTCGGTGTACTCTTGCCCGTTTTCGTAACGGCGGATGAGGTTACGGAAAACCTGGAATCCCGGATTCTCGAAAGTTTCGATCCTGAGACCCGTACTACCGACTGGTATGTCCGGGGGAGTAAGTTCATTACCGAAGATTATCCCAAGATCACCTATGCCGACGCGTGGCCTGAAGCCCTTTTCGGCCGAAACAGAGACGAGAACGAACTGCAGGTGCTTGGAGTAAACGCCAAGTTTGACCGCATGGGGTATAATTACCTGGAATTCATTCCCGTGAAAGAGGGTGAAGACGGTGAATTGGAAGCCAACCCGATTCCCATCCCCGGCCGAGCAAAACAGATCGATTTATGGATCTGGGGTTCCATGTACGATTATTACATGGAAGTCCATATCAGTGATTACCGGGGGGTTGTCTGGGTTATTCACCTGGGAAGTATCAACTACCGCGGTTGGAGGAATCTGAGAGCCGATATTCCCCACTACATTCCCCAGTCGGAAACCTATGTTCCCCATCGACAGGGATTGGCTCTGGAGAAGCTTGTTCTCTGGACAAAACCCACCGAACGGGTGGCGGATTTTTACATGTACATCGACCAGATCAAAATTCTCACGGATATGTTTGAATCCCGTTTTGACGGTGACGATCTGACCTGGCCGGAGAAAATGGAAGAAATGTGGGGGGAGGAATAAGATGAAACGACGGAATTTATTTATTCTGCTATTTTTGCTTACCGCCGGAGTCCTCCTGGCGCAGAACGGTATGAGCAGGGTAGGCGAAGCCGATCCCTCTCAGATTGGTGTAGATACGGCTCAGCAGCTTCTCAAAGAAGTGTCGGTGACTAAATTTGAAGACGCGGGTTTCTGGACCGCCAGCATTCCCCGGGATCTGGGTTTTGTGACCGTTCGAAGAATCGAAGGCGGACCTGAGGAAAAAGAACCCATCGAAGATGAAGAAGCCCTGGGAATCGAAGAAGCGGACGATTATGTCCTGGGTGTAAAAGTACAGTTCTATAAACGGTCCATGACCCATTTTGCCGTGTATCCGTCCCATCCTCTTGCCATCGAGGGCATAACCAAAACCCTTTCGGTTTGGGTGATCGGCCGGAATACGAAGCACACCTTAAAGGTTCTTATTTCCGATACCTTTGGAAAGAAGGCCGAGCTAACCGTGGGAACCTTGAATTTTTCCGGATGGAAGCGGATGACTGTGGCAATTCCGACGTCCATCGTTCAAAGGGATTACCATTACAACAACAAGATGGGCATCAAGGTCGAAGGGTTTCTCATCGAATGTGACCCCGCCGAGACCGTCGGAAATTACTATATTTACTTTGACGATCTCAGGGCCACCACGGATCTTTTCTCCGAAGTGAGCAGGGACACCGACGATATTCAGGATGTCTGGTAAAATTAGCATGACCTGCTTAGTAAAGGCCCCGCGTTTCGTTGGGGCCTTTTTTTGTTTGTTCTTTTTTCTTCCCCTGGTTTCATTTGCCCTGGACTGGACCCCTTCGGATATCTTTACCCAGCGGGAAAAGCAGAACCTGCGAATCCGGGAGAACGGGGTATACCGGGGGTACCTGTACAATGAGAGCAGAACGGTGTTTTCAGTGAATCCCGATGAGGCAGGGTATACCGGGGTGTTCTTTGAGTATGAACAGATGACCCGGGATGCCCGGGATATAGCCCGGCGGATAGATTCCTCCCAAAAAGGATCTCTTCTTCCGGGTCCCGGTGGAGTGTTTTCGGTGCCCCCAGGGCAGGAATGGCCCTTTCTGCTGAACTTTCCCGCTTTTCCCGAGGAAACCCCGGCACCGGGGGAACGCTGGCGGGGCGAGGGGCTTCGGATTTTACAGCCCGTCAGGGATATGGTTCCCACCCGGGTCCCCTTTCTCTGTGAATTCGAGTACGCCGGCCCCGGTGACCTGAACGGAGAACCCGTCGAGGTCATTAACGCCCAGTACGCCGTCCGCTATCGCCAGGGGGCCGACCCCTGGGGGGACCCTAACCTTACGCAGGTCCAGGGAAAACACCTGGTCACCATCTACCTGAACCAGCAGAGCGGGAAGATCTTCATGCGGGATACGGTGGACGAGGTCTACGATTTCTCCGGGGGGCGGCAGCTCGTCGTTTCGGGCTTTATCCTGACCTGGTACGGCGGCGGCTTGCCCGGGGAGCGGAAAAGACTCACCGAAGAGATCCGGGAAGAACTGGAGCGGACCGGCACGGGAGGGGTGACGGTGGAAGAGACCGGTATCGGGGTTTCCATCAACCTGGAGGTCATCCACTTTGTCCCCGATCAGGCGGTGGTGCTGCCGGAGGAGAAAGGAAAGATCGACACCCTGGCCGCTATCCTTCGAAGACTGGAAGACAAAACCTTCCTGGTGGTGGGGCATACCGCCGACGTGGGAACCCCGGAAAGCCAGATGGAGCTGTCGATTCAACGGGCCAAGACCCTGGCTGATGAACTGGCGGCCCGGGGAATCCCGGCGGGGCGTTTTCTCTACGAAGGGCGGGGGGGCACCGAACCGGTGGCTCCCAACGACACGGAGGAAGGCCGGGGGCGAAACCGCCGGGTTCAGATCTTTATTCTGGAAGATTGAGCAGCCGGTAAAAGTTTTCCCGTACCCCTGTTATCAATTCCTCCAATGGTAGGTTACGTAACTTCGCAATGAACTCATACGTATACCCGATCATCCCCGGGTGGTTGGGCTTTCCCCTGACCGGCTGGGGAGCCATGTAGGGGGCGTCGGTCTCCAGGAGCAGGGCCCTTAAGGGGATCTTCGCCGCCGCTTCGTGGAGGTTCTCCGCCTTGGGGTAGGTGACGTTTCCCGCGAAGGAGATGAGAAACCCCAGGTCGATGTACCGTTTCGCCGCCGGGTAGTCCTCGGAAAAACAGTGGATGATCCCCCCGGCGGCGGGCTTGAGGGCGGCCAGGCAGGCGCAGGTGTCTTCTCCCGCCTCCCGGCTGTGCACAATGAGGGGCTTCTTCAGCTGGGACGCTAAAGCCGCCTGGAACCGGAAAAGGGCTTGCTGTTTCGCCGGAGTGGCGAAGTTCCAGTGATAATCCAGCCCCGCCTCGCCCAGGACCATCACTGCGGGATCGGCGGCCTGCCTTTCCAGGGTATCCAGAAGGCCTTGCAGGTTTTTCTCTTCGCTCACCGACGGGTACAAGCCCGCGCTGAGGTATATCCGGGGGTAGCCAGAGGCGAAGCGTTTGCGCGCCTCGAAATCCTCGGTGTCCACGGCAATATCCAACGCCGCTTCCAGGCCGTTGCCGAAACACCAGTCCATCACAGTGTGAGGATTCAATCCTTTTTTTCGCAGCATCGATGCGTGAAAGTGACTGTCGATGATGCCGGGGTAGAGCTTCGCGTCTTTCATGACCGCCTTGAGTGTAGCATGGCCCGGGTTTTGGGGGAAGAGGATGGATAGGTTGTGTGTGAGGGATCAGCGGGAGGAGGATTTTACGCGAAGGCGCCAAGGCGGCGGAGAACAAAGGGCAGGCTGATAAACATGTCAGGATGAAGCGGGAGTCGGCCTGATTTTCTCAATCCATCTTTTCCAGTCAATAATAAATTCGTCCATGGTTCTATAACCTAATAAGGCTGCTTTACTTTTACTATTACAAAATTCTCTAAACCTAACTATTGAATTCCCGAGTTTCTCTTCCATTAAATATTTCACGAGCCATCCGAAGTTGTTATAGTATTGTAAGAAATCAGCGTTTGTCATTTTTATTGGATAGAAATAGCTGTATCCGTTAATCTGCTCCAGGGAAATATCATTATTAAGCTGTCCTGATAAATAAACCGCAATACCTTCACGCAGCCATAAATCAGCCGGTGAATAGAATAAATGAACAAGCTCATGAATTGGAACTGAATAATAGTACTCTTTAGATTTGAAAGTATCATAAGGAGATGTCAAATAAATTTTGAGATTGACCGGATCAGCCATGGCGGTTTGAATGACATCGGTTTCTGATCCGAATATCTTCAGGGAAGAAGAAGTATGGCTGGAGTAAATATATATGGAAACGATACTCCTGATTTTTTTCTGGAAGATTGTTTCCAATTCTCCCAGGGATGTGAGAATAGCAGCTATAAAATCCGTATAATCCATACAGTCTTCGGCATATACTAGAATTTCATTATTATAGATTTCACGCATATTGCTTGTGTCAACAGCATATATATTGACTGTGAAACAGACTGTTACTAGTAATAAAAATGCTCTTTTTGCAATCATTCATTTCTCCTCACACAAAAGTCAAGAATCAGGATCCTCCATCATTTCGTATCAATGGGAAGCCCGGCCTGCTATCAACTCCAATGTGCTATCAAGCACAGCATCCTTTCCGAGATCAAAACCCCGGGGGTTAAAACCCACAACCACGTCCGGTGGATAACCAACCACTTCATAGTTGGTTCCTTTCGGATCATAAATTCTTTCATTGGACAGGGTGAACTCCCACCCGTTGGGAAGATGACGAATCAGGGTGTTCGACCAAACCCCCATGGTATGTTCACCCACCACCGTTACCTTCTCAAGATTGCCCAGGTACATGGCAAGACATTCACCGGAGCTCAATGAGGCCGGGCCGACAAGCACATAGACGTTTTCGGCATCAAAACCTGGACCCGTGTCGGGAGCATAGAAAAAATCCTGGTAGTTGACCTGGCTCGTTCCCTCCCGTGCCGTCTGGTAAGCCGCCATATCCCGACGGTCGGTAAACCGGGAGGCCATAGCCAGGCTGTAGCTATCCGTCCCTCCCCAGTTGAAGCGGGCATCGATGATGATATTCGGAACCCCGGTGAAGTAAGCCGTCATCTTGTCCAACCCCCGGTTTAGCACGGCAAGCCCCTGGAGAGGCACATCCCCCCTTCTGCCGGTGTAATAATCTTCCTTTAAAACAGCGATGTAGCCGGTAGTATCGTCAAGGGTCCCGTAAAAAATCATATCCTGGCAGCACGAGATGTAGTCCCCTGAAAGATAGTTGTTCTTGATAACCGTCAGAAAGGGATGCCAAAGATCCTCCTGGAAAACTTCACCGGCCGTGCGGCAGGAAAAAGGGCTTTGGAGCTTGACCAGGCTCTCAAAGGTTTTCGTCACATCTTCGTGCCGGATCCAATCAGCGCGAAAGGCATCGGTATCATACCAGCCGGGGTCTTTTTCCGAACGGTAGAACAGGATGTGATTATCGTCAAAGAGGTCCAGCACTTCAACCACCAGGGTGTAGAATTCGTCGTCGGAGGTACAGAGGGCTGCTCTTGGCGCGTAGTCTTGATAGACGGCGTCCCAATCTACACCCCGCTCCTGAAAAAAGGCATACCGCTCATTGAAGGTGTGCCAAAGAACCTCAAAGTTGACCCGGTAATCCCGGGTAGCGGTCCTGTAGATCTGTCTGTCAGGCAAACCATTGATCCGTTCCAACCGGTAATTCCAGCTTGTTCCCTCGACTCCTAATACCGCGTGGTCCTCATCCACAACCCGGAAATAGAAACCCGGCAGGCCGGTAAAGGGCAAATCCTGTTCCAGGAAGCTCACCTCGGTGACTTCAAAATACCGCAGGTCGCTGCGGTGCCCTATTTCTACAATAGCTCCGTAACCCGGCGCATACCAGAAACCATCGGCGCCGGGGGGGAAGAAGAAGGGGGTTGTACAGCCGCTTCCCAAAAGCAGCAAGAGAAGGCAGACCATAAGGGGACTGATTTTTTTCATAGGTTCCTCTTTTTGGAAATGAAATAGAGAGGGGGTGACAAGATACGACCAGGAACACACAAGCGCCAGGACCGTTTCCCAGTAGTATGAGAACCAGACATCGGTAGGACTAAGCTCGTCTATCGGATATCTGAAAAGATTTATTGAAGTTTTTCATTGTTTATAGTGGACTCCTTTGATATATCTTATGTTTCGGAATTTTTTACAGAGAATGCCATATATCCCCCAAGAAGTTCAATGTGAGCTTTATATGTATTATTCTCTTTTATAAGAAGCTTTAAGGATAATAATTCTTCAATATCACGGATAAAAGTTCGATCTGAAATTTTTTGATAATGCTTGAAGATGGATGGGTGTAACTCAATAATTTCTTCTGCATCAACGTATCTATCATGGGGTATTCGTAAAATCAAATTTCTTCTACGATCATTAACAGAATCATTCCTTTTAACGGTTTTGTCACTAAAAATTCCATAGATATAATTTCTCCAAGTGATTAATAATTGGTTTTCTTGCATAATTTTTAAAACCTCAATTAATCCGTCTCTAAATCCTTGTACGGCATATTCTAAAAAAGGAGTTACATCATTGTTTTGTGTCGATAGTTCGATACGTCGATAATATTCATTTCTTGTCTGATTGTAGAAATTTGATAAAATATGTGAGGCAATATCCGGTACGCCAGCTCTTAATAATAAATAATATTCTAATAATCTTGCCGTTCTTCCGTTACCATCAGAAAAAGGATGAATCCAAACTATATATATGTGGGTTATTATTGCTTCAATTATTGTTTCATGAAACGATTGGCCCTTTATAAAGTGAAATTCCTTTTTTAACCAATCACAAAAGGTCTTAACTAAAGGTAATATTTCTTCAAAATTTGGAGCTCGATATTTTGCTACAGTAACATTGTTTCTTCGAAATTTTCCTGGTTGCGCCTTAAAGGTTTCACCTAATCCATCTCCGACAATAGAATGAAATCTTTGAATAAGCTCAGGAGTAATTGTTGATATTTTTTCATCAATTAAGATCTCTTTAAGAATTGTATTGAATCCTTTTAAGATATTTTGTACTTCTTTTTGTAAATATTCCCTGCTTGGCGGAAGATCAATACCATCTTGTATTTCTTCTATTTCTTTATATGATAAAGTGTTACCTTCAATAGCGGTAGTAGCTTGCGCTCCTTTTATCAATGCGATTTTATGCAATTTTTCCCGATAATCAGGTCGAATTGGAGTATACGAGATTGATTTAATAATAGCATCACACTGACCTAGTAGATACCATGTTTGATTTGAAATTGTCCAATTTGATTTAAAAGAGATATGTGTATAATTATTATGCATTATTCCCCCACTCCCTTCATAAGAATTATACCATATATCGTCTTATTTGTCAGTAAAATAGACAAAATATCTGACAAAATAAATGACAATACAAATGACAAGACAAATGACATAAAAATTGACAACAACGAAGGAACTGAAGTTACCTTGCCCGGTAACCCAGGTTTCGGTAATCCGGTTTATTCACTATCGTGGACTCTTCACGCGGCACATTCTAAAAAATAAATTCCTTCCGGGAATAGAAATAGAAAGAAAATCCTTTTCTTATGAATAATGGCACGTTCTCTGCTTTATCAATGAGGCGACGGTGACCCGGCCTTGAGATCAGAAGGTGTATGTAAAAAAGTGAACTGTCTGTTATACTTCGAGGAAGGAGGTTCCATTGTCCGAGACCGAAGGGCTTTCTTGCCTGGAAGACAGGAAGGAACTCTTTGAATGCACGGCCCTTTCGGCGGCCCATAACTTTTTTATGCCCACCTACGTATCAAAGACCCTCCGGGCTTTCCTGCCGCCCCATCTGCTGGAACTCTCGCTGGACAGCATTTTCGCCTCCTTGGAGCGGGAACTGACCGCCGGGAAGGGGGACAACCCCCTTTCCTTTTCGTGCCTCCTTCCGGTCCGCAGCCCCCGGGCGGGCTACGTGCTGTTCCCGGCGGAGCTGTCGGCCCGGCTGTATACCGCCGAGGAAGGGGTCTTTGCCGTGGTGAGCCTTCAGGGCGAGGAGCCGTCCTGATGGTTTTGGCGCTGCTGGTCCTGGACGCCGCGGCCATCTTCGGCTGGCTGGCTCTGCTGAAAAGGTTCGGCCGGGAAACCATCCGCCGGGGAAACTGGAAGCTGCCCCTGGCTTTTCTCGGCGCCGGGGCGTTGTCGGCCGGGGGGGTCGTCATGGTGGGTTTTAGCCTGCGATGGATCATTGGGTATTCCGGGCCGGGCTCTGTTGGCGGGCTGTTTATCGACGAAGTGTTCCTCACCGGGCTGGTGGAGGAGGGCTGCAAGTTTTTCTGCTTTACCCTGTTCTACCGGTCCTGGGCGCCCAAGAAAGACCCCCGGGACGGCATGGTGCTGGCAGCCATGACGGCCTTAGGGTTTTCCGGGATAGAGAATTTTCTCTACGGCCTGAACTACGGCGTCGGCATCTTGATCCTTCGAACCTTCACCTCCACCCTGTCCCATATCAGCTACGCCGGGCTGTGGGGGTACATCTATTCCTCCCTGGGAAGCCCGGCGGCCGAAATCATGGAAGAAAAGAAAAAAAGGCAGCTTCTTTTCAACATCCTGCTGTTGTCGGCCATCCTCCACGGCCTTTCAAATGTCTTCCTTTCCGCGAGGCTGAACGGGGCGAATATTTTTCTGAAGGTTCTCAGCCTGCTGCCGGCCTTTCTGGCGTACCGCTATATCGGCAGGGTTTTCGCCGGTCAGGTGAAGGAGCCGGATAAGCAACCGCCTGTCCGGCGGCTGTCCAAGGCGGAACTGTACCGCCGGCATTACCGGGCGGCCTGCGTGAGCGTGAGCCGGAGGAAATACGACCGGGCGATGGACCACATTGCCTATTGCCGCCGCCACAAGAAAAATGATCTGTTTCTTCTTTTTCTCGAGGGGGTGTGTCTCTATGCCCTGGGGCGGAAGTTTCAGGGTTACGGAGCCATGGCCACGGCTCTGACCGACATGGACAGGGCTTCGATACAGCGGATCAGTTCGAGTCTGCCCAAACTGGTGACGGAAAAGGAGTTGAGGAAAGAAGTTAAAAGGGTGATCGAGGAGGGCTGACTGATCCGTGCATGCTTCATGGGTTTACCGGCTTTCACTCAAGGCCGAAACGTTCCTTCAGGGCCTTTCTGTAGGTGTGGGGTTTCACATTTTGGAGCCCCCCCCCATCCCCCCTTCTCTTGACTACCGGCTTCTTTCCTCCTAATCTGTTCCTGGAACGGGTTCGTTATGAACCGGATGAAACAAGGAGGGTTCCATGAGTAGAAAAGTGCTTTTGGTATTGTTGGTTCTTTGTCTCGCCGCGCTGCCGGTCTTCGCCGGCGGACAGAAGGAAAAGGAAGTGACGGCCGATCAGAGCGCCCTGGAGAGAACGCCCGACGACCCGCGGCTGTGCACCCCGGGAAAACTGACGGTGGCTACCGGGGAGCCGGTGTATCCCCCATGGATGATGGATGACGACCCGGCCGGCGGCATCGGTTTCGAGAACGGTCTTGTCTACGCCCTGGCGGAGGAACTGGGGTTCGACCGGGACGACGTGGTCTGGGTCCGGCAGACCTTTGACCAGGGTATCGC
>JAFGDJ010000165.1 GCA_016932135.1 Spirochaetales bacterium | reverse complement strand
GGATTAAACAGTGAAGAGATAGAATTGTTGAAACAGGCCATGGTCACGGGGAATGATTCAGGGGAGGGGTTTTTCTATGACGTGGAACACAGGGCAAAGGACATTGATACGATCCGGTGTCCGACCCTGATCACCCACTCACGAAAAGACGGCAGTGTTCCTTTTTCCCACGCCGAACATGCTCACAGCAGGATACAGAATTCCGAACTGTTTGAAGCGCCGACGGCATCACACTTCATGTATTTTGGCCCCGGCTCGAAGGAAGTATTGGAAAGAAGGCTTGCCTTTCTTACCAGGGGAGAAAGCCGGGTATGAACATACTTTTCGTCAACGCGGCGCAGCCCTCTCAGGCCGAAGCGGAGGTGCTATATGAATGGTTAGGGGCTTCTTTTCCGGATTCTCCGAGGCTGCTTCGGGCGGATGTAAGGAAGAAAAACATTTTACCCTGTACTGCCTGTATGTCCTGCCAGATGAAAACTCCGGGCATCTGTGTGAGACAAGACGATATGCGGGAGCTTCTCCCGGTGTATATTCAATCGGATATCGTCGTTTATCTGACGCCGCTTTTCTGCGGAGGTTATTGTTCGGAGCTAAAAAAATTCATCGATCGTCTTTGCCCGGTTTTAACGGCCTGTTTCGAAAAAAGGAACGACGAAACATGGCATATTCCGCGCTATGAAAAAAGACCCGCTGTAATCGGAATCGGTCTGGCCGACGGCTCCCGGTCATCGGAAAAGATTTTCAACACACTCTTTTCAAGAAATATGAAACAGCTTCATATCCTCGAGCATTCCTGTCTTCTCCTGCCCCGGGGAAAGAGCCACGAGGAATTGCGGGCAGTATTCCGTCACAGCTTTCAAGAGGCGGGTATAGCCTTATGAAATCCAAGGGTGTTTTATTGATATCCGGCAGTCACCGCGGCAGAAAAACGACGACAAATTCAATCCTGGATTATCTGGAAAAAAAGCTGATCCGGGGAGATATAACTGTATCCAGAGTACAGGTACCCTTACATCTTCATGAAGGGAGTTTTCTTTCAGGAATTAAGGATGACCTGCAGGCCTTTGATACTCTTTTGCTTTGTTTTCCCTTGTACTTCGATACCTTTCCTTTTCCATTGATCGCCGCTCTTGAATCGTTGAGTGAACAAAGCAAGAACCGCCTTAAAGGGGTAAAGCTGTTTTTCATCCTTCACTGTGGTTTACCGGAACCGACCCACTGTTCCGGCGCTCTGGCCGTCTGCAGGCGTTTTTCCGAAGAAAGGGGATGCACCTATGGGGGGAGCGCGGTTATACCGGATACCGGGGCGATAGACGGCGCGTCGGTGGAACGCAACAAAAGAGTGCGGTCAATTCTTGACGCGGCTCTGGATATTCTCCAGGGTTCCATGGAAAAGGATCATGAAACAGACATAACCGGAAAACCTTCCATGCATCCGTTTTTCTTTCGAGTCTTCGGAAACCCGATCATGAAACATTTTGCCCGAAAGAACAAGGCAGACCTTTTTCAAAAGGCGTATACGCAAGGCTTTATTTCTGGGCCGCGATAGCCCTCCAGTCGACATCCGGGTGATGAATCCTCTTCCGTTCCGCGGTCTTGCTGTTTCTGACCTGTATCGCCTGCACCGGGCATAGATGCAGACAGGCCAGGCAGTACTGGCAGGAAACGGCCTTGTTCCAGCGGGGGTGCCCGTCTTCCAGGTGGATTTTTCCTGACAGGCAGACCTGCTCGCATTGCCCGCAGCCGGTGCAGTTCCCGTCGGCATAGAAGTCCTTCTGCAGGTTGAAATACCCGGTGGCGCGGCTCATCCATTTCATAAGGGGGAAGGTGACGTTCTCGTGGAAACGGTTTCGATAGCCCCTGTTTATACCGGCTTCTCTGCGGCAGACCTGGGCGGCAAAGGCCTGTAGATCCTCTTCCGCCCTGTTCCTGGCGTCGATAACCGCCTGCTCCATCTTCAGCGGGAAAATGATATCAAAGGTGTTGGGGTTGGTGACATACTGAAAGGCCGCGAGCCGGCAGCCCTTTCTTCGCAGCAGCCGGTCGATTTCCCGGTGGATCTTCGTCGGCGCGCCGCCCCGGGTTACCAGGGCGAAGATATAGGACGCCCTGGGAAAGGAGAACCTTTTAAGGAATTCTCGAAACGCCCGGGGCAAACCGAAGGCGTGCATTGGAAGGAACAACCCGACGGTCTCGGCAGCGGAGGATCGTTCCCCCTGCTTCATCAGTTGAACAATCGGTCTTATCCGGACATCCTCCTTCACCAGGGCGGTGAAGGTCTTCATCGTCGTCAGGGTAAAACCCGTTCCCGAATAGTAGAAAATTTCCATTGTATACCTCACTAACCGGTTAGTTAAAAACTACCGTAAAATAATTTTACCCGTGATGATGCTGATCATGGGTGTCCTCATTGGCTTTCTGAAAAAGCCTGTCCAAGGATCCTTCATCGATTTTAAAATGGCGGCTCCATTTCGAACGAAAAAGACTGTACACCACCGTTGGCATAATTCCCGTAAAGAACTCCGTTACCTTCCGCTGCTGATCGTCCGCGTCGAAATGAAACCCCCGGCGGTTGAGCTCATCGATGGATTGTCTTTCATCCATTCCTTCCTGGGTAAAGTCGATGAGTTTGAAAATCGGAGGTGTATCGTCGGAATCCTTCAGTGACTCGGTGAGGAGTAATCGCAAGGTTGCCTCATGCCGCATAAAGTAATCGTTGTACTTCCTCATCTGTTCCATCATCTCATCCGACCCGAAGGCATAGTCCTTCCCGACCATCTCGATGAGAAAGCCGTTGGCTCCGCGGATGAAATTGTCGATCAGTTCCAGGAGAATCGCCTGCTTGCTGTCGAAGTAGTAATAGATCAGGGCTTTGTTCACCCCCGCTTCCCTGGCTATACGGTCCATCCGGGCGGCATCGAAGCCCTGTTCGGCAAAAACCTTTTCGGCGGTTTGGAGGATATGTTTTCGTGTGGCTTCACTGTCCCGTTTCATAATTAACTAACCAGATGGTTAATATACTCCATGGTTCCCCCGCTGTCAAGTCTTTTCCGGTCTGTTCTCTCGGATATCGCCAAAGAACGTATTCTAGGGTATCCTGCCGGGTGAGCGCGAGAAAAAGAAAAAGCTGAAAGAGAAAAAAGAAATACAACCATCAGGAGAAAACGATGATCGTACGAAAAAACGACGTGCAGTCCTTTGATTTCGGCGGGTTGGAAATCTTCGATTATACCGCAGGGTGTGAAGAGCAATCCTCCTTCGCGGTTATTCACGTGGAACCGAAGGTTCGGCATCAGCTGTCCTGGTCGAAGAGATCGGATAAATATTATTACGTGGTCCGCGGGCGCGTCGAGTTTCTGATTCAGGATACAAAGGTCACCTTAGAGGAAGGGGATTTCTGTATCGTCAGGCAAGGGGAGAAATTCTACTATCACAATACTTCCGATGAAAGGGTGACCCTGGTGCTGGTGCATACGCCTCATTTCATTCTGGAAGAAGAGGTGTACCTGGACGATTGAAAAACCTGAAAGGATCTTTGGCGGGACGAGGGTCGGAAAAAACGGCAAAGGAGAGAAAGTGTGGAAACGATAAACACCATCGAACTGAAGGATGAAAGGGTCTATACTCTGGATATCAGCGACGGGGTAAAGGAGAAGATTCGCTCAACCGGGGATGTGGGAAGATCAAAGCCCTGTATCTTCGAGATACGGGATCGGTCTCTTATGGAGGATCTCGAAAAGGTGATGCTGTTGAAAACCCTGTGTAAATAAAACACTGGAGGAAAACAAAAGAGGTGTCACGTTTCAGACAGGGCGCTGAGAGAGAAGCGCCGGTGAGGTGAGTAAAAAGGGAAAGACGAACAATCCCACGAAGAAAGAGCCGGCCAGGCCGGAGATCAGGACCGCCGCCAGGTTGATGAAAAAGGGGTCATCAGCGAAGAGCAGGGGGATGAGCCCGATGACGGAAGTGGCGGTGGTCAGAAAGATTCCGTTAAAGCGGCGATCAACGGCTTTCAGCGCATCCTGCCCTTGGGGCTTTCTGTTTTTTGGAAGATAATCGAAAATAAGGATGCCGTTATTTATGCCAAGACCAACCAGAAGAATGAGTCCTAAGAGGGCTTCGCTTCCCAGTTCTTTTCCCAGAACTTTTAAAGTGATAAGCGGCACAGCCATAATTACCGGCAGGGGCACCATAATAAGAAACGCCTTCACCAGAGATTCCCTTTCTACTGAAAGAAGAAAGAACACCAGGAAGATGGTGAGCCCAAAAAGGGTCCATAACTTGAAGAAAAAGGCTTTCTTTTCCATAAGCTGTGAAGAAGGCTGAAAGGCGTACCCCGCCGGCAGGCTCTGCCGGCGAAGGATCTCCCACACCAGCGCGTCCAGCTCGCAGGGGTCCATCCGGCGGCTCACCACGGTAAAGCTGACGGCATGCTGTCGGTTCAGGCGATGGATCCTGGAAGACTCAGTTGCCTGGACGAAAGAACCCAGCTGATCAAGTCGGTAAGTCTGTGTCTTTTCCGAAGAAATCGTCAACGCGTTGAGGTCATCCCTGGTCAACGACACGGCATCCCTGGCCATGACCCGGAGGTCCATTTCTCTGCCGGCCATCTGCCACTTATCCGCCACCGGACCCTGCAGGTCCCATCGGAGAAGAGAAGCGATCTGCGCAACAGAAAAACCCGACGAGGCAAGAACCTGGAAATCGGGATAGAAGAAATAGGCCGGCGGATTCTCCTTGAAATGCAGTACCCCTTCCAGGGCCCAGGGTTCGGCCAGAAGCTCTCCAAGGGCTTGCTTGGCGCTGCTTTTCAGAGTTTGTACATCCGGCCCGGTGAGGGAAATCTCCAGGGAGACGCTCTCCTTTCCGCGGCCTTCCGGGATATAGAGAAAACCGCCATACATGTCCCGGCCGACAGTGTGAAGGTATTTAAGCATGTCTTCCCTCTTCACCATGCTCCGGTGAAAAACGACCGACAATTCTCCGCCGGACCTCCGGGCTGTCGACTGTACCCGGCAGACATCGGGATTTGCGGATATGGTGTCGGCCACCGAACGAAGCTGTTCGTCCACGGCTTCGAGGCTTGTTCCTTCATCCATTTCAAGATAGGCAAAGAGTACCGGTGTTTGCATCATCAACCCCAGGTCTTTCGGAAGGTTGGCCAGGCAAAAGATCCCTGCTGTGATGAGGATAACCAAAGTAAAAAACGGTGTAGGTATTGTAATCCCTCCGATATGAATACCGGTCCGGAGGAAGCGGGAAATACCCTTTAAGCAAAACCCCTTCAACCGATCCAGGAGTGTGTTACCAGCGGCGGAATTCCCCGGCCCGGGGTCCTCGCCCCGGTAGAAGCCGGGAATGAAGACCGCCGCGATAACAAGGGACAGGCTCAAAAGTACGGCCAGCGATAAGGCAAGAGAAGCGATTCCCGGGATCTCCTTCTCCAGGGGAAAGAGGGGCAGCAGAGCGATAAGGGTGCTTAGGGTGGATGAAATCAGGGCTGGAAACAATGACTGGAGGCCTTGTAAGCCCTTCGAGCCGACAGCCTCGGTAATAAGGAGACCGGCATCGAGGACCATACCAATGCCTACTGCCAGGCCGGCCAGGACAAAGGAATCGAGAGATTTCCCGGCGGCTGAAAGAACGGAAATGGAAAGGAGCAGCAGGAAAGGCTGGCCTAAGGTTATGATAAGAATACGTCTCTTCTCTCTCGAAAAAAGCACCAGGAGAGTGCCGGAGAGAATCATCCCGGATAGAAGGGCCAGGGCGACACGGCGGAACGAATCCTCCAGGTCTTTTCCCATATCAAAAACAATGTCCGCCTGAAGACCCTGCCGTTCCCAGTAGTCAGTCTTTTCGCGTAGCACCCTGGAAATATGTATAAGATTCGGGGCTGAACTTTTTATATGGAGACTTACACATTGCCGGCCTTCAATACGACTTAAGCTGTCGGCGGTGCGATGGGCAAAACTGACGTGGGTTATATTCCCCAGGGTTGTATTGTCGGATATCGGAAAGCTTTTGAGGTCTTCAAGGGTAAAGAATCTCCCTTCTAAGGTGACCGGCATGGAACTGGAACCCTCATCGAGAGTACCGAGAACCCGATAGGTGTTGGCACTCCGGACTGTCGAAGCGATGCGGGGACAGGAAAAACCGAAAGCCGCAGCCTTATTCGGATCAACCTCCACATGGATTTCTTTCGGAGCGCCGCCTGTTACGGTTATTTCCCCCAGGCCGGGAATAACAGCATAGGATGATTTCACCTGGTGTTCTATAAAGGGTCTCACTTCTTCCGGGCTTCGGCCATCGGCGGTAAAGGCAACGGAAAAGATCGGCAGCTGGTCCTGGGAGGAGGTGACGATATGAGGTTTCTGAACGGCGGGGTACAGGTTTTTTATATGGTTATACACTCGATCGACCTGTTCCCGAAGTTCCAAAGATAACTCACTTGCGTCCGTTCCCGGAGAAAGTTTCAAATCGATCCGGGACCTGGAGAACTCACTCATGCCTTTCAATTCCCGGATACCCGCAATGCCAGATATACCTTCTTCCATGGGAATGGTAATAACAGATTCGATTTCTTCCGCGGTAATACCGAAATATTCCGTGATAATCGCCATCCTGTGGGCATCCGGGTTGCTTCCCCCCAGTTCCGCCCGGTGTACCCAGAATAACGACAAGAGGATACAACCGAAAAATAGCAGCCGGGGAGTAACCTTTCTATGATAGAAACCGGCAGGCACCTTCATATTCTTCTCTTACCTGCGAGGAAGATATGCGGAAGCAGGATGAGTGATAAAAAAGTTGAGGCGGACAAACCGCCGATAACGGTAGTGGCCAGAGAACACTGACTCGACGTGCCATGCGGGTCAATAGCCAGGGGCAGAAGGGCGAAGATTGTCGTAAAACTGGTCATTATAATCGGCCTGAGGCGGTCGGACACTGCCCTGTAGAGAGCTCCGGCACGACTGGAACCCGGCATATTCAGGCGGTGGGTATACTCCTCGTACAGCAGAATGCCGTTATTTACTGTCAGCCCCATAAGAACCAGGAGTCCCAGGGAGGAATTCAAATTGATCGAGACATGGTTTATAAAAAGCGCGGCGGAAATCCCACTGATACTTAAGGGTATGCTGATCATTAACAGCAGCGGAAGTAGAAACGACTCAAACTGGACTCCCAAGGAAAGATAAAGCAGGAGAAGGGCCAGGGAGAACAACATAAGAATTTCTGCGGCCTGATTCTTAAGGGAGGAAGTATGTACCGGGTAGGCTCCGGCTTTCCGGAGAACGGCAAGCTGTTCGTCCGAGGGATTCCCCTGAAAGCGAAGGATGCCCAGGTCTTTCCGCTGCGCCCTGAAAAGGAACGGAAGGGCTTCCTCCTGTTCAAGCCGGGCGACACTGTCGAGCCGGATATGGGAAGATGAAGACGAGGGAAGTTCCAATTCCAGGAGGTGTTCCCTCCTTCCACGGTCTTCTTCCCGGGCTCGAAGCCTCACGTCGATTTCACGGCCTTCCACAAGGGCCCGGGTCGGCACAGAACCGTAGAGGGCCTGGGAAATCTGGCCAGTCAATAGGGGAAGCTCTATATCAAGGGCGGAAAGAGCCTGGCGGTCGGGGAATACCTTGAGTATGGTTCTCGGTTCGGAAGGGATCAAGGCCGGAAGCGATTCAGGAGCATCGGAAATTTCGGATAATTGAGTCACAATTTCCAGGGAAGCGGCGCGTACAGTTTCGGGGTCATCACCTGCGATCGCCCAGTCACCGCCCCTCTGTATTCCCATAAGGTTTTCCAGAATATTCTCCGGGGGCAGAAATTTTAAAAGCCCTGAGTATGGTTGGATTGCGGACTCCAGATCCGCCTGGACCGATGAAATAGTTCTTTCCGCCGGATACGCGATGCTCCCCTGAAGAATGTCGGTCCCTTCATCGGTAGCGGCGAGATAATAGGCGTCGCTCCCTTCGCCACCTGCCCAGAGCTGTATATCCTCCAGATAACCGAGGGCTGACAGCCTGGATACCACTTCT
>JAFGDJ010000021.1 GCA_016932135.1 Spirochaetales bacterium | reverse complement strand
TTGGAGATACAGTCCAGGCGATCCCTGTTCCGGTCTACCAGTTCGATATCCGAGGAAACGGTAAGGAGCAGGAGAATCGGAATATCGGGATATCGGTCCTTGATAATTCTGCTTAAGGCAAAGGGAGTTATCTCGCCGGTTCGCATGGTGGTAATAACCAGGTCATACTGCTGGGATTCTAATTTCTCCAGGGCTTCTTCGGCGCCGGTAACGCTTGTTATCCTCGGCGGTGTGGTTAAATTCAGATGATGATATTCTCCCACCAGCTGTTCCGATAATCCGGAATCGTATTCGAAAATGAAGGCGTCGTAGAGGGTGGACACCAGGAGGATATTCCGAACCCGGTAGCGCATAAGACTGTGAAAATTATCTTCGCCGTATTTCAGCTTTTCATAAAACCGGGACAGCTTCTGTAATTCCATATTCTCCCCTGTTTCCTAACATCTCGCCGTCAGCATGTTATAACAAACATTCATCCGGGGAATTATCCGCCGGAGGTTTTTCCAGAATAACCGCCCGGCTTCGTTTGCCGTCTACCTTGACAACGAAGGTTTCCTTCTTGCGTATATGCCGTACATAATGGTCTTCATAATGAGCCGGTAAACGCTTCAGACTATCCTCATCCAATTTCCCGTCACCGGAGAAGGGAAACACGGAAAGATAGGCGATCCTTAAGGAGGTAAGATTCTGGAAAAAGTGTGATCCCTGGCTGGGGTCTACCTGAAAATTCTTCAACCCCATTTCCACAATAATCCTGGCGGCGCTGATACCCTGCCATTTCATCGGGATACCCAGCCAGGGGTCACTGGAACCGAGACGCCCCGGGACAATGAGGATGTAATTTCTTTTCTCCCCCTCCAGCCGCCGGTTGAGCTGTTCGATACAGTCGGCGATTTTTTCCGAGTCGGCGGGATTGAAGGTCTCCGGTTTCACGTAAATCAAGTCGGAAATATCCTTGTACACCCCGTTTCCCAGGGCTTTGGAAGAAAAAACCAGGGAATTGTCGATATCGCCTTGAGTCATGCACACATCCCCCGATTCCAAACCTTCAACAATGGGCCGAATCTGGAGAAAACTGAACACGGGAACCGTGCTCCTGGGGCTGTTCAGGTCCACGGCGAATTCCATCTCGATGGGAACGTTCATCTCCCGGCAGGATATTTCCAGCAGCATACGGAGTACCTCTGTCAGGGGAAACAGATTATATTTCAGAATTCCTGCAAAAGTTACGACCTTTTTCCCCTTCAGTCCCGGTCCTTCGCGAAAGGTGCCGTTCTGCATATCGTAGGTGGAAGTCACTATATCCAGAGTGCCGTCTTCCTCCGCTTCCTTTATTTCCATATGAAGCAGATTAGCCGAATCGTCCACCTGGGGAACGAACCCACCCTGCTCCATATTTATCGCGTAAAAAGTATTCTGGGTTGATTTCAAGGTGGTTTCCACATCGGAGAGCTGAATGATTTTTTTGGGATACCGGGGCGAGAACCTGAGGGAAACTCCTCCGTCCACCACGGTTTTCCCCAAGCCGACGGCGATGTTTACGATCCCGTCCTCGGTTTTTTCGTTTTCCACCGGATAAAAATTCAACGATCTCGCTACCCCGGAAAAGGTGGGATAACACCTTCCGTTATGAACACTGCCTGCCACTTCCTGCAGGACCACGGCCATTTTTTCTTCGTCGATAATATGATGGGTCGCCGCCAGATAGGCTTTGCTGGCCTGATAATAGGTGGAAGCGTACACACATTTAATGGCCTGAATGAGGTCCCTGAAACGGATCTGAATGTTTTCGTTATTATTAGGGAGCATATAGGTAGTGTATATGCCGGCAAAGGGCTGGTAGAGAGAATCTTCCAGGAGGCTTGAAGATCTCACCGCTATGGGGCTCCGCATGACCGACAGATAGGTAAACAGATCTTCCTTCACCCTGAAGGGAAGATCCTTATCCAAAAAGGCCTCCAGCATCTGGTCATCGTCGATATCGGAATGGGCCACCTCGTACAGATTGTTCCTGTCCATGAACTCTTCGAAGATGTCCGTGGAGATGACGATGGTTCTGGGGATGCTTATCACCAGGTTATCGAACCGATACCGCAGTTTTTCGTTTTTTAATAAAGAGTCTATAAAGGCCAAGCCCCTCCCTTTGCCTCCCAACGACCCGTAGCCGATCCGGGCAAAGAAGGTGTATTCGTCGAAGGTGTCCCGGTTAAAATTCGCGATGGTTCCCCGGCCTTTATGAAGACGATAGTTTTTAATCGTATCGATAATGAACCGCCGAAAGGACGCCATGGATTCAAAGTCGCTGTGTTTCGTGTCCTTGATAAGCTGGGCCAGTGAATGAAGAGATCGGGCTTTCAACCAGCGGGAAAAGTGAAAATGTGACACATGATAGGCAAAGGACTCATCCGGAATAATTTCCAGTTTTTCCTGCAATTCCCGTAAGGAAGTGGCAATCTGGATAACCTCCTTTGTGGCGGGGTCGATAAAAGGGAACTCTCCGAACCCGTAGTTGGATTTTATATAATTTCTCATTTCGTTGAGGAGCATTTTGGAGTGCTTGAAAATAAACCCCGCCCCTCTTTGTAACACTTCCTGCTCATGCTCCCGCTGGGATGACTGCACCAGCAGGGGAACTCTGGCATTGTCGTTCCGGATGGTTTCCACCAGACGCAACCCCGCCGTGGGGTCATCCTTTCCCTCACGCTGATAGGAAATATCGGTGATAACCCCGAGCACGTGGTTTCGATACCGGTTGTAACAGTCCATGGCCTGTTCATAATCGGTAGCCAAAAGAATTTTCGGCCGGCTGCGCATGCGCATAGTTTGTTCCCACTCGTTCAAGCCTTCATCCATGATACACCGGGCCTGTTGAAAGAGAATACGATACATGTTGGGCAGATAACTGGAATAGTAACGGATATTATCTTCTACCAGGATGATCACCTGGACGCCGATATGTTCCACATCGTAACGGACATTCAACCGATCCTCCAGCAGTTTCACAATGGCCAGAAGAATGTTGGCGTTCCCTAGCCAGGAAAAGATATACCTCAGTTCTCCCACCTTGTCGTTCTTCACCCGAAGGGTATCCTCCCGGGAAAAGGCGGACAGAATAACCACGGGAATCTGGGGATACTTTTCCTTCAGTGTCTGAGCCAGATCAAAGGCTTTGAGTTTTCCCACATTGAGCATGGTAATTACAAGATGAAACTGCTTCGCTTCCATCATCCGCAGAGCCTCTTCACCGGTGGCGGTGTGGGTAAACTTGGGGGGATACCGCAGATTCAGAGACACATATTCCTGGAAAATCTGCTCGTCGATTCTTCCGTCTTCCTCCAGCATGAATTTATCATACTTGCTGCATACGATAAGAACCTCGCTGATTCGCTGCTGCATAAGCAGGTTGAAAGGGGTGTCCTTGAAGTAGTATCGTTCGGTAGAAAAACGTTCCTGATAAGGTACTATTTTGTTTTCCATGTATCCAGGCGCTCCATAGGCTAAAGTATATCTAATATCTTTATGATTGTCCCCTGTTTTCTCTCTTTCTCCCTTGAACTGTTGAGATTTTGGATATATTCTGCCAGATAAAGGGCCGTCTTAGTATGGCACCGAATATTTCAATGGTTCCCATGAAGGAGCAGACATATGTACGAATTGAAAAGCTTTATTGAGAAACTGGAAAAAAACAACCCTGCCCAGCCCGAATTCATCCAGGCTGCCCGGGAAGTGGTGGAATCGGTTATTGACATGGTAAACGCCAATCCGGCGTACCTGCAGGCAAAAATACTGGAGCGGATAACGGAGCCCAACCGGGTGGTCACCTTCAAAGTGGAGTGGGAAGACGACGAAGGAGCCGTTCAGGTCAACCGCGGTTACCGCGTACAGTTCAACAATGCCCTGGGACCTTACAAGGGGGGCTTACGCTTTCACCCCAGTGTTACCTTAGGGGGCCTGAAATTCCTGGCCTTTGAACAGACCTTCAAAAACAGCCTTACCACCCTCCCCATGGGCGGCGGAAAAGGCGGCAGTGACTTCAATCCCAAGGGTAAATCGGACAACGAAATTCTTCGCTTCTGCCGCTCCTTCATGACGGAATTGCAGAAACATATCGGTCCTGAAACCGACGTACCCGCCGGAGACATCGGTGTGGGGGGTCGGGAAATCGGTTTTCTCTACGGTCAATACAAAAGGCTCAGGGACGAGAATACCGGCGTACTGACCGGTAAAGGCATCGGCTGGGGCGGAAGCCTTATCCGACCGGAGGCTACCGGGTTCGGCGCGGTTTATTTCGCCGACGAGATGCTGAAACACGCCAAAGACACCCTGAAAGGGAAGACCGTCGGTCTTTCC
>JAFGDJ010000020.1 GCA_016932135.1 Spirochaetales bacterium | reverse complement strand
ATCGAGTACCGCGGAAAAGAAATTGTTCCTGCCCTTCGCGAGACCCTTGCCCTGCCGCTGGACATTGAAGCGATTCTGACCGATTATGAAGCGATAAAGAAGAAAACCTGGATAGGACCTACCATAGCTTTTGTGCCAGCTTTTATTGGTGAAATGATACTGTTTGCCGATCAAAGCGCCGATCCACGTCCGGCTGAAGCGATATTCCTCACAGCCGGAATAACCATATGGATTGTAAACGCTGTAAAGGCAAACAAGCGCTGGACAATTATATCCGACTACGTGAACAACAATTATTAAGCAGCTCATGCATCCGGTATTTGAAAGGGGCTTGTTATTTATGAACGACATAACCAAACCTTTTAATTTCATATTGCCGACGGAAATCAAATACGGTGAAGATAGTATCGCCGGGCTTCCCGGTATACTCAAAGACAGGGATATCGAATCGGTCCTCCTGATAACCGATCCGGTCATCAAAGTGCAGCCCTTCACGGCGGATTTGCTACAAAACCTTTCCCTCGCCGGAATAAACGTAACAGTCTTTGACCGGGTGGAACCGAACCCCAAGGATTACAACGTCATGGAAGCCGCAGCAGCAGCGGTGGACATGAAAGCCCGAGGTATTATTGCCCTGGGTGGCGGCAGCCCTATCGACTGCGCCAAAGCCGCGGCGGTAGTGGCGGCCTTCGGGGGAAAGGTACGGGACTATGAAGATTCTTCGAAAATCACCGGAGATGCCCTGCCCCTTTTTACCGTTCCCACCACCGCCGGCACCGGCAGCGAGGTAACCTTCAGCTCCGTCATTACCGACACCTCTGAAAACTTTAAATTTACCGTCAAGTCTTCAATGATTGCCCCGAAGATCGCCTTTATCGACCCCCTGCTCACCCACTCCATGCCGCCGGCTCTCACCGCCGCCGTCGGTCTTGATGCCCTGACTCACGCCATCGAAGCCTTCACCGCCCGGAACGCCAACCCCCTCTCCGACGCCGCCGCCCTTCACGCCGTGGAGCTGATCAACCGCTCCCTGGTAAGAGCCGTCCGGTCCCCGAAAGACCGCACCGCCCGGGACGATATGATGAACGGCAGCCTTCTGGCGGGCATCGCCTTCAGCCATTCCGATGTGGCCGCCGTCCACTGCATCGCCGAGGCCTTGGGGGGCAAGTACGACACCCCCCACGGGGTTTGCAATGCCGTCACCCTGCCGGCCATCATGGAATACAATCTCGATTACGGGGTATCCCGTTACGCCCGGATCGCCTCGGCCATGGGGCTTCCCTTCGGAAGCGAGGAAGAAGGAGCCCGCCGGGCGGTGGAACGGGTCAAGCTCCTGGTAAAAGAGACAGGTCTGCCGGAGTTCCGCAGTTTCGGAGTACAAGATGAAGACCTGCAGGAATTGGCGGAGAATTCGGCCCGGAACGGCAGCAATAAAGACAACCCCCGGCCCATGACGGCGGAGGATTACATGACGGTACTGAAAAGGCTGATGGCTTGATTCTCCCGCTCCGGATTTAACCGTCGAAAAGAGCGTAGCAGATCCTGCGGGAACATTCGTCCAGGTACTTCATTCTGATCTCGATGCCGTACAGGGCGGTAAGACTCTCGTCGGTCAATAGTGTTTCGGCACCGCCGGTGATCAATCCGCCGCTCCGGGTAAGGATTCCTACCCTACCGTCCAGGATTACCGGATGATCGGGAACGTGAGTGGTCAACACCACCGCGAAGCCCTCTTCACATAACGTTTTAATCAGCTTGATCATCTTCAGTTGATTACCATAATCCAGGTGAGCCGTGGGTTCGTCCAGCATAATGAGCCTGGGTCTCTGGGCAAGAGCCCTGGCGATGGTCACCTGCTGCCGCTCACCGCCGCTGAGATCGGTATAGGCTTTATCGGCCAGGTGGGCTACGTTCATCCGTTCGATGGCCTGGTCGGCGGTTCTGTAATCTTCCCGGCGGGGAGAAGCGAAGGCTCCGATGTAGGGGGTCGTTCCCATGACAACGTATTCCCTGACGGAATAGCCGTAGGTCGGGTTGTGTATCTGAGGGACGAACGCGATAAGTTTAGCGATCTCACGATGGGTCAGCTCACCCATCTCCCGGGCGTTCAGGAAAACCCGACCGGATTTGGGTTTGAAAATTCCGGCAAGGCAGTTCAGGAGGGTACTCTTCCCCGCCCCATTGGCCCCGAGAATGGTAAAAATCTCCCCTTCATCGAGATCGAAACTGATACCGCGGAAGACCTCAGGACCTCGGTTATACCGGTAGGAGATTTCTTCCGCCCGGATCAGCGAGCTCATAAGATTCTCCTTTTCTGTTTCAGCAGTATAAGGAAAAAAAAGGGTGCCCCGATTATTCCCGTCAGCACGCTAATGGGTATATCCACCGCCGCCAGGGTGCGGGCCAGAAGATCGATTACCATCATGAAACTGCCTCCGAGAAACATAGACACCGGGAGCATCTTTTTGTTATCTATCCCGACGATCATCCGGGAAATATGGGGAATCACCAGTCCTACCCACCCAATGACTCCGGCGACGCATACCGAACTGGCGGTGAGTAATGTCGCACAGGCTACCACAATGAACCGGGTGCGGCTGACATTGACCCCCAGACTCCTGGCCTCGTTGTCCCCCAGAGACAGCACGTTCAGACGGTACCGCAGGAGAAGCAGAACCACAAGGCCGGTGACAATCAGGGGTCCAATCACCGTAAGTTCCTTCATCTTCACCCTCGCCAGGGAGCCCATGGTCCAGTAGGTAATATCCGCCAGAGTAGTGGTCGGATCGGCGAGCATCCGGATGACGCTCATCACCGATGTGGCGAGTCCCCCCACGATGATCCCCGCCAACACCAGAATGACGATGGAATTATTTCTGACCAGCTTCGGGATCAGCATCGTCAAGGATACCGCGGCCAGCCCCCCTAGAAAGGCTCCGGTTTCAATCCAGACTAGTTCGGCATTGACGAGAATTGCCGCTGCGGCCCCCACCGATGCCCCGGCAGATACCCCAAGGATATCCGGAGAAACCATGGGATTCTTGAACATGCTCTGATAGGAGGCCCCCGAAAGGGAAAGGGCGGCACCGATGAGCATCGCCGCCAGGGTTCGAGGCAGCCGTATAGCGATCACCGCGATCCCGGCGGAATTGGACCAGGTCTGCTCCAGCGGGTATACCTCTGCCAGAAGGATCTTCACCACGGTAACCAGGGGCACCCGAAATATTCCCGTTGATATAGATATAGTAAAAATGAGAAAGGCAAAAGCCGCTGACCCCGCCAGGAGGGCGGGATAGGCGGCTTTTTTCACTTTACATGCTGTCGTTCCTTCCGCGCCGGGTTTCGTCATTTTACCGCTATCACTCCGGCACGTCGCGACACCCTGATCGGTCAATTTCCGGTCGAACCGGGAAGACGCCCATTCAAGATGTCATCCACCTGGGCATCGGTGATAGGAAAACCCACGAAATCGGTGTAGAAAGTCTTGGTTTCCCCTACCATATCGATGTAGTGATCGCTCTTCGGATCCGCGAAGATCTCCGGGTGGATGTTCACCGCCGCCCAGAGGATCTGCAGCACACTCTCGGCACCGAAGCGCCCCCAGTCGAAGAGGGCGTAGGGCATATACCGGATATTTTCTTCCCCCAGGTCCGCAATGACACCGGCCCAGGGGTTGGTGGAAGGATCTGTGTTGGAAAGAACCGCGTCAACATCAGTGTTTCTGCCTCCGCCGATAAAAATCTTTTGAGGTGGGTACTTAAGAATCATCTCCACGTTCACAATACTCCGGCTCTTGAAAATATCTTTCTTTAATACTCGCATCAACTCGGGCCAGTATTTCCCTCCGGCATAGCTGGTCCATTCGTTCATGACAACGGAATTGGCCGACGAAGACATGGTGGAATCCAATCCGCTCGCGCCGCCGGAGGTGTAATAGACCACCGGACGCACGGAGGTTCCGGAAAGCCCCTTCTGAACCCGGTCGATATTCTCCTGGAGCATCCGCCCCCAGGCTTCACCTCGCTCCTGAACCTCTCCACCGAGAATGATCCCCAGCACCCGGTAGGTCACTTTCATCTCCTGGTAGGTGGTGAAATTGATGTTGATCACCGGAAGCTGCCGACCGTTATAGCCGGCTGTTCGCAGGGATTCAACATTGGTGGGGTGGCCGATAATGAGGTCAGGTTCCAGGGCCATGAGAGCCTCAACGTTTGCCGGACCCGCTGCGGGGGGGAAGCTGTTCTCCAGGGTAGAATACCGGGGAAACATAAGTTCCTGCCAGGGATTCACCATCCTGTCCAGCTTGGCGACAAAGAACTCTTCCGCCCCCAGAGCCAGAGCACCGGCGGTATTGGCCGGCCAGAGGTTGATAATCCTCTTTACGCTCCCCTTGGTAAAGGTAAAGGGCATGCCGTCATAATCGTAAATCGTAATCCGGTCCCCCTCTTCTTCCATATAGCCGTAGCTTCCGGGTACCGACGTATCGAGATCCTCACCTCCATAGGCGACTCCAACGTTTCTGGAATAATCGGGTTCTGCTATGATGACCCCGCCGATACTTACCGGAAGGGTGTTGTCGGTTGCTGTTTCAGCACTGCCACCGGCAAAGAGGGAGAGGCCGGAGAAGCTGAATAGGGTGATCAGCAACAAAAGACTTGTCTTTTTCATTTTATTCCTCCATATATAAACTTCACAGATCCTTTAAATAGAACGGCTTACTGCCGGTGATTCACATCCCACCACATCACTACGCTTTCGGTTTTTCTTAGAAAGGTGACCGTACCGTCAGTCTTGATCGTAAGGTAGGGCTCGAGATTGGCTTTGAAGATATCGACTTTATCCTTATCCACCTCTCCCAGGGGGAGTATATGTTCGTACGCCTCATCCCGGGAGGCAAAATCGGCGGTAAAACCATCCTCCACATAACGGACATTCGGGGCGAAACCGAGGTCATAGACGGTGTTAAACATCATATTAAATCCAAATCGCCGGTCGTGGAACCGATTCCTTGAAGGGTTCTCCTTTGACGAGGTTCCTTTGAAGATCTCCCCAAGGATCATCGGAATGTTTGGGCCGTCTCCCCAGCTCACCACAGCAACGATCCGCCGGGAAAACGACGAAAGCCTCTCAAAATCGGACAATCCCGCCGAGCGGGAACATACCACCACGTCGAAGGTTCCGATCTCTTCGGGGGTAACGGTGGTCCAGTCCTTGAGGACGGGGGTGATGTTTTTCACTCCTTCCTTCGCGGCGTTTTCCCTGACATGTTCCAGACAGTAGGGATTGAAGTCCAGGGAGGTAACACTCTTTGCCCGTTTCGCCAAAGGAACACTCAGCCTTCCGGGTCCGCAGCCCGAATCCAGCACCGTATCTTCGGGGCGGATGCCCATACATTCAACCTGATTGGTTGTGTGCGTTCTCTCAAGAGCCGACATTCGGTTGTACATATCCGCGAAGGCCCGGCTCATCCATGGACTCTCGCCGTTCCCCGGCGGTTTAGGGGAAGGAAGAACGATTTTCATCAGTTCCTGCCAGTTTATTATGGGTTTCAAGATCAACCTCCTGATTAGGTGAAAAAAAAGCCGCTTCCCCGGAGAAGCGGCTGAAAATAAACCGGTAGGCCTAGAAGGCCTTTCGTATGCCCGGGGTGACTATTCGATCCGAGCAAAGGATTATTTTCTCTCTCTTCTCAAACACGGAAAGCACCGCGCTTTCGCACGACACTCAGCGGTCTCAGGGCATGCGCTTTCACGTTTAGCCGCATCGACTCGAAAGAGTTTTCTTACATGTAACACTATTGCAGTTTCGACTTGTTTGTCAAGGTTCAAGGAACTTCGTCATGTTACTGAACGGCTCCCATCTCACCCGGACCCGTCATGTTCTATCCCCTTCATTCGTGACCAATTCTTTCTTTTCCTCACACCGATCCCTCCTACGCACACTTCTTTAAGCCATAGACGCACCTCCGTCCCCGTTGGTATACTTTAAAACGTGGAAGAATACGAAAAACCGGCCGACAAGGCCACTCTGGTAGGGGTCACCCTGAAGGGAGAAGACCGGGGGCGGTCCCAGCGGCTGCTGGACGAACTGGAACGCCTGGCCGCGTCCTTGGGGTTTACCGCCGCGGAAAAAATTCTCGTCTCGGTGGATGAACTGAAGCCCCGATATCTCCTGGGTTCCGGAAAGGCTGAGGAGATCGCCGCCCGGGCGGCGGAGGCGGAGGCGGAATACATCATCTTCGACAATGAGCTTTCCCCATCCCAGCAGCGGAACTGGGAAACCATGACGGGACTCTGTGTCATCGACCGGCACGAGGTAATCCTGGAGATCTTCGCCGCCCGGGCCCAGACCCGGGAAGCGGCCCTGCAGGTGGGGCTGGCAAGGATGGAATACTCCCTGCCCCGACTGACCCGGGCCTGGACCCACCTTTCCAGGCAGCGGGGCGGCATGCGGGGCACCAGGGACAAGGGTGAAACCCAGCTGGAAACCGACCGCCGGGTGGTCTTGAAAAAGATCGCCGGTATGAAAAAGGAACTGGAGCAGGTGAAGGTTCACCGCACCGTTATGAGGAGCCGGCGGGATTCCCGGGCCGTACCTACGGCCGCCCTGGTGGGTTATACCAACGCGGGCAAATCGTCCCTGATGAAGGCCCTCACCGGCAGCGACGTCCTCATCGAAGACAAGCTCTTCGCCACATTAGACCCGGCTACCCGGCAGATGGCTCTCCCCGGGGGGGCGGTCCTGCTCCTCCACGACACGGTGGGCTTTATCCGGAACCTCCCCCACGACCTGGTGGAAGCCTTCTCCTCCACCCTGGAAGAAGTGGTCCTCTCCGATTTTCTCATTCTGGTACTGGATGCCTCGGACCCGGAGGTCTCGGAACACCGGACCACCTGCCGGGAGGTCTTAGCCGGTCTGGGGGTGGGAGACAAACCGGTGGTGACGGTGTTGAATAAAACCGACCGGATGGAAGATCCGAGGATAACCGCCTTTCTGAATGCCGAAGGCGACCATGCGGTGTCTCTTTCCGCCCGGACCGGGGAGGGCTTGTCGGAACTCACCGCCCTGCTGGAAACAACGGTCTTCGACGGGGTGCCCGTGCGGGAATTCCATATTCCCCACAGCAGGCTCGACCTGGCCTCCCTGGCCCGGAGAACCGGCAGGGTCATCACCGAAAACTACGAAGACAGTATTCTCAGGATGACCGCCCAGGTGCCGGCGGCCTGTTTCGCCCATCTCAAGGAGTTCGTCCGGTCATGAATCCTTACGCCTTCCTGGCGGACCTGGTGGTTTTTTTTCATTTTTTGTATGTTTCCTTCGCCGTGGGGGGTGAACTGGTAATCCTTCTCGGCTGGATTTTTCGGTGGTCGTGGGTACGGAACATGGCCTTCCGGGTCACCCACCTCTGCGCCGTGGTGCTGGTGGCGGTGGAAGCCCTCTCGGGAATCCTCTGTCCCCTCACCGAGTGGGAGTACAACCTCCGGATGAAAGCCGGTCAGCGGGTAGACGCGGACATGACCTTCGTGGCCCGGCTCATCCGGAAGATTATCTTCTACGACTTTCCCCCCTGGGTCTTTACAGTCATGTATGTGGGATTTGCCGCTCTGGTGGTGATGACCTTCCTCCTGGTGAGACCCAGGAGGAAGGAATAATGAAAAAGGACTTACTTGAGTTTTCGGAAAATTTCGTCGGATCCCCAGACGATCTTATAAATGTACCAGAGTGATCCGGACTGTTTGAAGGTAAAGGCGATAATCGGATCCGTAATTGTTGAGTCGGCCACCACATAGGATATGGAGCTGTTCATGGTCCTGATACCTTCCTCTTGTCCCTCCGTGGAAGGATTGAAGGGTATCGCATAGTCGGAATTCGGAAAAAGGGCGCTCCAGACCGCTCCGTCCTTGGACTGTTCATAGTTCAGCGCGTCGGGGTGCATTTCCGTATACAGGTTTTCCCAATCCTGATCGTTTATTTTCGCCACGAAACTTTCCAGGCGCCCTTGCAGGGCCGGGTCTATGAGAAAGGAATCCAGAAGACCGCCGCAGGCCGCCAGGGTAAGAACCAAAAGGACAATGGAAACTACAGGTATGATTTTTTTCATGGTATCTGTTCCTCCAAAAATTAGAAATCCGCTTCCACGAGATAGGGAACCACTCCCTTCTCATATTGTTCCAGAAGTCCCTGATAGACCTCCAGGAAAGATAGATAGGTATCCGCCGATTGATCGGAGAGATACGTGGTTTTCATGGTGACATACAGGGGTGTCATGATATACCGCCGGAGGGACAGGGCCGACAGGGTGTAATACCGGTAATTGAGTACGGAAAAGGCCTCTTCCCGCTCCATGGGCTGGATCACCGTCTTGTAGTGGTCGACCATGGCCGCTTCCCCCTGAGAAGCCTTGATCTCTTCCAGTTTAGCCCGTTCCTTCTCGATGGCCTGCTTCAGCCGGGTCTTGTGATCGTTGAACTCGAAGATCCGGGCGATGTATTCATCCATCCGTGTCCCGATGCGTCCCAAGGCCGCCGCCGGATCTTCCAGGAAGGCCGCCATCTTTTCATCGCTCCAGGCGCTGTAATCTATCTGTCCCCGCAAGACCTGGAACTTCTCCCCCGGAGCCTCGCCGGGACGGACTTCCACCCCTTCTTCGGCTTCCAGGCTGACGGTCTCGCCGGCGGCCTCGATATCCACCCGGCCGCTTTCCACCGCCACCAGGGAAGAACCGTCGGCGGCGGTATAGACGGTAAACTCGGTTCCCCGGATTCCCGCCACCAGGCTGGGACTGGACACCAGGGGTTCCTTTTCGGTCATCTTCTGAAACTTGAAGGCCACGGAACCCAGGGTGCAGGAGAGCACCGTCTGCCGTTCCCCGTTCCGCTCGGTCTCCATCAGGGTGAAAACCGTATCCTCGGACACGAAGATGTGCGCCCCGGTTCCCCGGGCCAGTTCCGCTGTGCCGTCAACGCCGGTAATCACCGAATCCCCGACCCGCACCAGATCGCCGAAAAAGGCTTCTTCCACACCACCGCCGGCCCGCTTGAGGTCCACCCAGCCATCGATGTACACCACATCGGCGTTCTGGGCCGGAAGAAATCCCGCCGCCAGCACAAGGAGCAACATACTCAGGGTGAGTTTTTTCATTTTACCGGCCCTCCGAATCCAAGGATAACGGGGTAATCGCCCCTCTTTTCCCCCAGGAGCAGGTGAAACACCCCGTCGGCCGTTTCCAGGTCCACGCAAACGGCTTTTTCCACTAAATGCTTCTCGAAGAAGATCTCCATTTCCCGGGAGGTTGAAAATCGGGAGGAGGTGCCCGGCGCTACTTCCTGGATAACCACGGGGACCGCGTCCCTCAACAGGAATCCGGAAGCTCTTAAGCCCGTCCAGAAATCCGTTATAGTGCCGCCGGAGAAAACAATTTCCCCGTCAAGCACAAAGGGAAGATCGCTCAAGCTCTGCAGCTCTTCCGGGGTGCCGTAATTGATCAGGTTCACCACCTCTAAAACCGTTTCTTCCTTGGCCGCGAAGTTCAAGGTGGAACACGCGGATAAGAGAACCGCCAGGACGGCCATAAAAAGGGCTCCCTTACACAATCCTTTCATATATGTTTCCTCATCATATCCCTATCCTACCCCCCTTTGAGGGGGTTTTCAAGGACGCGGGCCAATTATTTTCTATCAGCTTGATCAAAGCGGGGCTTTTCTATAGTGTTTCTCTCCATGAAAACCTACGAAGAGATCAACAGCCGGATCGAGTCGGGAAAGGCCGTGGTGCTGACGGCCGATGAAATTATTGCCTATGTGGACAAGCACGGTCTCGACGAAGCGGCCGAAGAGGTGGACGTGGTAACCACCGCCACCTTCGGACCCATGTGCTCCTCCGGGGCCTTTTTAAACTTCGGACACAGCAAACCGAAAATGCGCATCACCGAGGCGTGGATAGACGATGTGCTTGCCTACTCCGGTATCGCCGCAGTAGATCTCTACCTCGGGGCCACGCAGCTGCGGCACAACGATCCGGCCAACATGTACTATCCCGGGGAATTCCGCTTCGGCGGCGGCCATGTCATCGAGAAACTCATCGCCGGGAAAGAGTGCCAGCTTTTCGCCCTTTCCTACGGCACCGACGACTACCCCTTACGGGAACTTAGGACCACCTTTTCCATACAAGACCTCAACCAGGCGATCATGGTGAACCCCCGGAACTGCTACCAGAACTACAATGTGGCGGTGAACTGTTCCGATAAGCCGGTGTACACCTACCTGGGTTTACTGGAACCGAATATGGGAAACATCACCTACTGTTCCGCCGGACAGCTTTCACCCCTGTTGAACGACCCCTTCTATGAAACTATCGGTGTCGGTTCCGCCGTATGGCTGGCCGGGGCCCGGGGGATCGTCTACGCCGAGGGCACCCAGCATGCCCCCACCTGTGAGCGGAACGACCTGGGAATCCCCACGGAGGGAGCGGGAACCCTGGCCTTAAGCGCCGATATGAAACAAATGAGCAGTGCCTTTGTTCGGGGAGTGAGCCTGAAGGGTTACGGGGTTTCCCTGGCTTTAGGTATCGCCGTGCCGATTCCAGTGTTGAACAAGGAGATTCTCCGGCGGACCACCGTGCGGGATAAGGATATCACCGCTCCGGTGATAAACTACGGCGGCGACTACCAGGCGCGGAACGGAAAGGTCCTGGGCCACATCAGTTACGCGGACCTGAAAAACAATTCTGTTCGGTTTATGGGAAAGGATATCCGGGTCAGTTCCATGAGTTCCTACGGCAAGGCCCTGGAAGCGGCGGAACTTTTAAAGGATGAAATTCGCCGGGGTGATTTTCACTTATCCCGCCCCTCGGCCCCCCTGCCCAAGGAACAGGCCATGAGAGGCATTACAATGAAGGAGCCCGCCCGATGACCACGAAACGTCTTCTTTTCATCTTTCAGAAAAACGCCACTGAAAAGCCGGTGATGAGCTACCTGGTGCGGGATTATAACCTGGAGGTGAACATCTACCGCGCCATGATAACCCCGGCGGAAGAAGGGTACCTGGTGGTGGACGTGACCGGCAGCGATGAAGATATCCGGCGGGGCATGGATTACGCCAAAGGCCTCGGGGTGACGGTCAACGACCGGGAAAAGGGACTCAGCTGGAACGAAGAACTCTGTACCGGCTGCGGAAACTGCCTGTCTCACTGTCCCACCGGGGCTTTGAAGATCGCCGACCCGGCTACTCGACGAATCACCTTTGAAGAGCAGCTTTGCGTGGAATGCCTCAACTGCATCCCCAACTGTCCTTACGGGGCCTGTTCCTCCATCTTCCGGGAATGAACTCCGGCAGAGACTTTAAAACCTTTACCCTTCACGAAGCCCATTTCCGTATCACCGAATCAGCCTTCGCAGAGGCTGTCATGGAGATCCGGCGGCAAAGAAGCATCCTGGAGGGATACCTGGAGGAGCATCCCGGTTTTGTTAAAAGCCTTACCCCCCTGCCCGCCGCCGAAAACGCCCCGGAGATGGTTCGCCGGATGACCGAGGCGGCGGCGGCCGTCGGTGTCGGTCCCATGGCAGCCGTGGCCGGTACCTTCGCCCACCTGGCCGCTCAGGCCGCAGAGGCCGCCGGGGTAAAAGACATCATTGTGGATAACGGCGGAGATCTGTACATGCTGCTGGACCGGCCGGCGGTGACGGGGATCTACTCCGGCGGCTCCTTCGGTCCCGACATGCTGGCCTTTCTCGTCACGCCGGAGGATACCCCGGCAAGCATCTGCTCATCCTCTTCGACCCTGGGTCATTCCCTGTCCTTCGGCCGCTGCGACCTGGCCACCGTGGTTTCCTCCGACGGAGCCCTGGCCGACGCGGCGGCGACTCACCTGGCCAATCTCATACAAGGTCCTGAAGATCTGGAGAAATCTTTGGAAACCATCACCTCCATCCCCGGCATCCGGGGCGCCCTGGCGATTATAGGGGACCGGATCGGGGCTGCCGGAAAGCTTCCCCGGATCATTCGCGTCGATCCTTCGGCCCTGGTGAACCGGGTAACCCGTCATCCGGATTCGAGATAGAAATCGCGCCCCGAGGGGAGATATCGATCCTAGTCGGTTATTTCTTCCTGCGCTCGTTCCAGGGCCCAGGACTTAAAATCCTGATATCCGAAGCTTTCTTCCACCGGACCGAAATTGCGGTGGTTGTTGCCCGCGTGTTCGGTAAGATTATGAGTACCGAGAATAGTGGATTCCATGTTCATGGCCAGGACGGGTTTACTGTCGTTCTTGGGAAAAAAGAGAATGCGGTAGCGGTAGGGGTCCTTGAATCCATGTTTTTCATGCTCCAGCTCCAGGGATACCACGGAAAAGCTTCCAAAGGAAAACTTTTCCAGGACCTTCCCGTAAAGGAGCTGCCGCATCCAGGACATATCCCGTATCGTCTCCATCAAAACCACCTGAAACGGCGATGTTCCCTTCCGATGGTAAAGACATGAAGCATGACAGAGGGTTGCCGATGTCTCTTGTCGTCTTGGATAATACTACTTTTGATGGAAGAAATCAAAGGTTTCCTAGTCGATACGACACCCTTTCTGGAAGTCCCCCTTTACATCTCCGGGGGATAATGTGGTATAACTGATATACTATGCGAGAAATCATTGAAGAAGTCCTGCGGGTGGAAGAACAGGCTTCGGAGATTCTCAGGAAAGCCCGGGAAGAAGCCGGCAGACTTCGAAGCGATTCCGAAGCCCAGGCCTCCAGAATTCTGGCGGAAGCGACAAAAACCGGCAGAACCATGGTGCAGGAAGGCCTGGAAAAAGCCCGAAACGAAGCGGAAGCCCGGAAGAAGCTCCTCATTGAAGAAGCCGGCACGTCTCTCTCTTCTCTGAATGATCAAGATTCGGAGAGCTTCGAACGGGCCGTGCAAGGGGTGCTGAAGATCCTTTGCCGGCCGGCGTACCGGAAAGACTCCTGACATGGCCGGTGATGTTTCCCGTTTCGCCTTCCTTAACGCGAAGCTTCGCACCCGTATAGGAGTGATGCTGCCGGACAACCTGTTTCTTTCCATCCGGCGCTCCGGATCCCTGGCAGCGGGGCTTTCCCTGCTGGCCGGTACTCCATACAGTCGCCTGACCGGCGATCTGGAAACGGTGGAAGGAGAGCTCCTGGCCGAAGAAATCCGGGATCTCAGCGGCATCATCAAGGGGCTGACAGGACCGGTGGAACAATACGCCTCTTCCCTTATGGAACGGTACATCATCGAGCTGTTGAAACGAGCCTTGCGGGCGGTCTTCTCCCGGCAGGTTCTTCACGTGGATCCGCCGGTCATTCCCATTGAGCCTGCGGCGGATCTTTTTCCCCGGCTCCCCTTGCGGAAGATCGCTGAAGCCGGGAATCTGGATGAAGCGGAGGAACTCCTCGCGGGACGGATCTATGGAGGGGTGGTTAAAGAAGAAAAGGATACCGTTTTAAACACCGGTTCGCTGTTTCCCCTGGAAAACAGTCTGGACATCCTTTTCTACCGGCTGGTACTGAAAGCTCTGGAATTACTATCCGACCGGGACAGGGAGATCGCAGGCCGAATGACGGGTCTGGAAATTGACATTCATAACCTCTCCCGGATATACCGCTTTACCGAATCCCTGTCGCTGCCGACGGAAAAGGCTCTGACCTTCCTCATCCCCGGAGGATACAAGGTTCAAACTGCCGGTCTTAAAAAAACTTTAAGCAGCGGAAGACCCCGGGACCGGTTAACCGAATACGCCGCCTCCCTTTTTCCGGGGTTTGACACCCTGTTGTCCGGGAAAACTTCCGAAACCTTCGGCCGACTGGCCCTTTTTGATTCGATTCTTGAAACCCTCCTGGATCGGGAAATTCGGAAGGTCCTTTTGGGAAACCCCTTTACCGTCGGTATTCTCCCGGCCTACACCATTTTAAAACGCCGGGAAATAAGAAACCTTGTTTCCGCTCTTAATTCGGCAGCCTACGGTAGTTCTCATGATGAAAAGGCGGCATCATTATGATTGTAACGGAAAAAATGACCTATCTGACCGGTGTCGCCCTGGAAGATGACGTCAAGGCGGTCACCGAAGTTCTCATAAACCTGGGAATTCTCGACCTGGTAAATATTCGGGATGTCTCACCGGAATTCCGGGATAAGCTGAAAACCTTCCCTGCGGAAATCGCTCAAAGTAAACTGGATGGGTTGATCCAAAAAATTCACGGACTCTTTCATTTCTACGGCATCCGTCTGGAAGCCCTCACCCCGGAACACCTGGAATGCATGGCTGCCGATGACTTCGAGCATCTGGAAGGAGAATTTCTTACCATTCTGGGCTCGGTGGAAACGGAAAGGAAAAAACGAAACGCCTTGGAGGCGGAACGGAAACAGCTTGAGGAAATCAAGCGACAGATTCGCACCTTCGGCGATATCCGTTCCGGGCTGAAGGCCCAATCAACCTACAGTTTTCTGTCCTTAAGGACCGGAACGATTCCCTCGGAACAACAGGAAGCCTTTTCCGCCGCCCTGGAGGATTTTCCTTCGGTATTGCTGAAAGCTTCCGAAGAGGATACCCCGACACCGGTATTACTGCTCATCACCATGAAGAAGGACGATGCCTCCCTTCGGAGCCTCCTGGACCGCTGCGGATGGGTAAGCGCCGAGCTCCCTGTAGGTTACGGCGGGGAAAGCGACGAACTGGACGGAAGGCTGGATGAAAAAGTGAATTCTCTTCGGGATGAAGAAAACCTTCTGGACGAAGAAATACGAAACCGGCTGATGGAAAAAGTATCCTGGATCCGGGAAGCCCTGGGAAAGCTCACCGTGACGAAACTGGCGGAACGGATCCATCAGGATTTCTCCAAGACTGACAGAACGGCGCTGTTTTCGGGATGGCTTCCCGTCAGGGAGCAAACCCGGCTGACCGAAGCCCTGGAGTCTGCCACCGCGGGACGGTGTTATCTCGAATGGACCGGTGAAAAAGAGATCCGGACAGAAACCTTCACTCCGCCGGTAAAACTGCGAAATCCGAAGATGCTGCTGCCCTTCGAAAAACTGGTAAAGAATTACGCCATTCCCGAATACGGCACCATCGACCCCACCCCTTTTGTGGCGGTCTCGTATGTCCTGATGTTCGGCCTGATGTTCGGTGATGCCGGCCACGGTCTGGTGCTTCTGGTGCTGGGGCTTCTGGGTACTTATCTGAAAAAGAAACAGAGAAAAGATTCAAACCTTTTTCAGCTCATCACCTGGTGCGGGGGTTCGGCCATAGCGGCGGGAATCCTCTTCGGCTCATATTTCGGCTTTGAACTCCTTCAGCCCCTGTGGTTTCCCTATCACGCCGTGGTAGGCGGCCTGGAGGTTCCCGGACCAGTACGGTCTATCTTCGATATCCTGAAGATAACCATTTATTTCGGCATCGGTGTTCTGGGAACAGGGCTCATCCTGAACTGGATTAATCTCTGCCTGAAAAAACGCTGGTTTCCCCTTCTTTTTGACAAGGGGGGGCTTGTTGGCGGATGGATTTACGCCGCCGGAGTGTATCTTGCTTTCTACTTTGTCCGCCATGACTACCGGCAGTTGCCCCCGGCCTCCTTCCTTCTCCCTGCTCTCGCCTTGCCCTTTCTTCTTCTGGCTTTCAAAGCCCCCCTGGAACGGTACCTGAAGGCCAGAAAGGGCCATAAGGAACGGATGACGGCCCTTACGCCGGTGATCTTTTTCATGGAATGGCTGGTGGAAGTGCTTGAGATATCCAGCGGGTATCTGGCCAACACCCTCTCCTTCATGCGGGTGGCCGGGCTGGGAATAGCCCATGTCAGTCTGATGTCCGCCTTCTTTCAGATCGCCGGCATGGCATCCGGAGGAAAGGGCTACAGTACTCTAGGGGCTGTGATCATTCTCATTCTGGGGAATATCCTGGTTATCGGTCTTGAAGGCCTTTCGGCAGGTATTCAATCCTTAAGGCTTAATTACTATGAATTTTTTTCCAAATATTTTTCCGGTTCAGGGAGAGCATACAATCCCCTTTCCCTTCATATGGGAGATGATGCAAACCGGAAGGAGGTTACTACATGAAGAAGAAGCTTTTCATCTTACGAAGCACCGGAATCTCCATGGTCACGGTGGTTCTCCTCATCCTCTTCGCCCTTACCGCCGGCTCGGCCTTCGGACAGGAAACCCAGACGGCAGGTGAAAGAACCGTCGCGCCGGAGGTGCAGAAATTCGGTCTTATCGCCGCGGCGATAGCTTTCGGGTTTGGAGCCCTTGGAGCCGGTATAGCCATTGCCAACGTTGGGGCCGCCGCCATGGGAGCGGTGGGGGAACGGCCGGAGATCGCGGGGCAAGCCCTGATCTTCATCGCCCTGGCCGAAGGTCTGGTGGTCTTTGGGTTCATTACGGCCCTGATGATTCTCGGAAAGGTCTAGGGTGAAGTATTTCGTTATCGGCGACGAAGACACCACCCTGGGCTTTTCCCTGGCCGGGGTGGCCGGAGAACGGGTGGAAACCTCGGCGGAAGCCGAAAACGCCTTTGACCGGGCGGTCACCGAAAAAGAGATCGGTATTATTCTCATCACCGAACGGATCGCCGAACTGATTCGCCCGAAGGTCGACCGGTACCTTTTTACCCGGGATTTCCCCCTGATCGTCGAGATCCCGGACAGGCTCGGAAAGATGCCTGGGAGGCCGGAGCTGCGGGAAATGGTCAACCAGGCCATCGGAATGAAACTTTCCTAGGGGATAGAAATGAATACCAAGGAAACAAAGCAACCCGCCGGTCTCGTGTCCGGCATCATCGCAGAAGCGAAGGAAGAGGCGGCAACCCTTGTACGGGAAGCCGAAGTATCGGCGAAACGGAGAATCGAGGCGGCGGAACAGCAGGCTTCGACATTGCTGGAATCACGGGAAAAGGAAATTGCCGAACGTTCAAAGGAAATTCTCCTGGATGCCGAACGACGCGCCCGCCTGGAAATCCATCGAAGGGCCCTGAAAGAACAGGAACATCTGGTAGAAGCGGTAACTTCCGAAGCCCGCCGACGAATGTCCGCCATGCCAGGCGGCAAAGATTACCGGGAGATACTAAAAGGATGGATTGCCGAAGCGGGGCTGGGTCTGGGAAGCGAAGAAGGGATACTTACCACATCACCGGAAGAGGGTCGCTATTTGGATGGAAAACTCCTCCGGGAAGCGGAGGAGGAAATTCTTCAGCTCAGCGGAAGGGCGACTAAACTCACCTTCGATCCTGAACACCCGGCGGTAGGCCAGGGGGTTATCCTCTCGGATAAAAGGAGTAACCGGGCCTTTAATAACCAGGTTTCCACCCGCCTGGTACGGTATACCTCCGCCCTTCGGGCGGTGATACACAAGGAACTTTTTACCGAATCATGAGCAGCAGAATTATCGGACAGATAAAGCGCGTAAACGGACCGGTCATCGAGGCCTCGGGAATCACCGACGCCGGTATGATGGAACTGGTGCATGTGGGAGAACTGGGTATTGTCGGGGAAGTGATAAAACTGGAAGCCGGGGGCGCCATTATCCAGGTCTACGAGGACCCCACGGGGCTGAAACCCGGGGAAAATGTCTACGGCACCGCCTTGCCTCTCTCGGTAGAGCTGGGGCCGGGGCTTCTCGGTTCCATCTATGACGGCATCCAACGCCCTCTAGAGGAGATCCGTAATCTTTCGGGAACTTCCATTCAACGGGGTATCACTCTTCCGGCGTTAAACCGGGAGAAAACCTGGCATTTTGTTCCTTCTCCGGAGATCCCCGAAGAGGTTTCCGGCGGCCTTTGCCTGGGAACCGTCCAGGAAACGAAACACTTGCTTCACCGGGTCCTCGTTCCTCCCACCCTTCACGGCCGGTTACAATATCTGGCGGAAGAGGGAGAGTATACCGTGGACACAGTGATCGCCCGGCTGGAAACGGAAGGGAGGACGGCAGAACTGACCATGATGCACGCCTGGCCCATTCGAGTTTCCCGCCCGGTGAGGGAAAGGCTCCCCTTCAACGCCCCTCTGCTGACCGGACAGCGGGTTATAGACACCCTTTTCCCGTTGGCCCGGGGCGGTACGGTGGCTATCCCCGGCGGCTTCGGTACCGGAAAGACCATGACCCAGCACGCCGTGGCCAAGTGGTGCGACGCCGATATCATCATCTACATCGGATGCGGCGAGCGGGGAAACGAGATGACCGACGTGCTGACCTCCTTTCCCGACCTGGTAGATCCCCGGACGGGCCGAAGCCTCATGGAACGGACGGTCCTCATAGCCAACACCTCCAACATGCCCGTGTCGGCCCGGGAGGCCAGCATCTATACCGGGGCGACCATGGCCGAGTATTTCCGGGACATGGGGTACCACGTGGCTTTGATGGCCGATTCCACCTCCCGCTGGGCGGAAGCCTTGCGGGAACTCTCCGGCAGGATGGAGGAAATGCCGGCGGAAGAGGGCTTTCCCGCCTATCTGCCCACCCGGATCGCCGAGTTTTACGAACGGGCCGGCCGGATGGAAACCCTGGGGGGCTGGGAAGGATCCCTTTCTATTATCGGTGCAGTGTCGCCCCCCGGCGGAGACTTCTCCGAACCGGTGACCCAGCATACAAAACGCTTCATCCGCTGTTTCTGGGGCCTGGACCGGCAGCTGGCCAACGCCCGGCACTACCCGGCCATAAGCTGGATTGAAAGCTACAGCGAATACGTGGAGGATATCCTTCCCTGGTGGGAGGAACGGGAAACAGGTAATTTCGTGACCAACCGCCGGGAGATCATGGAACTCCTCCACCGGGAGGTACGGTTGTCCCAGGTGGTCAAGCTGGTAGGACCCGATGCCCTGCCGGACAGCCAGCGGTTTATTCTGGAAGTCTGTACCCTCTTCAAGAACGCCTTTCTCCAGCAGAACGCCTTTGACGATATCGACCGCTATTCCACCATCGAGAAACAGGCGCGGATGCTGGACATCATCCTCTCCTATTACCGCCTGGGTTCCGCCGCCATTAAGAAAGGGATAACCATGGTGGAGCTTAAGAGGATTCCTGCCCTCCGGGATATCGTTAAAATGAAATTTACCGTTTCCAACGAGAACCTGGACCGCCTGGATTCCCTGGCAATCAAACTGGAACGGCAACTGACCGCCTTGGAAGGACATCATGACTGAGAAAATCGACCTGGAAGGGGTACAGAAAACCCTGAAGACCGGTATTGAATACATCGGTCTTCACCGGGTGGAAGGCCCTCTGGTCTTCATTCGGAAAACCCACCCCGTGGGGTACCGGGAACTCCTGCAATGCGTGGATCCGAAAGGGAACATCCGCCTGGGAATGGTTCTGGACACCACCGCCGACATGGTGGTGGCACAGATTTTTGAATCCACCACCGGTCTCACCCTGCCGGATACCCGGGTGCGGTTCATGGGAGAAAGCCTTACCCTGCCGGTGAGCGAAAAGATGCTTGGCCGTTCCTTCAACGGTCTCGGCCGGCCCATCGACGGGGGTCCGGTTCCCTTAGGGATGGAGGAACGGGATATCAACGGAAAGCCGGTAAACCCTACGGCCCGGCAATACCCCCGGGATTACATTCAGACGGGTATCTCGGCCATCGACGGAATGAACACCCTCATCCGGGGCCAGAAACTGCCGATCTTTTCGGGCAACGGTCTGCCCCACAACGACCTGGCCGCGCAGATCGCCCGGCAGGCCAAGGTCCGGGGTACGGCTACCGATTTTGCCGTGGTCTTCGCCGCCATGGGGGTCAAGCACGATGTGGCCCGGTATTTTATCCGGTCTTTTGAGGATTCCGGTGTTCTGGAAAAGGTGGCCCTCTTCCTATCCCTGGCGGACGATCCTTCCATTGAACGACTCTTAACCCCCCGGACAGCTCTGACCCTGGCGGAGTATCTGGCCTTTGAAAAGGACATGCACGTCCTGGTCATCATGACCGACATGACCAATTACTGTGAAGCCCTGCGGGAGATATCGACCCTCCGGGGGGAAATTCCCTCCCGAAAAGGCTACCCCGGATACCTGTACTCCGACCTGGCGGAGCTCTACGAACGGTCGGGGATGCTGGCGGGGTTCGGCGGCTCCATCACCCAGGTACCGGTGCTGACCATGCCCAACGACGATATTTCCCACCCCATCCCCGACCTGACCGGTTACATCACCGAAGGGCAGATCGTCTTCGAACGGGAGATGCACGGCAGGAATATCTATCCCCCGGTGGCGGGGCTCCCCTCCCTTTCCCGATTGATGAAAGACGGCATTGGAGAAGGAATGACCCGGGAGGATCACCCTCACCTGTCCGCCCAGCTCTTCGCCGCCTACAGCTACGTCAAGGATGTGCGGAACCTGGCATCGGTGATCGGCGAGGAAGAACTCACCCCCCTGGACCACCAGTACCTGGAATTCGGGGAGTTCTTTGAAGGACAATTCGTTTCTCAGGCGAAAAACGAGGACCGCACCATGGAAGAGACCCTGGACCTGGGATGGAAGGCTTTAAAGAAACTGCCGGCGGAAGAACTCCATCGGGTGACGGAAGAAGAGCTGATGGAATATTACGAGGGATAACGGTGAGACAGCTTGCCCCTACCAGAACAAACCTCCTGAAAGTATCGGCAGAACTCAATTTCGCACGGCTGGGGTATGAGCTCCTGGACCAGAAAAGGAATATTCTTATCCTTGAACTCATGTCCCTGATAGACCAGGCTACCCAGCATCAGGACGCTATTGAAAAGCTGCTGACGGAAGCCTATAAATCCCTTGAACAATCGGTAACGGCCATGGGAAGAAGCAGGGTCCGCTCCCTGGCCACGGCCGTGCATATCGACAGCCGTATAGCCTTCCGTCGGCGCAAGGTCATGGGGGTCAGTCTCCCGGTGGTGGAAACAGAATTTCAGGAGTTTCGCCCCTACTTCAGCCTGGAGGGCACCAGCTTCCATATCGACGAGGCCTTGAGCCGATTTAAGGCAGCCCTGGAAATGATGGGGAAACTGGCGGAACTGAAGGTATCCATTACCCGCCTGGCCGGGGAGATTAAAAAGACCGTTCGGAAGGTCAATGCCCTGGAAAAGATAGCCATTCCGGACCTGGCGGAAACAAAGGTAAACCTGGAGAACCGCCTGGAAGAGACGGAACGGGACATGTTTGTTCTCATGAAAATGGTAAAACGGCAACTCCTGGAAAAACGGAGGGAAGATCAATGACGCAACCAATCCGGAGAATCCTGGTCAATATAGACGGATCGGAAGACTCCATTACCGCTGCTCAGTACGCCATGTGTCTCGCCAAAACCCTGGGGGCCGAACTGACGGCCTTGTACGTGGTCAACACCAAGGCTTTGAACGATCTGGTAAAAACAAGAATTTTCCTTCAGTCGGAAGAAGAGGAGTACCGTAAAGATATGGAAGCCGATGCGGAACGGTATCTGCGGCACGTAAAGGACCTGGCCGCCGCCAAGGGAATCTTCCTGCAGACGGAAAAACGGGTGGGTTCGGTTCACGCGGAGATTCGTAAGGTGGTGGAAGAAACGGAATCGGACCTGCTGGTTATCGGAGCTATCGCGAAAATCCGCTCCCGCAGAGACGAGTTTTATGACGAAGCCGAACGGGCCATGCGAACGGTAACCTGCCCGGTACTTCTGGTAAAAAACCCCGATCGGGTATTGGATTTGTATGAAGATCTATGATAGGTTATACTCTTTATTGTTCCGGCAAGTTAGCGTTACAGGAAGGTGACTATGCCCCTGATCGATCTGATTGACAAGAATGTAATAAAAACACCCCTGACCTCGACCATGAAATACGATGTCATCATGGAACTTCTGGGAATCCTGGACAAGGCGGGAAAACTGGAGAACCTGGACAAGGCGGCCGAAGCGGTTTTCGCCCGGGAAGACCTGGGCAGCACCGGCCTTGAAGGGGGTATCGCCGTGCCCCACGCCAAGACGACCACGGTCAAAACCCTGACCATCGCCATAGGAATAGCCCCGGAGGGGATCGACTTTAACGCCCTGGACGGAAAGCCTTCCCGGTTGTTCTTCCTTATGCTGGCTCCCCCCGATCAGACAGGTCCCCATATCGAAGCTCTTTCGGAAATCGCCAAAATCACCCAGTCGAAATCCTTCGTGGAAGCTCTGCAACGGGCAAAAACCCCGGAAGCGGTTCTGGATCTCTTTCAGGAACCCTAGGGATAATACGGGTCATAATTACTCTTATAGTGTCTTTTTTTCTCTTTATGTGTTATTTTGACGCAACTATTCCATTCATACCATCCACTTGATGTGAACCTGGAAAAGGTGAAATCGTTTAATTGCTTATATAATAAGAAGTTAATCATTTTATAAATCCTTTGATGATTTGGCACGCTCCTTGCATAATAATAGGTACAACAAGATAAAACATGGAGGTGTTGACATGACATTAGTACGATACAATCCGAGAAACAGCATGAGTCTCTATGAGGACTTCGACAGAATTCTCGATTCCTTTTTTTCCACCACGGTAGAAGGAACTCAGCGGATGCCTAAAGTGGATATCCGGGAACGCGAAGGGAGTTATACCCTGGAAGCCGAACTGCCCGGCTTAAGCGAAAAGGAAGTGGATGTGCGGGTAGAAGAAAATCTCCTGACCCTTTCCACCCTTCGCCGGGAAGAAGAGGAAGAGAAAAAGGATCGCTACATCATGAGGGAACGGAGTACCTCGGAATACCGAAGAAGCTTTGTCCTTCCCAAGGACGCGGACAGCAAAAAGATTGAAGCATCCTTTAAAAACGGGCTTCTAACCCTGAACATTCCCAAGCTGCCCGAAAGCAAACCCCGGCAGATCGAGGTTAAGTCATAATAATTCCGGATTTTTTTAAAAAAAAAGAGGCTGTCCGATCGGACAGCCTCTTTTTTATTCGGTGAGAAAACTTTCGATACTCTGTCCCGTCAGGGATAGGAACTGGAGGCCCAAGAGAAACCGTTCACCCAATAAGTTCTGCACTTCCGCCTGCCGGTTCAGTAAGGCCAGCCGGACTGTTTCCACGTTTACCGCCGTGGATGTTCCCAGGGCAAGAAGCTGCTCTTCTCTCTGCAACAAACGGGAATCGATTTCGATATTTTCTTCCAGCAGGGATATCCTCTGGTTCAGCAGGCTCATCCGGGTGATCAGGTTTTTTACTTCCAGCTGCACGGTTCTCCGGGCTTCCATGAGAGCTTCTGAGGCCATGGTCAGGGCCGCTTCATCGGCTTTCCGTCGACTCGCCGCTACACCGCCGTCCCACAGATCAAAGGACACGGAAAGACCGAAGGATACATCCACCCCGGCATCGGAAGAAAAGAGCTCGCTCAGGGAAGGGAGAAAAGCGTTTTCATCCTCCCGGGTATCCGGGTACCGCGGTCCCATCAGAAAACCCATGCCCAGCGTCGGGGCGTTATCCAGGCCGTTTAAGGAAAGGGCCAGTTCTCTCTGCTCTTTATCCAGGGATGCCTGAAGAACCGACGGATTGCCGGATACATCGTTGAATTGGGTGTCAATGTCTCTTCCTAGTTCTTCCAGCAGGGATTCAACCTCCCGGTAATCCGGCCGGTAGGTATAGGAGGAAAGATTCTCAAGCCCCAGAAGCCCGGCGGTATCCAGCTCCGATAAGGTCAGGCGGTATGAGGCATCAAAGAGGCTTTCCCGCTGCTTTCCCACCTGCAGCTCAATTTCCAGAAGATCCGACTCGGAAATTCTTCCTCTGCTCCGATCCTCATCCGCTACATCCCGGCGGATGACCGCCAGATCAACTCCCCTTTTCAGCAGTTCCACCTGCCGCCTAAGGGTCTCAATTTGATGAAGAGAACGAAAGGTTCCCAGAAGAACCCCGTTGAGAGTATGAAGGCTATCTGTCCGGGAAGATTCCCAAAGCGCTTCGGCGTTTCTTCTGGTTTTGGAAAGAATGGAACCGTCGATGAATTTCCCGTTTGTAAAAATCGGCTGAAAAAGGGTTATCCCCACCCCGGGGTCCTGATTATAGGTCCAGGTGTCCCCGTCCTCCGGACGGGATACCCGAAGGCTGTTATCCACCGATAAGGAAGCCCTCCCGCCGGTGGGCAGAAGGCTTGAAAGAGAAAGGCTGCCGGCAAAGGTGTGAGATTCCTCCACCAGCGGCACTCCAAAACCGGAGGCGGACCGGTTTCCGTATCCGTAGAGCGGGGTACCGAAGCTGTCGGTAGCGAAGGAAATCATCGGCCTGCCGGATCCCAGGACCTGCTGATAGACCTGCCGGGCCAGTTCCTCCCCGGCGGAAGAAATTCGCACCACGGCGTTATTCTGCTTTACCAGATCGACGACGGTCCGGGCATCCAGAACAGTACCTTGAGCCCCCAGAGAAAGAATACTAAAGAAGAAAAGAATGATGAAAACTGTTTTTTTCACTGAGATACCTCCAAAGAGCCTTGTCTGGCTCCTTTCCGGTCAAACAAGAGACCGTACAACAGGGGAATAATGAACAGGGCTGTCAGGGTTGAGAATAACAGCCCGAAGATGATAGTGCCCGCCATGGGTCCCCACACCACCGAGACTCCTCCCAGGCCTAAGGCTGTGGGCAGAAGCCCGGCTATGGTGGTCAGCGAAGTCAGCAGAATCGGCCTGAGCCGGGTATCCGCCGCCGAAAGAACCGCTTCGGCGATCTTCATACCCTTCTGCCGCTGTTCGTTGATAAAACTTACCAGGACAATCGAATCGTTCACCGCGATCCCCGCCAGGGCTACCCCGGCGTACAATACCGTGGTGGAAAAGGGAGTTCCCGATATAAAGAGGTAGAGAACAACCCCCACAAAGGCGAAAGGAATGGTTATCAGAATCAACAGGGGCTGCAGATAGGACCTGAACTGGGTTCCCAGGATGATATAGATCAGGAAAATCCCCAGGAGAAACACCCGAAGAATCTGAATCAACAGATTCCCCAGTTCGGTAAACTCTCCCCCCACCACCAGTTCGATCTCCGGATAGATCGGCTTCAACTGGGTGTCGAAATAGGTACGGATGTCCTTATTAATAGACCGTATGTTTTCGTTACTGTAGGCTTCGGCGGTAATGGTGATTTCTCGCCGGCCGTCGACTCTTTTGATCCCGGCCAGGGCATCTCCCTGCCGGATATCCGCCACGGAAGAAAAGGGGACGTTCCTGCCGTCGGCCAAAGGAATAAGAAGCTGATCTAAAGCCAGAGCGGAAAGATCCTCTCCCGGCTGATAGCGGACCAGAACATCTATTTCCTGGTTATCCCGGAAGAAGGTGGTAACCTTTCTCCCTTCGTAGGTATCCCTGAGAAAGGTTCCCAGGGCAAGGGCGTCTATTCCCAGGGCCGAGGCGCGCTCTTCTTTTAAAACAACCTGAAGTTCCGGACTTTCCACCTCCAGGTTATCCTCGATATTGAGCAGATCGGGATAGGCGGCGAGAAGCCCGGTCAGTTCTTCCGAAACCCTGGACAGACTCTGGTAATTATCCCCAAAAAGCCTGAAAGAAACCGGCGGTTCCGTGGGAGGACCATTGGTGGCTTTTCGAAAAAGGACCTCTTCTGTTCCGGGGATCCCCGCGGTCCGGGAACGCACATCATCCATTATTTCGGCGATGCTTCGGGTGCGCCCCTCATCCCGTTCCGTCAGATCCACCACTATCTGAGCCACGTTCGATTTCGCCGTATTACCGCCCCCTCCGGAGCTTAATCCCACGGAAGATATAATCGATTCAACCTCTCCGTTTCCCAGGAGGGGAAGGATCTTCTCTTCATATTCCGCCACCACCCGGTTTGTTTTCTCTCTGGGGGTTCCCGGAGAGAGCTCGAGATCGATGTAGAAGAGGGTAAAATCCTCCGCGCTGAACAGATCCTGCTGCAACAGGGGAACCAGGGCAAAGGACCCCAGCATGATCACTACCAGCAGAGGGACCATGATTTTTCTCCGGTTGTACAGAGAGGAAAGAATTTTAGTAAATCTGCGCCGGACACCGGCGAACCGGTCCTTGGCTTTTTCGATTTTATTCCCCCCGGGCCAATCAGCAAAGTGAGAGGGAAGGAACACCACCGCCTCAAAGGTCGAGGCTGCCAGAGCCAGGGAAACGGTTAAGGGAATGACCCGCAAAAATTTACCGATGGTACCGGGAAGAATCATCAGGGGCAGAAAAGCGGCTATGGT